>CAMHOK010000085.1 GCA_946186735.1 uncultured Bacteroidales bacterium
TGGTAGATGAATTATATCCCGTAGGGATTTTCGTTCAATAGGATTGCGTGGGGTGCAAACATAAGCGTTATCCCGTAGGGATTTTCGTTTAATAGACCCCACAAAAAAAGGTTGCCCCCTAAGAGCAACCTTTCTTTTTTACTTCTTGCGGTCCGCATTTATCTTCTTGTGGCTCCGCCTGACGAGCGTCCTCCTCCCGACGAGCCGCCTGAGCTTCTGCCGCCACCATACGATCCGCCTCCATACGATCCGCCGGAGCGTGAGGCACCACCGCTATACGAGCCGCTGGAGCGTGTTGCTCCGCCATACGAGCTGCTTGAGCGCGAGGGCATCGATGATGATGAGCGGGTAACCGATGATGAGCGGGTAGCCGATGACGAGCGGGTGGTTGACGATGAGCGGGTGTTATACGAGTTGCTACGTGTAGGCGTCGAGGTGCTCGACGAGCGTGTAGCGCTTGAGCTCGGACGCGTTACCGTGGTGCTCGTGCCACGGCTCACCGATGAGCCGGCTCCGCGGGTGGTGGACGACGAGCTACGGCTGATGGTCGAGCTGCCGGAGCGTGTCGTAGAGCTGCTCGAACGACTCACAGAGCTGCCTGAGCGAGTGGCTGAGCCTGTGCGAGCTACCGAGTTCACCGACTCCGTACGCGATGAGGTGGTAGAGGCGGCTCTCGATACCGAGCTGCCCGAACGTGTAGCCTGTGAAGCACCACGAGTAGCTTGCGAACCTGCACCACGAGTGGTGGACGAGGAAGTACCGCGGGTGGCACTCTGTCCGGCACTGCGAACAGGAGTAGAGCTCGACTGGCGCACGTTACTGCTACCGAAAGTGCGGTTGCCTTGAACGGCTCCGCGCACCTCACTACCGCCACGCAACGCACTCGAGGACGAGCGACGAAGACCATTGGCGTTGCTCACACCCGTGTCGCGATGACGAGTAGAGAAACTGCTCTCAGGATGACGAACGGCATAATCTTGACGCGTAGCCAACGAACGAACGGATGCAAAACGCGGATAGACCTCGCGAGGATGACGATAACTGCAATAAGGATGCAGATGGTGGTAACCGTAAACGAAATGCCAATAATCATGAACTAACCAGCAGTTGCAGGCATACCAGCCGTGAGGATAATAACCCCAATAATAAGGCGAGTACCATACCCTCCATGCCGGACCCCAGAACCACGAATATAGCAGAGGTGTATAGAGATATACAGGCTCGATGATATAATCAACACCATAGATATATTCATCACCTACAACCTGCACCGTTACTTGCTCGTTCTCATCTTTCTCAACATAGATGGTAGCCACATCCTGATAGATATCTTTGGCCAACACTGCCTGCAGTAAGATGATATGTATCTTATCTTCGGTCGATTCAACAACACGGATATAATCAACCAAACCATCACCGTTCAGATCGAGGTTCGAAAGGTGTGTCTCAGGGTCGTTGAGCTTCTGCTCGAAGATCTCGAGATTCTCCACTTCACCAAACAATGTTGCCACTGCTTTCAGATCAAGGTTGTCAGATATCTCCTGATTGGTAGCACTGACCGTTATTGTCTCATCAGCCCTAAGCAATGAGACTCCGGATAGGAGGGTGAGTCCTAAAACTAATGCAATAAAACGCGATTTCATAGGCCAAGAGTTTTAATGGGTAAATATTCGGTTCTATACCTCAGTCATGCCGCCAAAATCTGCCGGCTAAGGTATCTACTTATCTTCAAACAATTTCCGTGCCAAAACCTCAGACTAAGCGCAGGTTGTGGTGCATCTTCTGTTTCTTTGTCTGCATATAGCGCATGTTATACTTGTTGGGCTCTATTTCTATCGGCACGTTCTCCACTATCTCTATCCCGTAGCTCTCCAAGCCTATACGCTTAACAGGGTTGTTGGTGAGCAACCTGAGCTTGCGCGCACCCATACTCCTTAATATCTGAGCACCAACGCCATAGTCGCGCTCGTCAGGATCGAAGCCTAAGTGCACGTTAGCCTCTACCGTGTCTAACCCCTCTTCCTGAAGCTTGTATGCCCGTATCTTGTTCATCAACCCTATACCACGACCCTCTTGATTCATATACACGATGATGCCCTTGCCCTCCTGCTCGATGAGCTGCATGGCTTTATGCAACTGCTCGCCGCACTCGCAACGCAACGAACCGAAGATGTCGCCCGTGGCACACGACGAATGGACACGACAGAGTATCGGCTCATCCTCCTCCCAACTGCCCTTGACCAGCGCCACATGCTCTAAGCCGTTGGACACCTGGCGGAAAGCGGTGAGCATGAACTCACCATACTGAGTGGGCAGGTGAACCGTCTCACCGCGCTCGATGAGCGACTCCTTACGCAGACGATAAGCTATTAGGTCTTTGATACTGATCAGCTTGAGGTTATGCTCCTTAGCCACCTGCTCTAACTGAGGCATACGCGCCATCGTGCCGTCCTCGTTCATTATCTCTATCAGAGCCGCCGCCGGATACAGACCCGACAAGCGTGCCAGGTCGATAGCCGCCTCCGTATGACCGGCACGACGCAACACACCGCGCGAACGAGCATACAAAGGGTTAATATGACCGGGACGACCAAAGTCGGTGGGCTTACTCGTGGGGTCGGCAAGAGCACGGATAGTGGCAGCACGGTCGTGAGTGGACACTCCCGTCGTACAACCAGGCAAGTAATCAACAGTGACGGTGAAAGGTGTACCAAGCATCGAGGTGTTGGTGTCAACCTGATGAGGCAACTCCAACTCAGCACACCTGTCCTCGGTCAACGGAGCACACAACACACCACGACCGTTCTTAAGCATGAAATTAACTTTCTCCGGAGTGATCTTCTCCGCCGCTATGATAAAGTCGCCCTCGTTCTCACGATCTTCATCGTCAACAACAATAACAAACTGTCCTTGACGGAAATCTTCGAGAGCCTCTTCGATAGTGTTCATAGATTATTTGTTTTAGTTTCTTTTTTTATTCTTTTAGTTAGTCTTGTCCAACCCTCCTTGAGTTTCTCCCATTGTTTGATCCACGCTTCGGGGTTGAGCAGAGCCGAGTCGGTGGCAGCCTTATAAGTGAGGAAGATACCTATCGGCAGCAACACCGCCGTAGAGAGCCACATACCCGTCCACACGGGCCACAGAGCCTCACGAGCCATCTTAAAACCGGTGTTGTCGATGATATAATAGATGATGAACATCACCACCGAGATGACCACCGGCGCTCCCAAACCGCCTTTCCTAATGATAGCACCAAGAGGAGCACCAATGAAGAAGAAGATCAGGCACGCCACTGCCAGCGTGAACTTCCTGTGCAGCTCTATCTCGTGCTTCCTTATGTAGCGTTTCGAGTCGTCCAGCAAGAGCGCATTATACTCGATAGCATCGCCTTGCTGCTTGGCTTTGTCGATAGCGTTCTTTACCATGCGCTGACGCTGAGAGTTGTTGAAAGTGGAGACGAGCGAGTCTAACGAGAGTGCACGAGGCACCTTACCCCTGCGAGACAAGGCCTCCTCACCGTCTAACTGACGCTCACGCATACGCTCACGACCGAAATACTTGTTCTTCACCATGTCCGCACTCTGGTCATGAGAGCGGTTGTGTGCAATAACCTTCACCGAGTCAATAGAATGAACCAACTGCGAAGCGTTCTTAGCCACATGCTGGTCGCGCAACACCGACTCATCGAAACGAGTGAAGTCGGTATCGAAATCAATAAGTATAACTTTGCGTTTGAACGACTCACGACGATAAGGCACCTGCTCTTCCTGACCTTTCCGCACCTTGTTGCTCTTGCCGTCGCCGTCCTTGAGGTTCTCAAACGACTCACCGTTGAAAAGCACCAGACTGAGGTACTTGTTGTCGGCTGTGAAATAGATCTGAGCCGAGTCGGCTACCATCACCGTGGTCCGGCGAAAACCCTCACTCAAGTCGTAAAGCATGACATCGTAGAGCATACCCGTCTTGTGGTTCTTCTTGCCCACATAGATGTTATAACCGCTGATGCCGTCGTAGAACTCACCTACGGGAATGTCCAACTCCGGCGACTTCTGACGAAGAGAGAAAATCAGAGTCCACAACTTCACCTGCGACTTAGGCAACACATTGTTAGAGAAAAAGAAAGCACCCACGCAGATAAACAAGATCAGCACCACTAACGGACGCATTATCCTGAACAGCGACACACCTGCCGCTTTCATCGCCGTGAGCTCGAACTTCTCGCCTAAGTTACTGAACGAGATGAGCGACGCCAACAAGATAGCCAGTGGCAGAGCTAACGGCACCACCGTCACCGCGGCATACACAAAGAACTCAGCCAAGACGCTCACTTCCACACCCTTACCCACCAAGTCCTTCACATGCATCCACAAGAACTGCATGAGCAGGATAAAGATACAGATAAGAAAAGTAAGCAGAAAAAGCCCAAGGAAATTCTTGAGCAGATAAGCATCTATACGCTTCAGTATTCGCATTCTATCTTAAAGCACTCTTAAAGCACTCGCAAAATTTACTCCTCGCCGAGCAAACCGCTTCGTTCTCTACTCCTCGCCCAGCAGGTCTTCTTTGAGGAAAGTGAGAGGCATGAGGTCGGTGGCGGAATCGAAGACGAAGACATGCTTCTTTCCGTACAGCAGCACACGCATCTTACCGCCGTAACGGTTCTCCGTCTCTAACATCACCTGACGGCATCCTCCGCACGGAGGTATAGGGTCGTCAACAAACTCACCATCGGTAAAAGCTGCAATCGCTATCGACTCAACAGCCTCCTCAGGATACTGAGCATTGGCAGCGAAAAGAGCCGTGCGCTCAGCACACAGACCCGACGGATAAGCCGCGTTCTCCTGATTGGCTCCACCCACTATCTTACCACTCGCAAGACGAGCCGCCGCACCTACCTGAAAATGAGAATAAGGACTATACGAATGGCCCACCATACGCTTGGCATAATCAACCAACTGCCTGTCGGCTTCAGGCAACTCATCGTAACCATAGACATGGATACGAGTAACTATCTTCTTTTCTTTCATAAATCATAGATTTAAGGAGGACAGTCAGACACAATATCAAAAAACATGCCCGACCAACGCATTAAAAGCACGCAAAAGTACAAAAAAATATTCGAATAAACAAAACCACATACACTAAAACCAAAAAAATCAACAAAAAGCCCGCCCTACTTTGAAATACGAGAAAAAAATTATACTTTTGCGGTTCAAATTGCAGAGGTGTTTTCATTTGACATAACAACACTTTTCTCAGCATAAGCAACGGCATATTTTTTTGAGTTCAAGACGCTATGAAAGAGAACGAGACCGCTTTTACCGAGCAAGAAGAACAACTCATAGAGCAGGAGTTCGAAGCGCTCCTGGCAGACTATGCACAGACCCGACACCGCCAAAAGATAGACATCATAACCAAAGCCTACCTTTTCGCCAAGCAGGCACACCAGGGTGTCAGACGCCGTAGCGGCGAACCGTATATCATGCACCCGCTCGCCGTGGCAAGGATAGTGGTCAAAGAGATAGGTCTGGGCTCCACCTCCATCTGCTCCGCTCTGCTGCACGATGTGGTCGAAGATACCGACTACACCACCGAAGATATCAGCAACCTCTTCGGGCAAAAGATAGCCAGTATAGTGGACGGACTGACCAAAATATCGGGAGGCGTGTTCGGCGAACAAGCCAGCGTGCAAGCCGAGAACTTCAGAAAACTCATTCTCACCATGTCGGAAGACATCAGAGTCATCCTCATCAAGATTGCCGACCGACTCCACAACATGCGAACACTCGAGTTCCAGCCCGTGGAGAAACAATATAAGATAGCAGGTGAGACCCTCTATATCTACGCTCCGCTCGCTCATCGCTTAGGACTCTTCCCTATCAAGACCGAGCTCGAGAACCTCAGCTTCAAGTACGAGCACCCCGAGATCTATGCCGAGATATCCAAAAAACTGGCAGACAACAAGAACTCACAGATGGAAGCCTACGAGGCGTTCGTAGCACCTATCAAACTCATGCTCGAAGAGATGGGGTACGAATACAGACTCGAAGCCCGAATAAAATCGCCCTACTCCATCTGGAAAAAGATGCGCGACAAGAACATACGCTTCGAAGATGTGTACGACCTGCTCGCCGTCAGAATAATCTTCTCACCTAACACCGAGAGGTCGGAGAAAGACCAATGTTGGATGATCTACTCTGCCCTCACCGAGATCTACAAGCCTCACCCTGAGCGAATAAGAGACTGGCTCTCCACTCCTAAGTCCAACGGCTACGAAGCACTACATGTTACCGTCATGGGACAGAACGGCGAATGGGTGGAAGTGCAGATACGAACAACACGAATGCACGAGATAGCTGAGAAAGGACTCGCCGCTCACTGGAAATATAAGATGGGCGAAGACGACGACTCAGAGCTCGACCGATGGCTACGACAAATAAAAGACCTGCTCGAAGATCCTGAGCCCAACGCCATGGACTTCCTCGACACTTTCAAGCTCAACCTCTTCGCCTCCGAGATATGCGTCTTCACACCTAACGGCGAGATAAAAACACTACCGCTCGGAGCCACCACACTCGATTTTGCTTTCATGCTCCACACCGAACTCGGAGAACACTGTATAGGTGCTAAGGTCAACCACTCGCTACAACCGCTCAGCTACGAACTCAAGAGCGGAGACCAAGTGGAGATACTCACCTCCACCAACCAACACCCGCAGAAAGAGTGGCTCGGTTGGGTCACCACCGCTAAGGCCAAGACAGGACTGCGCAACTACTTCAAAAGAGAAGACCGCAACTTCATACACCTCGGCGAACAGCTCTTCGAAGAAGAACTCATCCGACTCAACAAGAAAGATGTGCACGACATGGCGCTGCACCGACTGCTCAACTACTACGGACTCCGACAACCCGCCACTCTCATGCTTCAAGTGGGCAAAGGACAACTAAGCCTACAACCACTCGACTCGCTGCTCAATAGCAAGAAGAAAAGTTGGTGGCAGAACCTGCCTTTCATCAGCAGTAAGAACAAGAACAATGACAACACCGAAGAGACAACCGACACTGCTGACAACAAGAACACCGCCGACAACAAGAAAACCAAACATATCATCCTCACCGAGGAGAACGAAGGCATCGAGTATCACCTCGCCACTTGTTGCCACCCCATACCCGGAGACGAGGTGCTCGCCTTCAGAGATAGAAACGGCACCTTCGTGGTGCACAAACGCGACTGCCCCGAAGCCAACAAACTCAAGTCAAGCTTCGGCAAGAGTATATGCACAGCCGAATGGAAAACACACAGAATAAACACTTTCGAAGAGTCAGTCGAGCTGCAGGGGATAGACAAGATGGGAGTGATGAAGAAAGTGATGGACATCATCAGCTCACACTTCAAGTGTAACCTCACCGAACTGCATATCTCTGCTCACGACGGCATCTTCAACGGCAATATGCGACTGCATGTATATGACCGACAAGAGATAGAGAACCTCTGCGACGAGATAAGACAGATAAAAGAAATCAACTATATACAACGCATCGACAAATAACAAGCGTCTTAGGCACGATTTTTGAAGACAACAACACGACAGCATATATCTGGTCTGACCAACACTCTGACCTACCAACGATAAATTAACAAAAACATAATAAAGCAATGAAAAAAAGTTTTATTCTCAGTGCCTTACTTGTTGTAGCAATAGCTGCAATGGCACAACAGCCCGTCATCTCTTTCGAGACCCACGAGCATAACTTTGGTAAGATCCATGAGGAAGATGGTAGAGTAACTACTATCTTTGAGTTTAAGAACGAAGGTATGGCTCCGCTCGTACTGAGCAATGTGAGAGCCTCGTGCGGCTGCACCACCCCCAAATGGACTCGCGAACCCGTTGAGCCCGGTCAGACTGGACAGATAACCGTCACCTACAACCCTAACGGACGCCCGGGCGGCTTCACCAAGACCATCACCGTCTCCTCTAACGCTTCCGAGCCCACAACCAAACTAATCATCCGCGGAGAGGTCATACCAAGACAAGCCAAACCCGTCAACCGCTATAACGTGAAGATGGGAGACCTCAGTCTCAAGAACAACACCCTCTCTTACGGACTCATCTACAAAGGCAAAGAGGCTGTGCAGCAGATAGAGTATGCTAACCTCACCGACCACGACATCACCATCGAAGTGCTGGTCAACGAGAACGGACAATATCTCGCACCCGACGCCACACCTAAGACCCTCAGACCTAACGAGACAGGTACTCTCAACGTCATCCTGCAATCGGCTTACTGCCCTATATGGGGACCC
>CAMHOK010000086.1 GCA_946186735.1 uncultured Bacteroidales bacterium
GGAGAGCGGTCTCCAAAACCGTTAATGTGGGTTCGATTCCTGCCTTCCGTGCTAAGGTCGGTAAACTCGACCGATTGTTACAAAATAGCTTCCATTGACTTTGTTTGTTTTTCCGCTGATAAAGATAACAAGCAAAGGCAATGTTGGCGCGAATGTTTGACAATAAAATCTACGATTATGAAGATAGTGGATAGCATTAAAGCAAGTTACACAGAGTTGGTTTATAAAGTTACGTGGCCGACTCGCAAGGAGTTGACCAACAGCGCAGTGCTGGTATTGATCGCTTCCCTTATACTCGCACTCGTTGTGTGGCTTATGGACCTCTGTTTCGAAAAACTGATGTCGTTCATCTACGGTTTATTTTAAAATCTGAGTATGGCAGATAACAACTTCAAATGGTATGCCCTCAAGGCTATGAGCGGTAAAGAGCAGAAAGTTAAAGAGTATATCGAAAACGCCTGCGTCCAAACCGACTTGGGCAGATTGGTGTCTCAAGTGCTATTGCCCATGGAGACTGTCTCGCTGAAACGAGGAAACAAACGCAGCTCCAAAGAGCGTTTGCTTATGCCCGGTTATGTGCTCGTAGAATGTAAACCGTGTGATGAGTCGTTCGGCCGTCTGCGTGAGATCCCGAATGTCATTAATTTCCTCAATGTTAACCGCTCGCATACACCGACGCCGGTTACACAAACAGAAATCAATCGACTGCTCGGACATATCGACGAGAGCGGACAAAACATCATTGAAGAATTCCCCTATGTTGTCGGAGATAACGTCAAAGTAACCGACGGACCGTTCAACGGCTTCATCGGAGTGATTGACGAGATCATGCACGATAAGAAAAAAATCAAGGTGGAAGTAACAATCTTCGGGCGTAAAACCCCGCTTGAGCTATCTTTCAATCAAGTAGACAAGGAGTAGAAGGCTATGTTACGGGCCGTTAACACTACTCGATAGTTAACACAACTATTAATACTAAACAACAAACAACTATGGCAAAAGAAATTGCTGGCTTTATTAAGTTACAAATCAAAGGTGGTGCCGCAAATCCATCACCCCCGGTAGGACCGGCCCTCGGTTCTAAGGGTATTAACATTATGGAGTTTTGCAAACAGTTCAATGCCAGAACGCAAGACAAAGCAGGTAAAGTACTGCCTGTTGTCATTACTTACTACACAGATAAGTCTTTCGATTTTGTTGTAAAGACTCCTCCTGTAGCCGTTCAACTGCTCGAAGCTACTAAGGTTAAGTCAGGTTCAGCCGAGCCTAACCGCAAAAAAGTGGCATCGATCACCGAAGAACAGTGCCGTCAGATTGCCACCGACAAGATGGTTGACCTCAACTGCTTCACCGTTGAAAGCGCTATGAAGATGGTAGCCGGTACAGCACGTAGTATGGGTATAACCGTTAAATAATTAAACTTCAATTGCTATGAGTAAACTGACAAAAAATCAAAAGTTGGCTTTAGAGAAGATTGAAGCTGGTAAAGCCTATACACTGGAAGAGGCATCACAATTGGTTAAAGAGATCACCCTGACCAAATTCGATGCATCTGTTGATATCGATGTCCGCTTAGGCGTTGACCCCCGCAAATCCAACCAAATGGTTCGCGGCGTTGTCTCGCTGCCTAACGGAACAGGTAAGCAAGTAAGAGTTCTTGCATTGTGCACGTCAGACCAAGAAGCCGCCGCTAAAGAAGCAGGAGCTGACTATGTAGGTCTGGATGAATATATTGAGAAGATAAAAGGTGGTTGGACAGATATTGATGTTATCATTACTCAACCTCAGATAATGGGTAAAATAGGTGCTCTTGGTCGTATCCTCGGTCCCCGTGGACTCATGCCTAACCCTAAGAGCGGAACCGTTACTCCGGATATCGCTAAAGCCGTAAAGGAAGTTAAGCAAGGTAAGATTGACTTCAAGGTTGATAAATTCGGTATTGTACACACCTCAATTGGAAAAGTATCGTTCCCCGCTGACAAAATAGCTGAAAACGCTAAAGAGTTTATCTTGACTCTCGTCAAGCTCAAACCCGCCGTTTCAAAGGGTACATACATTAAGAGCATTTATCTTTCAAGTACAATGAGTAAAGGTCTGAAGATTGACCCTAAATCGGTTGTTGAATAACTTAAAAATTTGAGATTATGAAAAAGGAAGATAAAAGTGCTATTATAGAACAATTGAAAGGTCAACTCTCAGAGTATCCGCATTTCTACCTCACCGACATTGAGGGACTCAATGCACAAAAAACAAGCGACCTGCGCCGCGCATGCTTCAAGAACGAGATCAAACTCGTCATGGTTAAGAACACCCTTCTTGCCAAAGCTCTTGAACAAGCCGGCATGAGCCAAGAACTCATCGCTTGCTTGAAAGGCAATACCGCTCTTATGCTCTGCCAAACAGGTAACGCACCTGCTAAGCTCATCAAAGAGTTCACTGAGAAGGACAAGAAAAACAAAGATGCTAAACCAATACTCAAAGCTGCATACGTAGAAGAAGGCGTTTATGTCGGACGTGAGCAACTCGACTTCCTGGCAAGCATCAAATCCAAAAACGAACTCATCGCAGACCTCGTGGCTTTGCTACAATCGCCTGCAAAGAACGTCGTTTCGGCTCTCCAATCCGGAGCCAATACTATCCACGGTGTGCTTAAAACACTGGGAGAAAGAGGAGAATAAGAGAATAATACTCTACTCCAAAACATTAATATCGTAAAACTAACATTTTAAAACCAATACAACAATGGCAGATCTTAAAGCTTTTGCTGAACAATTAGTTAACCTTACAGTTAAGGAAGTAAACGAGCTCGCTCAAATCTTGAAAGACGAGTATGGTATCGAACCCGCAGCTGCAGCTGTAGCAGTTGCTGCCGGCCCCGCAGCCGCAGCCGCTGAGGTAGAAGAGAAAACATCGTTCGATGTAGTCCTCAAATCAGCTGGTGCCGCTAAACTTCAGGTCGTAAAGGCCGTTAAAGAGCAAACAGGTCTCGGCCTTAAAGAGGCTAAAGACTTGGTTGACGCCGCTCCTTCAACACTGAAGGAAGGTCTTGACAAAGCCGCTGCCGAAGCTCTCAAGAAAGCTCTTGAAGAGGTAGGCGCTGAGGTAGAACTCAAATAATAATTATACCTCATCAAGAAAAAGGTATAGGGCCCAAAAGGTTCTATACCTTTTTCGTCTCTGTTCGTTTGATAATAAATAATAAAATAAATATATTAGGCAATTGTTAAAAAGTGTTAATTTCTGTTAACGAAACAACACCGACTAAACACTGCCTCAAACAAACAACAACTCAATCAAACCATCTCTATGGCTTCTTACAACAAAACACAGAGAGTCAACTTCGCCTCTATTCAGAAACAGATGCCTTATCCCGACTTCCTCGAGATACAGCTCAAATCGTTTCATGAATTTTTCCAGTTGAACTCCTCTCCTGAACAACGCCGTCAGGAAGGTCTCTACAGAGTGTTCTCCGAGAGCTTTCCTATCAATGACGTTCGAAACAACTTCACCCTCGAGTTCCTCGACTACTTCGTTGACCCTCCACGCTATTCTATCGAAGAGTGCTTACAAAGAGGTCTGAGCTACAGCGTTCCTTTGAAGGTGCGCCTCAAACTCTATTGTACCGACCCTGACCACGACGAGTTCGATACCGTCATTCAAGATGTCTTCCTCGGTACCATACCTTACATGACACCCAAAGGCACTTTCGTCATCAACGGAGCAGAGCGCGTCATCGTAAGTCAGCTGCACCGCTCACCGGGCGTGTTCTTCGGACAGAGCATGCACTCGAACGGAACAAAACTCTAGTCCGCACGTATCATTCCCTTCCGCGGATCATGGATAGAGTTCGCTACCGACATCAACAATGTCATGTACGCTTATATCGACCGTAAGAAAAAACTGCCCGTAACAACACTGCTGCGTTCCATCGGCTTCGAGAGTGATAAAGACATACTCGAGTGCTTCAACCTCGCCGAAGAGGTGCAGGTAACCAAAGAGAACCTCATGAAGGTGCTCGGACGCAAGCTGGCAGCACGCGTGCTCAAAGCATGGACCGAAGACTTCGTGGATGAAGATACCGGTGAGGTCGTTACCATCGAGCGTAACGAGGTCATCATCGAGCGAGAGACAGAGCTCACCAAAGAGAATATCGATGAGATAGTTGAAGCAGGTGTCAAGTCCGTTCTCATTCACTCTGAGACACAAGACACCACCGACTACAGCATCATCTTCAACACTCTTGCCAAAGACCCCAGCAACTCCGAGAAAGAGGCAGTGCTCTATATCTATCGTCAACTGCGTAACTCCGAACCCGCCGACGACGCTGCCGCTCGAGAGGTGATAACCAACCTCTTCTTCTCAGAGAAACGTTACGATCTGGGCAATGTAGGACGTTATCGTATCAACCGCAAACTCGGACTCACCACCGACGCAAATGTCAGAGTGCTCACCAAAGAAGATATCATCGAGATCATCAAGTATCTCATCAAACTGATCAACTCCAACGCTGAGGTTGATGATATCGACCACCTGAGCAACCGTCGTGTACGTACCGTCGGCGAACAGCTCTACAACCAGTTCAGCATAGGTCTGTCACGTATGGCACGTACCATACGCGACCGCATGAATGTGCGCGATAGCGAGGTCTTCACTCCTACCGACCTAATCAACGCCAAGGCTATCTCGTCAATCATCAACACCTATTTCGGTACCAACGCACTCTCGCAGTTCATGGACCAACAGAACCCGCTTGCCGAGATCACTCACAAACGCCGTATGTCGGCACTCGGCCCCGGCGGTCTGAGCCGCGACCGAGCAGGTTTCGAGGTGCGTGACGTACACTACACACACTACGGACGACTCTGCCCTATCGAGACACCTGAAGGACCTAACATCGGACTTATCTCCTCACTCTGTATATATGCTAAGATCAACGACCTGGGCTTCATCGAGACTCCTTATCGTCGAGTCAATGAGGCTGTGGTTGACCTCTCCGACGAAGGTGTCGTTTATATGACCGCTGAGGACGAAGAGAACAATATCGTAGCACAGGGTAACGCGCCACTCGACCAACGCGGACACTTCATCCGCTCTAAGGTCAAAGCGCGTTTCGAGGCCGACTTCCCCGTTGTTGAACCCGAGCGTATCAACCTCATGGACGTAGCTCCTTCGCAGATAGCTTCTATCGCAGCAGCCCTCATTCCCTTCCTCGAGCACGACGACGCCAACCGAGCACTCATGGGATCGAACATGATGCGTCAAGGTGTGCCGCTCCTCCGCTCAGAAGCACCTATTGTAGGTACAGGTATAGAAGGACAACTCATCAAAGACTCGCGCACACAAATAGAAGCCGAAGGCGACGGTGAGGTCATCTATGTCGATGCCGACACCATCCGCATCTGCTACGAGCGTTCAGAAGAGGAAGAGTTCGTTTCCTTCGATAGCAACATCAAAGAGTATAAGATACCTAAGTTCCAGAAGACTAACCAGAACACCACTATCGACCTCCGTCCTATCGTACGCAAAGGCGATAAGGTCGTTGCCGGACAGATACTCACCGAAGGTTTTGCTACTCAGAACGGTGAGCTCGCACTCGGAAAGAACCTCAAAGTGGCATACATCCCTTGGAAAGGTTACAACTACGAGGACGCTATCGTGCTCTCAGAGCGTATAGTCAGAGAAGACCTCTTCACCTCCGTCCATGTGGTTGAGCAGCTCCTCGAGGTGCGCGAGACCAAACGCGGAGTCGAAGAGTTCACAGCCGACATACCTAACGTGAGCGAGGATGCTACCAAAGACCTCGACGAGAACGGTATCGTTCGCATCGGTGCACGCATCGAACCCGGAGACATCATCGTCGGTAAGATCACTCCTAAGGGAGAGAGCGACCCCTCGCCCGAAGAGAAACTGCTGAAGGCTATCTTCGGCGACAAAGCAGGAGACGTCAAAGACGCATCTCTCAAAGCCACTCCTTCACTCTCAGGTATAGTCATCGATAAACGACTCTATCAAAGAGTCAACAAAGATCGTAAGGCTAAAGCCGAGGACAAGATCCTCCTGCCTAAGATGGATGCCGAGTTCCAAGAGAAGACTAACCAACTGCGCGAACAACTCATCGACAAACTCACTATCCTCACCGACGGCAAGAACTCGCAAGGTGTGAAGGATATAGTAGGCGACGATGTGGTTGGAAAGAACAAGAAGTTCACACGCGAGATACTCGAGACCATCGACTATCAGTCTGTCATGCTCCAACGCTGGACGGCCGACGAGCATAAGAACCAGCTCATCCGCCAATGTATCATGAACTACCTGGCTAAGTACAAGCAGATGGACGCTGAGCTCAAACGCAAGAAGTATGACCTCACCATCGGCGACGAGCTGCCCAACGGTATCCAGCAGATGGCTAAAGTCTATATCGCTAAGAAACGTAAGATACGCGTGGGCGATAAGATGGCAGGTCGCCATGGTAACAAGGGTATCGTCAGCAAGATCGTTCATGTTGAAGACATGCCGTTCCTCGAAGACGGAACACCCGTCGATATCGTACTCAACCCGCTGGGCGTACCTTCGCGTATGAACCTCGGACAGATCTTCGAGGCTGTGCTCGGATGGGCCGGCAAAGAGCTCGGCGTTAAGTTCGCTACGCCTATCTTCGACGGCTGCACCATGGACAACCTCAACGAGTGGACCGACAAAGCCGGACTGCCAAGAGCAGGTAAGACCTACCTCTACGACGGCGGCACAGGTGAGATGTTCGACCAACCCGCTACCGTAGGAGTCACCTACTTCATGAAACTCGGACACATGGTTGACGACAAGATGCACGCACGCTCCATCGGTCCGTACAGCCTCATCACTCAACAACCACTCGGCGGTAAAGCTCAGTTCGGTGGACAACGTTTCGGTGAGATGGAGGTATGGGCACTCGAGGCACACGGAGCTGCCAACGTGCTGCAAGAGATACTCACCGTCAAGTCTGATGACGTCAACGGTAGAGCACGTACCTACGAGGCTATCGTCAAAGGCGACCCGATGCCGACACCCGGACTGCCCGAGTCGCTCAACGTGCTGCTGCACGAACTGCAAGGATTAGGACTAAGTATACAACTCGATTAATTTACAAGAATTATGGCTTTCAAACAAGATAATAGTAAGAAAAGCACTGCTTTCAACAAGATTTCAATAGGTCTTGCTTCGCCCGAAGAGATCCTCCGACTCTCAAGCGGCGAGGTCTTGAAACCCGAGACTATCAACTACCGCTCATACAAACCCGAGCGCGATGGTCTGTTCTGTGAGCATATATTTGGTCCGACCAAAGACTATGAATGTTCATGCGGTAAGTACAAACGTATCCGTTACAAAGGTATCGTCTGCGACCGCTGCGGTGTCGAAGTAACCGAGAAGAAGGTGAGACGCGAGCGTATGGGACACATACAACTCGTCGTTCCCGTTGCACATATATGGTACTTCCGCTCACTGCCTAACAAGATGGGTTACCTGCTGGGCATGCCCACCAAGAAGCTTGAGTCTATCATCTACTACGAGAAGTATGTCGTCGTTCAGAGCGGTGTGCTTCAAGGACAAGAGATAGGCGAAGAGATAGTCGAAGACCACATGCTTCTCGACGAGGACCAGTACAACGAGCTGCTCAGCCGTCTGCCACAAGACAACGAGTACCTCGAAGATACCGACCCGCAGAAGTTCATCGCAAAGATGGGTGCCGATGCCGTCTATGACATGCTCTGCCGTATCGACCTCGACAACCTCTCTTACGAGCTGCGCGACAAAGCACAGAAAGATAGCTCGCAACAGCGTAAGACCGAAGCACTCAAACGCCTGCAGGTGGTTGAGTCGTTCCGTGCCTCGAAGAACCGTAACCGTCCGGAATGGATGATACTCAAGGTCATCCCTGTTACTCCTCCTGAGCTACGTCCGCTCGTTCCGCTCGATGGAGGACGCTTCGCCACCTCCGACCTCAACGATCTCTATCGTCGTGTCATCATACGTAATAACCGTCTCAAACGACTCATCGAGATCAAAGCTCCGGATGTCATCCTCAGAAACGAGAAACGTATGCTCCAAGAGGCTGTTGACTCACTGCTCGACAACTCGCGTAAGTCCTCTGCCGTTAAGTCGGACGCTAACCGACCGCTCAAGTCGCTCTCCGACTCGCTCAAAGGTAAGCAAGGACGATTCCGCCAGAACCTCCTCGGTAAACGTGTGGACTACTCCGCTCGTTCGGTTATCGTCGTCGGACCGGA
>CAMHOK010000087.1 GCA_946186735.1 uncultured Bacteroidales bacterium
CCCCTGCCCCTCCTTATCATGGAGGGGAGTTGCCATGCGGCGGGATGTCTAAACTCTAACCTCTAAACTCTCAGCGGAGCGGTCTTTGCTCTTTCAGTGCAACGGTCTTTGGTCTTTCAGTGCAACGGTCTTTGCTCTTTCAGCGGAGCGGTCTGACAGTGCAGCGGGTTAGACGGGGAGATAGACTATCTGCTTGGTTTTGAAGTAGTCTTCGGTGAAGAAGCGGCTGATGGGTATGAGCTCGGCTACGTGGCGGAAGGGTTGTATCTCGGCTTGGAGCTCGCCCCCTTTGAGGCAGAGGAGTCCGTTGGGCATGGCGTTGAGCTGACGGTGTGAGATGTTCTTCCTGAGCAGTCGGTTGAGCTCGGTGAGAGGCATGACTGCTCTGGAGACGGCGAACTCATACTCACCTCTCTCTTCCTCGGCTCTTATCTGCTTGCACTCCACATTGTTCAGTCCTGCAGCGGTAGCCACCTCTTGTGCCACATGTATCTTCTTGCCGATAGAGTCGATGAGTGTGAACTGCGTCTCGGGGAACATGATGGCGAGTGGTATGCCGGGGAAGCCTCCTCCGGTGCCTATGTCGAGCACGCGTGTGGTGGGGCGGAAACGGATGAGGGCGGCGATAGCGAGCGAGTGGAGGATATGGTGCTCGTAGAGGTTGTCGATATCCTTACGGCTGATGACGTTGATCTTTTGGTTCCACTCCTTATAAAGAACACCAAGAGCAGCAAACTGCTGCTCCTGTTGCTCTGTGATAGAAGGGAAGTACTTCTTTATCAGTTCCATCGCTTATTCTGCCATGTTGGTGAACACATTCTGTACGTCCTCATCCTCCTCGATACGATCGATGAGTTTCTGCACCGACTCGCGTTGCTCGTCGGTGAGCTCTTTGTAGTCGTTAGGTATGCGAACGAACTCGCAGCTCTGAATGTCGAAGCCGTTGTCCTCAAGATATTTCTGTATCTGCGAGTACTGTGCGAAGTCGCCATAGATGATGATGTTGCCGTCCTCGTCTTGTCCGAGCTCATCCACGCCGAAATCGATAAGCTCGAGCTCGAGCTCGTCGAGGTCCACTCCCTCTTTGGGAGAGACGGTGAACATAGCTTTGCGGTCGAAGAGGAACTGCAGACAACCTTGTGTGCCGAGCGAGCCGCCGTGCTTGGTGAAGTACGAGCGGATGTTAGCCACGGTGCGCATGTTGTTGTCGGTAGCGGTCTCCACGAAGATAGCTATGCCGTGAGGGCCGTAGCCTTCGTAGTTGATCTCTTTGTAGCCTTCCGATGATTTGTCGGTAGCTTTCTTGATGGCGCGTTCGATGTTCTCCTTAGGCATGTTCTCGCGTTTGCACTGCTGGATGAGCATACGCAGGCGCGGGTTGCCGTCGGGGTCAGCACCACCTTCGCGGGCAGCTATGGTTATTTCTTTTCCGAGTTTGGTGAAGGTGCGGGCCATGTGTCCCCACCTCTTTAGTTTGGTTGCTTTGCGATATTCAAATGCGCGTCCCATAGTAGAGTATTGTTTAGAGTTAAGGGCACATCTAAAAATTCCACGTTTTAGACAACCCAAAATATAAATTAACATAGGCACTTTTGCTTAAAGCAATTGTTAGAAGTGCCCTTATTTTGTTTTAACGCGCAAAGATAGTAAATTGTTCGGACATGGCAAAATATGCAGCTACAAAAAAACAGCCACAAGTTTGTGTGGCTGTTTTTTGATATATGAGCAGAGCAGCTTATTCAGCTTTCTGTTCGGTCTGAGGTTCGGTTTGAGGTTCGGTTTGAGGTTCTTGCTGCGGTTCCTCTTTCTTCTCCTCTTCGACGATGGTCTTGACGGTCTCGTAGGTTACCTCTTCGAAGGAGATGACGAACTCGACGCGTCTGTTCTGTTTCCTGCCGGCAGCTGTCTTGTTGTCGGCTATAGGCATTGTCAGACCATATCCGTGGCTGGTCATGCGGCTCTCGGGTACACCGGCTTTGACGAGGTAGTCTTTGACTGCCTTAGCGCGGTTCTCGGAGAGAGTCTGGTTGTAGTCGGCCTTACCTACGTTGTCGGTATGTCCTTGTACTTCGATCTGCCATGTGGGGTTGTCGATGAAGGCGTTAGCTATCTGGTTGAGCAGCGGGTAGGATGCAGGCTTGATGTCGGCCTTACCTGTCTCGAACTGGATACCTTGCATAGCTTTCTTGAGCAGGTTGCGTATCTCTCGTTTGATCTCGGGGCAGCCTTTGTTATCTTTCGATCCTGCGATGGTGGGGCATGCGTCGATATAGTCGGGCACACCGTCGCCGTCGGTATCTTTGAGGCAACCTACTGAGTCAACAGCGTTAGCTATCTTTGCGGCATCAGCGGGAGTGTCGGGGCACTTGTCGCGCCAGTCGGGCACGCCGTCGCCGTCGGTGTCTTGCTCGCAACCGTTCTCATCGACGGGCACACCTGCGGGTGAGCCGAGGCAGCGGTCACGCCAGTCGGGCACACCGTCTTGGTCGAGGTCTTTCTCGCAGCCGTTCTCGTCGATAGCACCTACGACAGCCGAAGCTTCCTTAGGTGTGTCAGGACACTTATCGCGCCAGTCGGGCACGCCGTCGCCGTCCGTGTCTTTCTCGCAACCGTTCTCATCGACCGAGGCTTCCTTAGGTGTGTCGGGGCAGCGGTCACGCCAGTCGGGCACGCCGTCGCCGTCGGTGTCTTTCTCGCAACCGTTCTCATCGATAGCGTTGGCTGTCTGAGCAGCTTCAGCGGGAGTGTCGGGACATTGGTCGAGGTAGTCGGGCACACCATCGCCGTCGGTATCTTTCGGGCAGCCTACGCTGTCGATAGTGCCGAGGGCTATGCCCGGAGTGTCGGGACACTTATCGCGCCAGTCGGGTACACCGTCGTGGTCGGTATCTTTCTCGCAACCATTCTCATCGACAGCGTTAGCTACGACAGCCTCTGCGGGTGTGTCAGGACACTTGTCGAGGTAGTCGGGCACTCCGTCGCCGTCGCCGTCGAGCGGACAACCATCTTTGTCCACCTGCACGCCGCGCGGGGTGTCAGGACAGAGGTCGTACTTATCTTTGACGCCATCGCGGTCTTTGTCGCGGCGGTGTCCGATGACGATATTGACAGCGAGGGCGAGGTTGACACCCTTAGTCTTATAAGGTACGCCCCACGCGTTGTTCATGTCGGTCTTGACATACGAGAGCGGCACATAGTCCATAGCGAGGGTGACGCCTACGCCTTCGTAGGTGGTCAGTCCGATAGCGGCGCCTATGTTGCTCCATCGTCCGTTGAGGAACGAGTAGCTGGCGGCGAGCTGGAACCAGTGGCAGGGTCGGAAAGAGGCACCGAGGGTTACCTCTTCATAGACCTGGCGGTTGAAGAAGCGTGTCTTAGAGATGATGCCCACGCCCACGCGGTTGTCCCAGAAGTTAGCATCGATAGCCACATTGAGATTAGGTGAGGTCATGAGGGTGTAGCCCATGGAGTCGAGTGTGCTCTGGTGCATAGCCTGCTTGTACACATCCTTGAGTCGGGCTATGGCGGTGTCCACTAACTGGTCTGGGTTGTCCTTGAGGTCGGAGTAATTGAGGTCGTGCAGACCGTCGAACTTACCGTTGATGTCGTAGTTATAGCGCAGACCTTTGTTCCATCGCATGAGTCCGAGGTCGGTGACACCGAGCGATATCTGGAGCATCTCTATAGGCTTGTAGGTAACACCGAGGTCGATAGCTCCACCCATGCCGGAGGGCTTGACCATATCTTTGATGAGTGCTCCGTCGAGCTTGATGTTCTTGAGGTCTTTAGCCCACTGTTCCATGTCCTCGAGCTCAGTGGATTTAGGCTTAGGCACGGAGATAGGCATCGACATACGCAGGTTGCCGTCGCCCACCAGTTGCCACTCCTCGACCGATGAGATGAGGTCGAGTCGTCCGTTGGTCATGCCCATGTTGGCTTGTCCGAGCAAGAACTTGAGCTTACCGCCGACGGTCCATTGGTCGTTGATCTGGTGTGAGTAGCCCAGTCCTATCTCGCTATAGAGGCTGAAGTTGCCTCCGAGCTGCTTGAGCTGGGTGGTGTTGATAGCGTTAGGGTCTTGCATGCCTCCACCGAGCACGAACTGGAAGAGACCTTTTGGCAGAGCCAAACCGCCTTCGGTCTTCTCGTTGAGGGTGAAGTGGAAATAACCTTTCTCTTTGATACGGAAGCCGAAAGAGAGGAGGTTGATCTGTGCGTCGAAGTCGATGAGTGTTGACTGTCGCATCTTCTTTAGCAGAGCGTCGGCACCTCCGGCTTCGGGGTTAAGGAACCACATGAGCTTGTCGTTCTTGTTGACGACGATATCGCTCATGGTGAGCGAGTTGTTACCTGCCCAGAGCGAGGTATAACCTAAGACGGGCAGGCTGACATACACGTTACTGATGGGCTGCAAGGCGGGGTTGAAGTAATGGCGTTGCGGCGACATCTCGAGGAAATAGAGCGTGTTGACCTGTTGTGCGCTAATGCTCAGCGAAGCTATTGCCAATAGCGCTAATAAGAAAAAGCGTTTGTTGGTTTTCATAACTTTGTCTCCTATGCGTTATTGGTTAGTCTTTGTTGAGTCGTTAGTGTTGAGCAGTTTCTCCATGTTAAGCGAAGCTTCCACATCGAAAGCGAGTCCGATCTTTATCTTCACGTAGTTGGATGCTTTGAGTCTGACCTTGACGGTGTTGCCGCCGAGTCCGGCTGTGAGTCGGAGTGCTTTGACGGTGGAGAGCAGCTCGAGGTTATGCTTGTCGAGCTCGAGGGTGTTGATCGACTTGGTAGGTTCAGCCACATCCATACCCATCACTTTCGACGGACCGGCGATGAAGATATCGTTGTTCTCGTTCATCTGCAGAGGTATGCTGTCGTTCTTATAGTCGATGAAGGTGACATGTGCGTGTATGTCGAAGGGTATGTAGTTCTCGGTGGTGAGCACGAGCTTGAGGTTGGCTGTCTTCATGGAGTCGATGAACTCAGCCTTATCGAGCAGTGAGTCGATAGAGAACTGCGAGATGTTGATGTTGGTGACGGTGTCGGTCATGAGGAAGTCCACACCTTCGTTGAAGACGAGGGGCACGGTGATGAGCGCTGTGATGTCGAGCTTAGTGTTCTTGGTGATGCGCGCTTGCTTATAGTCGGTGTAGTTTGGCAAGATGTCGAACTTATAACCGAGTATGTCGGGTCGGATAGCGAACATCTTGTCGAGGTGTCCGTGCTCTTCGCGCTCATCGAAGACGAACTCGGAGTAAGCGTAGGCACCGGTGTCGGCAGCGTAGGCTTCGGGAGTGACGGCATCGATAGGTATCTCGACGTGTGTCTTCGAGCCGTCGCGGTTGAAGGTGGCGTTCACTTTCTGTCCTGTCTGGTTAGACTGCACCCAGAGGTAGCGTCCGTACATAGTGAGAGGCACACCTATGTGATGCTTCACCTGGAGGAAGATCTCGGGTTCGGCGAGCGGCAGGTTGAGCGAGATGAGGTCGTTCCATCCTGCCCATGCTTTGCCCATGACCACTGTATCTTCTTCAGCCATCTCCTTGCCCGGTGTGAACCTACCGAAGATAGCGTCGTAGTCCATGAACTCGACGGTGAGGTTGTAGCTGAAGGCTGAGGCGGTGTTGAACGTTACTCTCTTGCCTGCAGCGGGCACTACGCGCATGCGCACAGCGAGAGAGGTCTCGGTCAAGACGTTAGAACTGCCCACCGGTTGTGTCTTGTCCTTCATGAGGTTGAGAGTGAAGTCATCGATAGTGATGGGGATAGGTTGTGAGAAGCCGCTCCCGTCGATAGGCAGAGCGATGGTCTTACCTCCTTTGCGCGAGAAAGCGTTGCCAAGGACGATGTCGAGCTGCTTGATCTCTTGCCAGTCGATGTTGGTGTTCTCGACAGAGAACGTAGAGGTGAACTGAGCAGTCTTGATGATCATGCTGTCGAGTCGCTCGTTGTCGGTATCGGAGTTGATACCATTGAATTTCAGGGTGATAGGGAACTCGAAGTCGAAGCCGGTGGTGCCGTCGCCATCGACATACCCTGCAGTCTGGACAGGAGCGGGGAGCTCGGGGTACACAGGGAGCGTGGTGCCTAAGTTAGACACATACGAACTCAGGTCGATCTTGTGGAACTCGCGGGGGAGCAAGAATGTGTCCTGATAGTAGAGGACGGAGTCGTCGTCCACCTTGAGGTAGTTGCTCAGATTGCCCATACCAAGAAAATCGTTGAGAGTGATGCTGATATCGCCTATAGGGAGAGCTAATCCCATCGACAACTCTGCATCCGGCTCGATGTGTTTCAAGTCAGTCTTCGGACTGCAAGAAACCAACAACGATAGCAGTACCACGGAGAGTACTGCTGCTAAGTGATGTAGTTGTTTTGACATAAGCAGTTGTTATTTAGTTTGTTATTATCCTTTTCTGAGATGGCCTATGTTTGTAGGTCTGTAGTGATAGTCGTTTGTGTACCATTATGCGTGGCAAAGGTAGTTAAATTTTTTGTTAGTGACAAATAATTGCGACAGATTGTAATGTTTTGGAAAGGTTCTAACAGCGCAGCGTTCTAACAGCGCAGCGGTCTAATCGCATCCCTCCCGCCCCCTCACCCCCTCCCTCCAGGGGAAGGAGGGGGAGACCATGCGGCGAGGGGCTATGCGGTCTTTGTTCTTTCAGCGAAGCGGTCTAAAATCTAACAGCGTAGCGGTCTAACAGCGCAGCGTTCTAACCTCTAACAGCGTAGCGGTCTAACTACCCAATGATGACCACTTGTTTCTTGGCACGTGTGATGGCGGTGTAGTACCAGCGGTAGAAGTCCTCACCAAGGTGTTCGTCGGCCACCTTGCCCGGGTCGATGAACACGTTGTCCCACTGTCCGCCTTGTGCTTTGTGGCAGGTGACGGCATAGGCGTGCTTGATCTGCAGGGCGTTGAAGTAAGGGTTAGCCATGATAGTCTTGACGAGCTCTTTGCGCGAGCGTATCTCGGGATAGTCCTCGCTGATGCGCTCGAAGAGGGTGCGTTGGAGTTGGTAGTTGTCGTCGGGCGAGTCGGTGTTGAGCGTGTCTAACCATGCTATGGCATCGATCTCCCAGTCGTAATCGAGCGAGCGGAGGGTGATGTCAGCGAAAGTGAAGCCATACATCTGTCGCTGCTTGCGTACGCGTTGGACACAGAGCATGTCGCCGTTGGCGAGGAACTCAAGACCTTCGTACTGCTCGGTGAAGAAATAGTTGTTGCGTGTGACCATGATACGGTCGCCGGCGTTGAGCAGCTCCTCTTTCCACAGTATGCGACTGCGTATGCCTTGGTTGTAGAGGTTCATGCGTCGGTTGGTGCGTGTGAGCACTATGGTCTCGTCCTCTCCTGCCTCACGGTACGAGCGTTCGAGCGCCTCGAGGGCATCGGCACCGGTGAGACGCCGTATGTCGGTGAAGCCGTCGGTGACGATATGCGGCATGTCGAAGACCTGCTGCTGAAGGAGCTGCTGGCGTATATGCGTGGCGTTGAAGAGGATACCCGAGTGGTGGGCTTGTCGTGCCACCTCGGTGAGGGTGAAGGAGCTGACGCTGAGCCCATAACCCTGCATATAGTCGGCAGAGAGGGCACGGCTGTCCGACTGTCCGACGGGCGGCAGCTGAGCATCATCGCCGATGAGGATCATCGAGCAGTGGTCGGCCGAATAGACGAAATGCACGAGGTCGTCGAGCAGGCAGCCTGTGCCGAAGAGAGGGTTGTCTGAAACAGCGGAGATCATCGACGCCTCATCCACGATGAACAGAGTGTCGGGATGGGTGTTAGGCGCCACGGAGAAAGAGCTCTCACCAAGCCGCTTCTGCCTGTAGATGAACTTATGAATAGTGTAGGCAGGGAACTGCGAGTAGGCCGACAACACCTTCGCTGCCCGACCGGTGGGCGCCAGCAGGACAGTAGGCCGGTTGAGCAGATGGAGAGCCTTGACCAGCGCCGACACCATGCTGGTCTTGCCTGTACCGGCATAACCGCGGAGGATGAACAGACGGTCGGACGCCTGAGAGGTGAGGAAAGAGCCCCACTCACCAAGCAACGCCTCCTGACCCTCATTAGGCTCGTAAGGCAGCTGCTGACGGATATGATCGATGATAAAATCTTTGAGCATACAAAAAAATACTAAATTGTTTTGGTTGTTCGGAAAATTGTTGTACCTTTGCAGTCCCTTAGAGCAAGTCCTATACGACCAGCTCCCTCTGAATTCCCCCAGGTCTTGACCGA
>CAMHOK010000088.1 GCA_946186735.1 uncultured Bacteroidales bacterium
TCAGGCTGTATTGAATGGCAGGCGGTATAAATACTCACATTCGGCCCGATAAAACAATCGTCTCCAAAACTGACAATAGCTTCGTCGAGTATGGTCAGACAGAAATTAGCAAAGAAACGCTTCCCTACCCTTATATGCTTCCCGTAATCGCAATAGAAAGGCTGATTGATAAATGTGTCGTCATCTGCCTGACCGAGAATCTGTTTGATCATAGCCTTGCGAGACACAAAATCAGTAGGCAACAAGTTGTTATACTGCTGACAAAGAACCTTTACGTTATTCAACTCTACAATCAATTCTTTGTCGCACGCGTCATACCGAAGTCCGGCAAGCATCTTTTCCTTTTCTGTCATAGCCTAAAATCTCTTGCAAAATTACAACTTTTTATTGACATGAACAACTATTTATGGCAAAAGTCTTATCTTTTTCTCGTCAGATGCATGCCAAGAAAGCAATAGCAATAGTCGAGAACATGAGAACAGGCATTTGTTTATCAAGTTCCGCCTCTTGGTGAGTGAAGATATAAATCAGATGCCATACCATCACGGGGAGGACGAAGAGCGTATAATATCGTTTCAAGTAAACAAAAAGTGCGAAGCACAACACGAGCAAAACAGTATGATAGATCTTTGCGCCCGTCTTGCCCAATATTCCTGCGAAAGTGCGTTTACCGTGAGCGATGTCGTTGTCCATATCTCTTATGTTATTGAGGTTGAGCATCCCCACTATAGGCATAGCTATAGCCACGGCGGCCATGACCACCTCACGGTCATTGTTTTTGCCTGAAGATAGAAACTACCCATCACACTCAGGAGGCCGAAGAAGAGGAACACGCCCAAGTCTCCCAAGCCCCGATAGCCGTAATTATGCTTACCAAGAGTGTAAGTCATGGCACCTAAGATAGCCAGCAGTCCGAAGCACAAAAAGAGTAACGCCCTCCAATCGGCAAGCGTTGAGAAACTGTACCACACCAGTGCCGAACCGAAGATGATAGACAGAGCAACAAAAATGCCGATGAGCATTTTCATCTGATTAGCCGTTATCTCACCGGCTTGCATGCCGTAAGCAGCGCGTGCGTGTTGGTCGGCGTCGGTACCTTTGAGAGCATCGCCGAGCTCGTTTGACAGATTGCTCAATATCTGAAGACAGAGTGTGGTGAGGATAGCCAGACAAAAGACAATGAAGAAATACTTTTTGTCTTCTACCAATGAATAAGACATTCCGCTTCCCAACACTATCCCCGACATTGACAAAGGTAGTGTTCGTAAGCGGAATGAACGGATAATTGTTTTTAAGTGCATGATTACCAATTATTGAGTTTGGCGTTTACAGCTTCTGCCTTATCAATCTCTTTTTGAAGTTTTTTCGGCATATTCTCCACACATTCATGACATTTCATATCTAAGGTGTACATGCGTCCCACGCAATAATTCGACCTTTTGCACTTTGACCTATAGTTCATGCCTTCTTTTTCGTCTTTCTCTTCCGCCTCTTTCATGTGGTTGATGAAGGCGGGGTCTTGAATGAGGACATGTGCCATCTGCATTAAGGGGAACCCTTCGGCAAGCACTGTCTCGCAGTTTTGGCGACTCTGAATACCACCTACATAGATGAAAGTGGCATCCGGGAGTTCTTTCCTGAACCGTTTGGCCATCTCAAGGAAATAAGTCTCTTTGTAAGGAACGGTAGGAATGACCAGTCGTCCGCCGATAGCGAGTCCGAGCTTGAGCCACCAGAACTTCCACGGGTTCATATAGTACGCCAGCGTCTTGAGCGGCATAGCTCCGCCGAGGATAAGCATGGGTGCTTTAGAAACAAAGCCGGCGGTGAGCACCATGCCATGCACTCCGTGCTTCTGTATCTCTTTGGCTACGGTCAGGCAGTCGTCAATCTGCATTCCCGAACGGAACCCGTCGCACATGTTGGTCTTGACCACCACTGCCATATCATTGCCTGCGTGTGCCATCACCTCATCCAGCACCTCATTCATGAAGCGCATACGGTTCTCGAGCGATCCTCCGTATTCATCATGACGATGGTTAGTGTATGGTGAGAGGAACTGAGAGATGAGATATCCGTGTCCGGCATGTATCTCTACGCAGTCGAAGCCGCAATCGCGACAGAAATCCACGGCCTTGCCAAAACTCTTGACGATACGATGTATCTCATCTTTCTTGAGTCCTCGATGCAAGGTCGGCGAATACAGATTGAAACCCGTTGAAGCACCCACAGGCATGGTGTAGCCGCAAGTGTAGAAATGGGTCATGTTGCCGCAGTGACCTAATTGTATCGACACCTTGGCGCCCTCCTTGTGAATAGCATCGGTGATATCTTTGAGTGCAGGCTTAATCTCGTCGTTGATGAACAGTTGTCCATCGAAGCTGACGCCCGAACGCTCTACCGCACAATAAGCGATAGTGGTCATACCTATACCGCCTTTTGCAACCGACACATGATAGTTCTTGAGCATCTCCGAGGGTTTGTTGCCCGGGCACATATTCTCGAATGCGGCACTACGGATAGTGCGGTTACGCAATGTGATTGGTCCTAATTGATAGGGAGTGAATAATTCTGATTGCATATTAGTTGATATAAATCAATATCAATAGATAAAGGGGATTACTCGTTTCAGTTTGGGTTTGTGGTTAGCAAACTCGTCACCGAACTCATGTTCGTACTTGTGATAGATAGAGTTGGCGCGAGGTACCAGGTTGGCGCAAGTGAACCAGAAGAAGACGAATCCTGCCCAGCTCCAAGTAAGGATGGCCCAGCCCAACCATTCGACTATCTCACCAAAATAATTGGCAGAGGTAACATAGCGGTACAAGCCTTTTTTCGGGAGATAGTGGTTAGTATCTCCCGGCTTGCGCAGGTGGCGAATGACATAGTCGGAATGAATGTTGATAATCATACCGGTAAAGAAGATAATAACTCCGATGATAAACCTCGGGTCTATGAACCAATTAGCGGTATAAATCATCTCATAAGATGGTTCTTGAGGTGCTTTCACGAACAGCCAATAGCCCTGCACATATCCGTTAACAAGGTTGAAGACTATGCTCATAGCCATAATGACGATAGGCATCTTCGAATTTCCCTTCAGCAAGAAGGGGAAGATGAAAGAGCGCTGGAAATAATGCAACTCGAACAAGAGGAAGAACACGAGATAGGGCAGTTGGAAATGTACAGGCGAACTACCCCAGAGATAGAGCACAACAAAAAAGACAGGGCACTCCATGAGCATCCATCCCACCTTATTATTGATAGCTGGTCCCCATTTCTCTGAAATCATCTTCCCATAACCGGCATCTACAAAATAGAGAGCCACAAACACTACTACTCCGACAAGAGCCAGAATAAACACGACATTGTTAAAATGATCCATAGGCAATTTGTTTTTATTCGCACATTAGGCTGCAAAGTTAAGAAAAAAAACATATATCAACCAAAAAATGACGAAAAAATTGCTTTCGTTCGAGCAAAGGTCTTATAATCATTTATTGTGATTTTCCGTGGTTGAGTTGTACAAGTCGGTAAAAAAGAGTAATTTTGCGGGTCTTTTCAAAAAAGAAGAGGCTGTTTGCTATGTCATTCGAATCAATTGAAGGAATACTTATAGGTTTATGCACCTTTCTTATTATCGGTTTTTTCCACCCGATAGTCATCAAGGCTGAGTACTATTTCTCTGTTCGTTCGTGGTGGACTTTTGCTCTTGCCGGCGTTTTAGGGATGGTCGGCTCAGTATTAACGACCAATCATTTTGCATCTATCTGTCTTGGCGTGTTTGCTTTCTCTTCTTTCTGGGGCATACACGAGTTGTTCCAGCAGCGTGAGCGTGTTCGCAAAGGTTGGTTCCCGATGAATCCGAAGAGAAAAGACGATTACGACAAATAACTAACATCCTCTTTGTTATGGGCAAGGTATCTTGGAAACCCGGAACGATGATCTACCCGCTACCGGCTCTGATGGTGAGTTGCGGTAGCGATGAAAGCGATTATAATATCCTCACAGTAGCGTGGACAGGTACGGTGTGCACCAATCCTCCCGTTTGCTACATCTCTCTTCGTCCCGAGCGCCATTCGTACGAGATAATAAAGAGGACAGGTGAGTTTGTGCTTAACCTGACCACTCGTGCTCTTGCTCGCGCCACCGATTGGTGTGGAGTGCGGTCGGGCAGAGACTTCAATAAGTTCTGTGAGATGCATCTCACTCCCATCAAGGGTGAGGTGGTCAGCGCTCCTGTGATAGCCCAAAGTCCTCTGAATATCGAGTGTAAGGTGAGGCAGATAGTGCCGCTTGGCAGTCATGACATGTTCATTGCCGATGTGGTCAATGTGCAGGCCGATGATAGTCTGATCGATCTCAAGACCGGTCATTTCGACTTAGAGAAAGCGCAACTCATAGCCTACTCTCATGGTCAGTATTACGAGCTCGGACGGCGTATAGGCAAGTTCGGATGGTCGGTTGAAAGAAAGAAAAAAAGGAAGTGAGGAGATGCTGCTTGCACCTCCTCATTTATTTTCTTCGCTTTGACTAACGATATGACTGATGTCCTTCTCTTACTCTATCACCAGTTTTTTGAACTTAGCATGGCGTTTCTCATCCTGCATCAACAGGTTGATTTTGAATTGTCCGTCGCGGAAGCCTTCCTCTATACATTGTTGTTTGAACTTCTCGAAGGCATCGCGTTGCAGGCGATAGGTCCGTGCATCTTTGAGGCGGAGAGATACTCGTTTCTGTTCGTATTCGATATTGATAAGTCGGAGCTCTTTATCCACTTCTTCTGTGAACTTCTCGGCTTGCTCTTGGGTGGTGTTGAGGTCGGCAAACTCGTAATAGAAATGATAGCGCGAGTCTTCCACATCAGCAAAACCTACAAAGAAGCGCAGAGGCATCTTCAGCGTAGCTTCTGCCTTATGGATAGCCTCAATGAACTGCCGCTCGTGCAGTTTCTCGCCGGTGATGGTAACTATCCCGTTCACTTTCTGAATCATGTGAACGGTAGGGGTGTTCTTATAGAAGGGTCCTACCTCAATAAGGTCATTCATGTTGTATCGGTAGAGTCCTGCCAGGGTGGTAACATACGAGCAATAGCGTTTGCCCTCTTGCAGTTGGTCAAGTTGGAGGAAATGCGGGTTGTCGGTTCCCAGCTCCTCTTCTGCGACAAACTCATAATAATGATAATGCGGGAAGAGTACGGTGTTGTTGCTGCCGTCGAGGGTAAGACCGAACCTGCACTCTGATGCGAAATAGCCGAACTCTTTGTGCATCATCTGCTCAGGGAAAGAGCCTTCTAACTTATCGACATAGACCTTAGTGTTGCCACATTTCCATGTGTTAAGCACTTGCAGATTGGGCCAGTAATGCTTTGGCAGGACCGTGCCGTATTTCTCTTTGAGGGCTCTGAGCTCGGCAGCTCTCTCAGGATTAGGTTTCAAGCATTTCTCTATCTCCACTCGTATCTCCGGTTCTATATTGAACTTATCAGACAGAGTACCGTTCTCTATATCTTTGACATACTCATCGTAATAGAGATTGGCATTGTTCTCAAGCTCAACGATGGTTGAAGCGTTGGCGGTGATGATGAGCGTCACGTTTCGCTCTATACCCATACGCATAAGAGCATAGTAGCGGGCATTATAATCTTTGATGCCGTAGATAGCATAGGGCGATGCATAGAGGTGCTTTAGAAAATTAGGCACATTCTTCTGTGTAACGCCCGAGACGGAGCCGAAGATAGTACCATCCGGAGCATACCCTTCGATAGTCTTACCGACGATACTGACACAAACGCCTGTAAACACTTTCGGACGATTCATGATGAAGGAATACATCCAAAGACGTGTCATCTTGCCATACACATCATTGAAATATTCGTAGGTTATCGGCACCCACTTAGGAAGGTCGGTCGTACCGGAGGTGGTAGCGTACATGAACGGCTTGCCGGGGAAAAGAATATCTGTCTCACCATGTTTGTGTCTCTCGACATAGGGGCGCAGGTCTTCGTAGTCGTTAGCCGGCACATACTTCTTATACTTCTCAAACAGTTCGTCGGCTGTTTTAGCTTGAAGGATCTCGTCAAAATGATGTTCTTTGCCGTAAACGGTATCCTTAGCATAAGTGAGTATATGACGAAGGGTCTTTTCTTGCGATTTCTTGGGGTTGCGCGAAACCAACTTGAGTTTCAAGAGCTCCATCTCACCTGCACAAGTGAGCAGGAAATTAGGAATAAAAGCGTTTAATGGTTTTTCCATATTCTACTTCTTAATCTCAACCGAGAGTCTATCCATCAATCTTGGCTGACCTTATCATCAGGCTGAGTATGTTGAACATTGTCTTTCACATTTGTTTTTTTGTCTTCTTCCTCTATCTTATCGAACTTATCTTGTCGGTTAGGATCTTGCATAAGCAGATTGAGTTTGAATTGTCCGTCTCGAGCTGTTCCGTCATCCAGACTTTTCTTCTTAAAGCGCGAGAAAGCATGCTTGCCGAGGCGGTGCGTACCGGGCTCTTTGAGTCTGAACGACTCACGTTTTGCCTTGTATTCGATATTTATTCTCTGAAGGATAGAGTCGATGGTACGAGTAAACTTCTCGGCTGTCTCCTGAGTGGTCTCCTGATTGACGAACTCGTAGTAGAACTGATATGCCATCGCTGAGAGGTCGGCAAAACCAACAAAGAACTTTGTTTTGAGGTGCATTTTTTTCTCTGCCTCACGAACGGCCTGTATATATTGTCCTTCGTAGAGCTTCTCACCCGTCATGCTGACGATACCATTCACTTTCTGTACCATGTGAACGGTAGGTGTGCGTTTGAATGAGGGTCCGACCTCTACCAAGTCGTTCATGTTGTACCTATATAGTCCGGAGTAGGTGGTAACGTATGGGCAATAGCGTTTGCCTTCAACCAGCTCGTCGAGTTGGAGAAAACTGGGCGATTTGCTACCTATCTCACTCTCTTCAACGAACTCATAGTAATGCATGTGGGGGAAGAGCACGGAGTTGTTGGTGTCGTCAAGTACGAGTCCGAACCTACATTCGGTAGAGAAATAGCCGAGCTCTTGATAGAAACAATCATCAGGGAACCAATGAGTAAGTTTGTCGGCAATGAGTTGTGTGTTACCACATTTCCATGTTGACAACACTTGCACGTCGGGCCAATAATGCTTTGGAAGGACCTCGTTGTATTGTTCTTTGAGTCGGCGCAACTCATCGGCACGCTTCTTATTGGGGTGATACAGGTGCTGCAACGAGTCGCGTATTTCCTGAGGTATATCAAACTTGTCGGACAGCGTACCGTTCTCCAGATCTTTGACTATCTCGTCGTAGTTTTCTTGCAGACTGTTCTGCATCTCTACCACCGACGAGGGGTTAGGCATGATGACGAGGGTTACGTTCTCTTGTATGGTAGTACGCATGAGGGTGTAATACCTGGCTGCATAGTCGGGGATAGAGAAGATGTCGGGCACGGAGGCATAGTGCTCACGGATGAGCTCAGGAGCATCGCGTTGGAGCACACCTGAGACAGCTCCAAAGATAGTACCATCGGGCGCATAACCTTCAACCACCTTACTTACGACGAAGACCACCTTGCCGGCAAAAGTCTTGCGTTTATGACGGATATAGTTGTAGAGCCACACATGTGTCATCTTCTTGTACACATTCTTCAGATACTTATCGGTGAGCGGCACCCATTTAGGTTTGCTGGTGGTACCACTGGTGGTGGCATACATTCGCGGTTTACCCGGGAAAAGCACATCTTTCTCACCTTGCTTATGTCTCTCAACATAAGGGCGCAGAGCCTCGTAATCTTGAGCGCCTACCGCCTTTTGATAACGAATGAAGAGGTCTTCAGCTGTCTTAGCTTGAAGGACCTCCTCAAAATGATGTTCTTTCCCGTAAACGGTATCTTTAGCGTATGTGAGAATAGAACGCAGGGTTAACTCCTGTGCTTTTCGTGGATTGCGTGATGCACGCTTCAGTTCGATGTATTCGCGCCCACCGACCAAGGTGAGCAGGATGTTCGGAATACGATAGTTTTGTGTCAAATGCATAATTTATTCAGTTATTAATGCCCCATTAATCCTCAACCTGATAACATAAGCTGATTTGGCATAGTAGATTTAGCGAGACGTCTCATCATAAATCTAAAATCGCGCAAAGTTATAATTAAATATTGGAACTTCCAAAAATAATGCCTAACTTTG
>CAMHOK010000089.1 GCA_946186735.1 uncultured Bacteroidales bacterium
CTTGTTGATATGACTGAGCCATGGTGTATAGTGTTTTAATGTGTTAGTGTTGGTTTCCTTTGAAATAGTTGACTGCATTTTGGAAGATTGATTGTTGCGGGTTGCCTGAGATGTTTTTGAACAGTCCTTGTTCGTATCTCTCGGAGTGTCCCATCTTACCGAGTATCTGCCCGTCGGGACTTACTATTCCTTCGATGGCGCATGACGAGCCATTGGGATTGAAAGGCGACTGCATCGTTGGTTCGAAGGTATAGGGTTCGGCATATTGGAAAGCCACCTGTCGGTTAGCAAACAGTTGTTTTGCCATTTGCTCAGACACCACGAATTTTCCCTCTCCGTGACTAACCGCGATAGTATGTGTCTCACCCTCTTTGAAGCCTGTCAACCAAGGCGAAGAGCAAGACGCCACTCGTGTGGTAACCATCTGTGAGACATGTCGGTTGATATCATTACGGAAGAGCGTTGGCGAGTCGGTTGTCTGTTCTCCGAGTTTGCCGAAGGGTAGCAGTCCGCTCTTAACCAAGGCTTGGAAGCCATTGCATATACCGAGTATGAGTCCTCCTCTGCTCAGCAATCGTTGGATAGCCTCGGCTATGAGTTGGTTGGTGAGAACACTTGCGATGAACTTACCTGAGCCATCGGGCTCGTCGCCCACCGAGAACCCTCCGGCAAGCATCATGATATCGCAACGGTCGATAGACTGCTTCATCTGTTCTATACTGAGGAGCACATCATCGGCTGTGAGTTGTCGGAAGACCAAGGTCTGAACCTCGGCTCCTGCCATACGGAAAGCTTTAGCACTATCGTAGTCGCAGTTGGTCCCCGGGAAGACGGGTATGAAGACTATAGGATGGTCGGTGATACGATGTTGGGGTAATGCCCTTTCGGCGGGTGCCGATTGGTGTTCGGCATTGGTTGACTCAGTGATGTCCCACAACTGCTGTTCTAACTTCTTATTCAGAGGCGAGGTGATGGGATAGATGTCGGCAAAATGGCGGAAGGTGTTAACAGCCAGCGACAAGAGCGGCATCGAGTGTTGGTTGATGATAAGTTGTTGCTGCTTGATAGTAGTGCCCAGATAGACGAGCGATGAGTGACTGAGTTCTTCTGTAGCTTCTATCAGTATTGAGCCGTAAGAGTAGTTGAAGAGTGCCGATTCGTCGGTCTTCACCTCAGCTCCTATCATATTACCGAAAGCACATTTTGCCAAAGCCTCTATCAGTCCGCCGAAACCGAGCGAATATGCAGAGACCACCTTACCCTCTTTGATGACCTGATGAAGCCATTGCCAGTTGCTCTTGAGTTGCTCGGTGTCAGGCATATAGTTCTTCTCCGGTCTGTGTTCGAGCAGATAGAGGTGATGTCCTTCTCTCTTGAACTCGGGTGATATGATGTCGGCGGTCTTAGCCGTTGTTATACCGAAAGCGATGAGTGTGGGTGGCACATTGATGTTCTCGAAGGTGCCGCTCATGGAGTCTTTGCCCCCGATGGAAGGCAGCTCCAGGTCGAGTTGCATCTTCAGTGCTCCGAGCAAAGCACTCAGAGGCTTGCCGTAAGAGTGCGGGTCGGCAGACATACGCTCGAAATACTCTTGATAAGAGAAGCGCATGGTTGAGTAGTTGCCTCCGGCAGCCACTATCTTAGCACATGCCTCTATCACTGCGTATGCAGCACCATGGTAGGGACTCCATTCTGAGATGAACGGGTTATATCCGAAAGCCATGATGCTTGCCGTGTTAGTAAAGCCATCAACAGGAATTTTCTGCACCGACACCTGTGTCTCTGTCAGTTGTGTATTGCCTCCAAAAGGCATGAGGACTGTTGAACGACCGATGGTAGAGTCGAACATCTCGATGAGTCCTTTCTCTGATGTCACATTAGCTCGTGCAAGGCTTCTATGCACTTTGTCGCTGAGATTGGCACCGTCAATGCTGACAGCAAAAGGATTTTTCTCTTCCACCGTTGAAATAGTGGCTTGAGCATGATGCTTGGCTCCTGCGCTGTCGATAAACTCTCGACTGAGGTCAGCCACGACATCATGATGATAGAACAGCCGCATACGGGCAGTGTCGGTTACATCAGCCACATGAGTAACTTCTATGTTCTCTTCTTGGCAATAGCGGCAGAACTCCTCTCTGTCCTTAGCTTCGATCACTACTGCCATCCGCTCTTGCGATTCGCTGATGGCAATCTCTGTGGGGTTAAGCCCGCTATACTTTACGGGCACACGGTCGAGATAGATGTCGAGTCCGTCTGCCAGCTCGCCGATAGCCACGCTCACTCCTCCCGCACCAAAATCGTTGCTTCTCTTAATCAGTCGTGTCACTTCGGGTCTGCGGAAGAGGTGTTGCAGAGCTCTCTCTACCGGCGCGTTACCTTTCTGCACCTCGCTACCGCATGTCTCGAGCGATGTCTGTGTATGCTGTTTGGATGAGCCGGTGGCCCCTCCTATGCCGTCGCGTCCTGTCCGTCCGCCAAGCATGAGGATGATATCTCCCGCCATGGGTCTCTCTCGACGCACATCCGAGGCTCTGACAGCTCCGACTACCGCTCCCACTTCTAAACGCTTAGCCACGAAGCCGGGGTGGAAGATCTCGCGCACATGTGTGGTTGCCAGACCTATCTGATTGCCATACGAGCTATAGCCCGCAGCCGCTTTCTTTGAGATGACGCGCTGCGGCAGTTTGCCGGGCATCGTCTGAGAGACAGGTTGCCATATATCTGCAGCGCCCGTAACACGCATAGCCTGATAGACATAAGCACGACCTGACAGAGGGTCGCGTATGGCTCCGCCAAGGCAGGTGGAAGCTCCGCCAAAAGGCTCTATCTCTGTAGGATGATTATGTGTCTCGTTTTTGAACTGTAGGAGCCAGCGCTCGGTGTGTGAGTCAACATCGACATCTATAAAGATACTGCAAGCATTGTTCTCCTCGCTCTGTTCTAAGTCGTCAAGACGACCAATAGAGCGCAGATAGCGAGCACCTATCGTTGCCAATTCCATAAGGCACAGGCTCTTCTCGTCTCGCCGAAGAGAATGACGGATGTGCATGAAGCGCTCAAGAGTGAGACTGATATCCGGTTGGATGAACGAGTGGTCAACCGTTATGTTCTCCAGCTCGGTGGTGAAAGTGGTATGACGACAATGGTCGCTCCAATAGGTGTCAAGGATGCGTATCTCTGTCTCTGTAGGCTCGCGTTGCTCTGAAGAGAAATAGCGTACAACCTCACTGAGGTCATCTTGGTTCATTGCCAAACCCCAATCACGGATAAAAGCGGCTTGCTCAAGCTTGTCCATCGAGAGAAAACCCGTCAAAGAGCTCATAGGTTTGCTCTGAGCTATCTCTAACTCCGTCAATCTCGACATATCTTTCTCCCGAGACTCAACGGCATTGATAACATAGTGCTTTACCTTTGAGATGGTCTCGTTGTCGGTATCATCGCCGAAGATAAGCAGTTTGCCGCTGCGAATAGTTATTTGCGCTTGCGGGTCAATCAGATGCACACAATCGACAGCCGACGAGGCCCGCTGGTCGAACTGTCCGGGCAGATACTCGATGGCGATATAAGGGTGAGACTGATAGTCGCAGTCGTCGCTCACCATGTCTGTTGCTATCTCTCCGAAGACCTTATACTTGGCTCTTTCAAGCAAGTCGGAAGAGAAACCGAACAAGTCATACACATTGACCAATCGAAGCGAGCTGATTGACACTTGCAAGTTCTCCACCAGTTCGTTAAGTAGCATTTGGGCTTCTACTCTGAACCCCGCTTGCTTCTCTACAAAGATTCTATATGCTGAATGTTGTGTCACGATACTATCTTCTTTATATCTGTGCATTGAGCACAGCTTGTGTTTGTTGATTACGGAAGTCTATGAGTTGGTTTTCTAATGTTTTCGATTGTAGTGCGAGGATACTGACTGCGAGCAGTGCTGCGTTCTTACTACCATCGATAGCCACAGTAGCCACAGGTATGCCGGATGGCATCTGTACGATAGAGAGCAGCGAGTCGAGTCCGTCAAGTGTCTTGCTTCTGACCGGCACACCGATGACGGGCAGAGTGGTCAGTGCGGCTATCACTCCGGGCAGATGTGCAGCACCTCCGGCTCCTGCTATGATAACGCTCAGACCGCGCTGCTTGGCCTGAGATGCCCACTCAAAGAGAGCTTGAGGAGCACGATGAGCGCTGATGACGCGTTTCTCATACTCTATACCAAACTGCTCAAGTACAACCGTGGCAGGTCTCATCACCTCCCAGTCGCTCGTTGAGCCCATAATTATTCCGACTTTCATAAGTTTATGTGGTTTAATATATTCTACATCTAAAGACTTTGTTTACTCCCACTCAATAGTTGCGGGCGGCTTAGAAGAGATGTCATAGACTACTCTGTTGATTCCTTTCACCTTGTTGATTATCTCATTGGAGGTGTTGGCGAGGAAATCGTAAGGCAGATGGACCCAATCGGCTGTCATACCATCCACCGATGACACAGCTCTGAGAGCAACACACCTCTCATAGGTGCGCTCATCGCCCATCACGCCCACACTCTGAACAGGTAAGAGGATAGCTCCCGCCTGCCATACTTTGTCGTACAGACCTGTTTTCTTGAGGTTATCTATGAAGATCTTATCTGCCTGCTGTAGTATGTTCACTTTCTCTCGTGTTACCTCCCCGAGTATTCTGATACCCAGTCCCGGTCCCGGGAAAGGATGTCTGCCTATCAGTTCTTTGCTCATACCTAACGAGCGCCCCACTCTGCGCACCTCATCTTTGAAGAGCAGACGCAGAGGCTCGACTATCCTCAGTTGCATCTTCTCGGGCAGACCGCCCACATTATGGTGCGATTTGATTTTAGCTGTGGGAGCGTTGACCGAAGCCGACTCCACCACATCAGGATAGATTGTGCCCTGTGCCAACCATTTGACATCTTTAATAGCTTGAGCTGCCTCGTTGAAGGTCTCAACAAAATCGCGACCGATAATCTTGCGTTTCTGTTCGGGATCGACCACTCCCTGAAGGTCGGTGAAGAACCTATCTGAGGCATCAACACCTGTTACATTAAGTCCTAAGTCTTTATAAGAGGCCAACACCTGAGCATATTCGTCTTGGCGGAGCAGTCCGCTATCAACGAAGATACAATGCAGGTTGTTGCCTATAGCTTTTTTGAGTAGTATGGCAGCCACCGACGAATCGACTCCTCCCGACAGGCCGAGGATAACCTTGTCGTTACCTAACTGTTGCCGGAGGTTACTCACTGTTTGTTCTACGAAGTTCTGTGGAGTCCAGTCTTGTCGGCAAGCGCATATCGACGCCACGAAGTTACGCAAGATGAGTGTTCCTTCGGATGTATGATAGACCTCGGGGTGGAACTGAATAGCCCAGACGGGAGCATCATCGAAGCGGTATGCAGCATTCTCAACATCGGCAGTAGAGGCCAGACGATGTGCCTTGGGCGGGAGCTGAAGGATAGTATCTCCGTGCGACATCCACACCTGTGTCGGCGATGTTACGTCCTCGAAGAGCGGGTCGTCAGATTTTGCTATTCGCAGCATAGCTCTACCATATTCTCTACTTGGCGAAGGCATTACCTTACCTCCATTAGTGTGAGCCAGATACTGAGCGCCATAGCAGATACCAAGTATCGGTACACGAGAAAAGAAAGGAGTGAGGTCTATCTGAGGAGCCGATGGCTCTGTGACGGATGCCGGCGAGCCGGAGAGGATGAGTCCGTGCACTCCTTGGTCCGGCTCCGGCAGTTTATTGTAAGGATAGATCTCGCAATAGACATTCAGCTCGCGCAGTCGCCGAGCGATGAGTTGTGTATATTGCGAGCCAAAATCGGCAATAAGAATCTTGTCCATAGTACGCTGTTTAGTTTGCTCTTGTGTAGTTAGGTGTCTCGCTGGTTATGGTTATGTCGTGCGGATGACTCTCGGTCATGCCGGCAGCTGTGGTACGAACAAATTGTGTGTGTCGGAGTTCTTCTAAGTTGTGAGCTCCGCAATAGCCCATGCCGGCCCTCAAGCCTCCCATGAGTTGATAGATAGTCTCTTCTACACTACCTTTATATGGCACCCGCCCTACTATACCTTCCGGCACAAGTTTGTTGATACTGCTCTCTGTGTCTTGGAAATAGCGGTCGGCACTGCCTGCCTTCATTGCATCGATAGAGCCCATACCTCGGTATGACTTGAATTTTCGTCCGTTATAGATGATGGTGTCGCCCGGAGCCTCTTCTGTGCCTGCGAACATTGAGCCGCACATCACGCAGTTGCCCCCTGCAGCCAACGCCTTGACTATATCACCTGAGTAACGCAGTCCCCCGTCAGCGATGATAGGCACCCCGGTGCCTTCGAGTGCTTGTGCTGTATCGAAGATAGCGGTGAGTTGTGGTACCCCCACACCGGCAATGATTCGTGTGGTACATATCGATCCAGGACCTATACCTACCTTGACTGCATCAGCACCGTTGTCAGCCAAGTAGCGTGCAGCTTGGGCCGTTGCCACATTGCCCACTACCACGTCTAAGTCAGGGAACTTATGCTTGACAGCTTTGAGAGTGTTGATCACGTTGCGCGAGTGTCCGTGAGCCGAGTCGAGCACGACAGCATCTACATCTTCCGACACAAGCATCTCTACACGCTCCAGGGCATCGTCGGTTATACCCACACCTGCTGCCACGCGCAACCTACCCTTGGCATCCTTGCAGGCATTGGGGAAATCTTGGTTCTTGACAAGGTCGCGATAAGTAACCAGTCCCACAAGCTTTCCTTCGGAGTTGACCACCGGCAGTTTTTCTATCTTGTTAGCTTGCAAGATATCTATCACATCCACTCCCGTGGTGTCGGTGATGGTGATCAGTCCTTTAGAGGTCATCACTTCGGATATAGGACGTTGTTTGTCGGCTTGGAAGCGGAGGTCGCGATTGGTAACTATGCCGACCAGCATGTTGTGCTCATCAACCACCGGTATGCCGCCTATATGATTGTCGTGCATCAACCTCAAAGCATCGCCTACCAACTGCTCGGGGCGGATGGTGATAGGGTCGTAAATCATGCCGTTCTCAGCACGCTTCACACGCCTTACCTCGGCTGCTTGATTGACCATAGACATGTTCTTATGAATAACGCCTATACCTCCTTGACGGGCGATGGCTATTGCCATCTTCGACTCCGTAACCGTATCCATGGCTGCCGACACGATAGGTATGTTGAGGCGTATATTACGTGTGAACTGACTGGTAAGCTCCACCTCGCGAGGCAGGACTTCGGAATAAGCGGGGACCAGAAGGACATCATCGAAGGTGAGTCCTTCGCCAACGATACGATCAGAAATGTGAGACATAGTGGTAAGAGTTGAAGTGATGAAGTGTTGAATATTTAGTTGTTCTTGAGTCGATGGTCGCAGTACGCGCAGCGTTCTACACCTTCGCTGTCAACGTACGACAGTTTGGGTACGGGCTCGCTGAGAGTGATACAGCGGTCGTTAGAGCAGCTATGTGAGGTTGCTGAGAGTTGTTTGCTTTGTGCGGGCTGTTCGCTGAGTTTGTTTAGCAAGGTATAGATGAGTGCCATACGCACGAACTTACCGTTCTCTACTTGTCGGAAATAAGCGGCACGAGGGTCGTTGTCCACATCAATGCTTATCTCATTGACGCGAGGTAGCGGGTGGAGCACAATCATGTGCTCACGTGCGAGCGTCATCTTCTTGGCATCGAGGATAAAACTATCTTTGAGTCTCTCATAATCGTCTTGGTTGGCGAAGCGTTCTTGTTGTACACGGGTCATATATAGCACATCGAGCATAGGCATAGCCTCTTCCAAAGTGCTCGTTTCCGTGAAGTTGTTTCTGAGTTCGCTCTTCATGTAGTCCGGCAGCCGAAGTTCGTCAGGCGAGATAAGCACGAAGTGTGTGCCTTGATAGCGTTTCATGGCTTTAATGAGCGAGTGGACAGTTCGTCCATATTTGAGGTCGCCACACAAACCGATAGTGAGGTTATCAAGATGTCCTAATTCGCGATAAATACTAAGCAGGTCGGTGAGTGTCTGAGTGGGGTGTGCATGTCCCCCGTCACCTGCATTAATGATAGGTATGCGTGAATAGCGGGCAGCCACCGCGGGAGCACCCTCTTTGAAGTGACGCATGGCAATGATATCGGCAAAAGACGATACTACCCTTACAGTGTCGGCAACGGTCTCACCTTTGC
>CAMHOK010000090.1 GCA_946186735.1 uncultured Bacteroidales bacterium
CAGCGAAGCGGTCTTTCAGCGAAGCGGTCTTTCAGCGAAGCGGTCTTTCAGCGAAGCGGTCTAATAGTGAAGCGGTCTCACAGTGAAACGGTCTAACAAAAAAAAGACTGCCGAAGCAGTCTTTTTTTTGTTGTTGTTTGCTTAGTCCCAGCTGACGGGGGCGAAGATCTTCGATTTCGACACCTTGATAGGTTTGCCGTACTCGGCCTGCAGAGCCTTGAGGTCGATAAGCTTCTGGTCGCCCACGATAAGTATGGTCAGAGGTTGTCCTTGCACGTTCTCTTTGTAGAACTTGAGTATCTCATCGAAGGTGAGGTTCTTGATGCGAGCTATGTTCTGCTTAGCGGGGTCGTCGGTGTAGCCGTTCTCGCGCCAGCGTGCGTAGGTCATACTCTTGGCTCTGAACGAGGGTTTGTTGGTCATCTGGCTCTGGTGGAGCGATGCCTTGATCGACTCTATGCGCTCGGGATACTCAGGCATGTTGTTAACAAGGTCAACGAACACCTTGACAGCGTCAGCCACCTTATCCGACTGCGTTCCTATATAACCCATGAAGTAGCCGTCTTTGCCCGGACGCTCACCCGGACGCATCATACCGGTGGCGGTATAAGCCATCGAGCGTTTAGCACGTATCTCGTCGAGCACTATACCGGTGAAGCCGCCCGAGAAATACTGGTCGAAAGCCTGGTAGTCAACCGACTGGTCGATAGAATACGGCTTGCCGTTGAAGTAGAAGTAGATAGTGGCTTGTTGCACGTTAGAGTTAGGCAAGAAGTATATCTGTGTCTTGTCGTACGACTTACGGTCGCGTATGACGGGTGAGTTGCTGGGGCGCACATCCTCTTGCAGCGGCAGGGCGTTCTTCACCTCATCTATCGAGCGTGTACCTACATAGTGAGCGTCAAGGGCATAGCGTGTAGCCTGGAGGAAAGTGGTGTTCACCTTTGTGAGGTTCATTGCGCGTATGTCTGCCATCGGCACAACGTCGATATACTCCGACTTGTCGCCATAGAGCACATACTCGAGCAGAGCGTCGGCCTGTACCTCATCGTACTGCGAGATGAGCAGACGCGAGCGGTAAGCTGAACCTTGAGCCACCTCGAACTGGCGTTGGTCGAGCTTAGGCATGAGTATCTGGCGGTTGACTAACTTACATATCTCCTCGAGGTTCTTGTCCTCACCCACGATAGAGATGGTGAGGTAGCTGTTGCTCACCGAGTAAGCGCAGCGACCTCCGAGCTCTGCCAACTGGCGGCGGAACTGCTGAGCGTCGGTGAGAGGTTGGATACCTGCACGGTTCATCAGCGACACAGCCTGCTCCAACATAGGCATCTCGGCTGTTCCCACACCATAACGCAGGGTGAGAGTGAAGATGTCGTTCTTGGGGTTGGGGGTATAGTGCAGCTTAACGTTCTTGTCAACATCGACAACCTTAACATCGTTAATGTCCATATAGGTCTCAACAACCTCGCCTGTGGGTATGAGCTTGAAAGCTTTCGAGTACTCGGTCTCTACACCCTTGATAGGCTCCAGAGGTTTGATCTTGGGCTTAGCCAGCTTGTTCTTCTTAGGCGTACCTTCCTCGAACTGCACGGTGAGGTGGTCGGCATTGAGATACTTGTTTGCCACGCGCATCACATCCTCTTTGGTGAGAGCTTGTATTTTCTCGTTCTCGGTGAAGATATCGTCGAGCGGGAGGTTATAGATGAAGCACGAGATGAGGTTCTGCACCTTGGCCGATGAGCCTTCGAAAGCCAGCTTGTAGTTCTGGTCCGACTCAGCCTTGACGGTCTGTATGAGCCAGTCTTCTATCTGTCCGTTCTTGAGCTTATCCACCTCTTTGAACACTATCTTCTCGGTAGCTGAGTTCGACTCGAACTGCATCTGGTTGACATCGAAATAAGGGATGGCATAGATATAGATGTTACCCATGTCGCGACGAGCGTCGAGCATAGCACCTGCACCATTGACCGTACCGTCCAACGATATCTTGTCCAGCAGACCGGTGTTCGTTCCGTTAGACAGCAGAGCAAGAGCGAACTCTAAAGGTATGCGGTCCTCGTGGTCGATCTTGGTGCCTTTGTATATCCAATAGACCTCAGGGTTGTAGCCTATGTTAAAGGTCTTTTTCGGGTTGCCTTTGAAAGAGGGTCCCTCGTAATGTTGGCGTTCGGGCAGCTCTTTCTTCTCGAGCCGACCGAAGGTCTTCTCGATAAGAGGCTTAGCTGCCTCAGAGTTGAAGTCACCCACAAGGATAAGCGCCATGTTGTTAGGCACATACCAAGTGTTGTAGAACTCGATGAGGCGGCTCAGACGCGGGTTCTTCAAGTGCTCAGGTACGCCTATGACATCGCGGTCGTAGGGAGTGCCGTTGAAAGCCTCTTTCATGATAGCCTTGCGCTGGTGCGAGCCGATATTGTCCTCGTACATGTTATACTCCTCGAACACGTTCTCCAACTCTGCCTGGAAAGTGCGGAAGACGGGGTTGATGAGACGGTCGGAGAAGATAGTGAGCCAACGCTCCATCTGGTTGCCGGGGAAATGGTTATGATAGCAGGTCATGTCGTAGGTGGTGTAGGCATTGACGCCCTCAGCACCTATATAATCCATGAGGTTGAAGAAGTCTTCGGTGGTCGAATACTTAGCAGCCTCCATCGATTTCTCGTTGATCTGACGGGTGAGGTCTTCGCGCACCTTAGGGTCGGTAGCGTCAGAGAACTCATCGTACAGACGGATGATGTCTTCATACAGAGGCTTCTCTTTCTCCCAGTCCACCGAGCCGATGCGTTGTGTGCCCTTGAAGAGCATGTGCTCGAGGTAGTGAGCCAGACCTGTATATTCCTTAGGCTCGTCCACCGAACCTGCGCGAACAGACACATAGCCCGTCACATCAGGTGCATCGTGGTCTTCCCACAGATAGACGGTCAGACCATTAGATAACTGATAAGTAGAGAGTCCTTCTCTCTGAGCAAAGACCGACAGACTCATCAGCATGAGCACTGCCGTAAGAATGATGTTCGTTCTTTTCATAAGATATGTTTGTAATTGGTTAGTTTATCTGACAAAAGCAATAAGCATGCCAAAGGATTTATTACCACTCGAGCAGCACCTTGCCGCACTGACCGCTCACCATCACATCGAAACCTTTCTGGAAGTCGTCGAAACGGAAGCGGTGAGTGATGACAGGCGAGAGGTCGAGTCCACCGAGCAACATCTGCTCCATCTGATACCATGTCTCCCACATGCGGCGACCCGTTATACCCTTGATGGTGATAGCGTTGAAGATGACGTCCGACCAGTTGACATGGGTATTGGAGGGCAGGATACCAAGCTGTGCTATGTTACCTCCGCGGTACATGTGCTCTATCATGTCGTTGAAAGCAGAAGGTGCACCCGACATCTCGAGTCCCACATCGAAGCCTCGTATGCCGAGCTTGTCCATGGCTTGCTCCACCGTCTCACCTTTCGAGCCGTTGACGGTGAGGGTGGCACCCATCTTACGGGCGATGTCCAGACGCAACTCGTTGAGGTCGGTGACGACGATGTTCTTGGCTCCTGCGAACCGACATATACCTGCTGCCATCGTGCCGATGAGTCCGGCACCGGTGATGAGCACATCCTCCCCTAACAGAGGGAAAGCGAGAGCTGTATGAGTGGCGTTGCCAAAAGGATCCATGATAGCTGCGAAATCATCGGGTATCTGCGGCTTGAGCTTGACGATATTGCTCTCGGGTATAGACACATACTCTGCGAAAGCGCCGTCGCGTGTGATGCCCACCGACTTAGTATTCTCGCACACATGGCCATAGCCTCGGCGACAGTTACGACAATGACCGCATACTATATGTCCTTCTGCCGTCACTCGCTCGCCTACCTTCACCTGCTGCACTCCCGGACCTGTCTCTACCACCTCACCCACGAACTCATGACCTTGGATGAAAGGCGGGTTGACATGGGTCTGACTCCACTCGTCCCACTTATACATGTGCAGGTCGGTGCCGCAGATAGCGGCTTTCTTCACTTTGATGAGCACGTCGTTGACACCTACCTGAGGCATAGGTACCTCTTCCATCCAGATGCCCGGCTCACGATATCTCTTAACTAATGCTTTCATGATGACTTGTTTTCAGGATTGCTATTCGTCTTATTTGATCACGCCCATCTCTCGTCCCACCTTGATGAAGGCTGCTATACCTTTGTCGAGCTGCTCGCGTGTGTGAGCTGCTGAGAGCTGTACGCGTATGCGAGCCTGACCCTTAGGCACTACGGGGTAATAGAAGCCTGTTACGTATATACCCTCATCTTGCAATGCGGCGGCGAACTCCTGACTGAGGCGTGCATCGTAGAGCATGACGGCGCAGATAGCCGACTGTGTGGGCTTGATATCGAAGCCGGCAGCCAACATCTTATCGCGGAAATACTCGGTGTTCTCGTGCAGACGGTCCTGCAGGGTGTTGTCGCGGGTGAGGAGCTCGAAAGTCTTCAGTCCGGCAGCGGCAATCATAGGCGGTATGGAGTTGGAGAACAAGTACGGACGCGAGCGCTGACGGAGCATATCGATGATCTCTTTCTTTCCTGTGGTGAAGCCGCCCACCGAGCCACCGAAAGCTTTGCCTAACGTGCCGGTGATGACCTCTATCTTGCCGCGCAGGTCGAACTGCTCGGTCACACCATGACCTGTCTTTCCTACCACGCCTGCCGAGTGGCTCTCGTCAACCATGACGAGGGCGTCGTACTTCTGAGCCAGGGCGTAGATCTTATCGAGCGGACACACATTGCCGTCCATCGAGAAGACACCGTCGGTGGCGATGATACGGAAACGCTGAGCCTGTGCTTTCTTGAGCTGCTCCTCTAAGTCTTCCATGTCGCCGTTGCGATAGCGGTAGCGTACTGCCTTACACAGACGCACACCATCGATGATGCTGGCGTGGTTGAGAGCGTCGGAGATGATAGCGTCCTCGTCGGTGAGCAGAGGCTCGAACAGACCACCGTTAGCATCGAAACAAGCGGCGTAGAGTATGGTGTCCTCGGTACCGAAGAAGTCGGAGATAGCTTTCTCCAACTGCTTATGAGTATCTTGAGTGCCACAGATGAAACGCACCGACGCCATGCCGTAGCCTCGTTGGTCCATGCGCTCCTTAGCTGCCTCGATAAGCTCTTGGTTGTCGGCAAGACCGAGGTAGTTGTTTGCACAGAAATTGATTACATCAACCTCACCTTTGTCGCTCTCGACCTTGATGCCTGACGACTGAGGGGTGATGATGACACGCTCGTTCTTATACAGACCGGCGTCTTTGATGCCTTGCAGCTCTTCCTGCAAGTGTTTTTGGAAAGCCTGATACATGTGTGTTTTGTTTATTGGTTATTAGTATGGTTATCTTTATTCTAACAGCGAAGCGGTCTGACAGCGAAGCGGTCTTTCAGCGCAGCGGTCTTTCAGCGCAGCGGTCTAACAGCGCAGCGGTCTGACAGCGTAGCGGTCTGACTACCGTATCCACTCCGTTCCCATATACGGCTGGAGGGCGACGGGTATGTGTATGCCGTTCTCTGTCTGGTTGTTCTCTAACAAGGCAGCCACTATACGGGGCAGAGCCAAGGCTGAGCCGTTGAGGGTGTGGCAGAGCTGCACCTTCTTGTCGTCCTGACGACGGTAGCGGCACTTGAGGCGGTTGGCTTGGTAGGTGTCGAAGTTGCTGACTGAGCTAACCTCCAACCAGCGGTGTTGAGCCTCTGAATAGACCTCGAAATCGTAGCATATAGCGGCAGTGAACGACATGTCGCCACCGCACAGACGCAGCACGCGGTAAGGCAACTCCAGTTTCTTGAGCAGCCCTTCTACATGGTCGAGCATCTCTTGGTGCGACTCTTTCGAGTGCTCAGGGGTGTCGATACGCACGATCTCAATCTTCGAGAACTCGTGCAGACGGTTCAGTCCGCGCACATCCTTGCCATACGAGCCGGCTTCGCGACGGAAACACTCGGTATAAGCACAGTTCTTGATAGGCAGATCTTTCTCTTCGAGGATAACATCGCGATAGAGGTTGGTGACGGGCACCTCAGCGGTGGGTATGAGATAGAGGTCGTCCACCTCGCAGTGGTACATCTGACCCTCTTTGTCGGGCAGCTGACCCGTACCATAGCCCGAGGCGGCATTGACAACAGTAGGAGGCATGATCTCGGTATAACCGGCACGGTTGGCCTCGGCAAGGAAGAAATTGATGAGGGCACGCTGCAACTGAGCGCCCTGACCTATATACACGGGGAAACCTGCACCGGTGATCTTCACTCCGAGGTCGAAATCAATAAGGTTATATTTCTTTGCCAGCTCCCAATGCGGCAGCTTAGCTTCGTCGTTCTTCACTGTGGTCTGCCAGTTGCCAACGGTGCTGTCGGGCGTGCACTCGCCCACATTGCTCTTCACCACGAGGTTGTCCTCGGCAGCCTGTCCTTCGGGCACGAGGTCGTAAGGCACGTTAGGTATGGTGAGCAAGAGCTGAGTCTGCTTGTCCTCTGCCTCTTTCATCTGAGCCTCATACTCACCAATACTCTTCTTGAGGTCGGCGGTCTGAGCCTTAGCCGCCTCTGCCTCAGCTTTCTTCCCCTGAGCCATGAGAGCACCTATCGACTTGGAGATACGGTTCATCTCAGCCTGCGCAGCGTCCTTGAGCTGCTGCTTGAGCTTGCGCTCTGAGTCAAGAGCTATAACACTGTCAATAGCTTCGGCAGCATTACGGAAATGCTTCTTTAATAATCCGGCAACAACTTTTGCCTTATCATCGTAGATTTGTTTGAGTGTTAACATAATGGTATAATGTTTTCGTTTAGTCGTTATCGTTTTCAGGAGTTTAGTCCCTTTTATCCTTACTGTAAACAAAAAAGCCCTCTCGGCTGAGAGGGCTTTGTTTGCGCATTACGCCTCAGCCGTCTGAACGGGCTCAATAGAGACGTATGATTTGTTGTTACGTTTCTTGCGGAAAGTAACTATTCCGTCAACAAGTGCAAACAGAGTGTGATCTTTACCCATACCCATGTTCTCACCGGGGTTGTGAACGGTACCCCTCTGACGAACGATGATGTTACCTGCTTTAGCAAATTGTCCGCCCCAGATCTTTACACCAAGACGCTTGCTTTCTGATTCACGGCCGTTCTTTGACGAGCCCACACCTTTTTTATGTGCCATAAGTCTTCTTTGGTTTTAAGGGGTTTAACAAACAATTTCTTTAACGAGTACTTGAGTGAGGTTCTGACGATGACCATTGAGTTTTTTGTAACCCTTACGGCGTTTCTTGTGGAAAACCAGCACTTTCTCACCGCGAGCGGTGTTGTCGAGTACTTCACAAATAACTTTTGCGCCCTCAACGAAAGGAGCACCTACTGCTACTTGCCCTTCGTTATCAACGAGCATCACTTTCTCAAACTCCACCGTTGAGCCTTGCTCGGCCTGTTCCATGCGGTGGATGAACAGCTTCTTACCGGCTTCAGCGCGGAACTGCTGTCCTTGCATTTCAACAATTGCGTACATTTATTTAATGATTTATGGACCCCGCAACGCACTCGGCGTTGACGTCCTGTTTAATCGGTAAGGCAGGAGCACTTCACCTCCGGCAACATCACCGCTCATCCGCTTGCACCCTTTGGCACTACGCTGCGCTGTTGGCACCTAGCTGCGCTGTTGGCACTTCTCCGCGCTTTTGCACTTTGCTGCACCTTTGGCACTGCACTATGCTTGGCACTTTGCTGCGCTGTTGGCACCTTATTGTACCCGTCGGCACTGTTTCTGAGTCGTCTTGTCGCCCTTGCGGTAAGCCTTTCCGTTTACTTCTGCACGAGAGCCTTTTCCGAAAGCGGGTGCAAATTTACGACATTTTTTTCATCCCCACAAACAATCTGCAAAAAAAAGTTGAAAAGTTGAATAGTTACGGGTTGAATAGTTAAATAGTTAAATAGTTGAATGGTTGAAGAGTTGAATCCCTCCT
>CAMHOK010000091.1 GCA_946186735.1 uncultured Bacteroidales bacterium
CATATATGCGGTGCAAATTTACTAATTATTTCTAAAACACACAAATTTTTGCCAAACGAAATTGAAAAAAAGAAGCGTATCAACAAAACATTTCCGCATGTCAAAAAAAATGATTATCTTTGCCTCACCAACTGCTAAAGAAACACAAATACTAACCTTAAAAACACAAATCCATGGAATTACCTTTTGCCGAAGCGTGGAAGATTAAGATGGTTGAACCCATCCGCAAATCGACTCGTGAAGAACGCACTCAGTGGCTCAAAGAAGCCAAGAACAATGTCTTTATGCTCCGCTCAGAGCAAGTTTACATCGATCTTCTTACCGACTCAGGAACAGGCGCCATGTCCGACCGTCAGTGGTCGGCACTGATGATGGGCGACGAGAGTTACTCCGGTGCCCGCAGTTTCTTCGAACTGAAAGAGACCATCACTCGCCTCACCGGTTTTCGTTATGTCATCCCCACTCACCAAGGGCGTGCAGCAGAGAATGTGCTCTTCTCCTACTTGGTCAAAGAGGGGCAAGTGGTGCCGGGCAATGCCCATTTCGACACCACCAAGGGTCATATAGAGAGTCGTCATGCCAAAGCTATTGATGTGACTATCCCCGAAGCCAAAGATACGCAAAGAGAACTGCCTTTCAAAGGTAATGTGTCGCTTGAGCTGCTCGAGAAAGTGCTCAGAGAGAACGAAGGGAAAGTGCCTTTCATGGTGCTCACTGTCACCAACAACACCGTTGGCGGTCAGCCGGTGAGCATGGAGAACATACGCCTCACCAGCGAGCTGTGTCATCGATACGGAGTGCCCGTGGTGATGGACTCTGCGCGTTTTGCCGAGAACGCTTATTTCATCAAGACACGCGAGAAAGGTTATGCCGACAAAACCATCAAACAGATAGCACTCGAGATGTTCTCTTATGCTGACTGCATGACCATGTCGGCAAAGAAAGACGGCATAGTCAACATGGGCGGTTTCATTGCCACCAACCGCGAAGACTGGTACGAGGGTTGCAAGCTCTTCTGTATTCCTTTCGAAGGTTTCCTCACCTATGGCGGCATGAACGGTCGCGACATGGCAGCTTTGGCTGTCGGGTTAGACGAGAACACCGAGTTCGACATGCTCGATACCCGTATCCGCCAAGTGGCTTATCTGGCATCGAAGCTTGACGAGTATGGCATACCTTATCAGCGTCCTGCCGGAGGTCATGCTATCTTCGTTGATGCCGACCGAGTGCTTGAGAACATACCCAAGGAGGAGTTCCCCGCTCAGACGCTCACCTGCGAGCTGTACCTTGAAGCCGGCATACGCGCATGCGAGATAGGTTACATCCTTGCCGACCGCGACCCCGTGACACGCGAGAACCGCTTCGGAGGACTCGACTTAGTACGCCTCTGCATACCCCGCCGCGTCTATACCAACAACCACATGGATGTTATAGCTGCCGCACTGAAGAACGTGTACGACCGCCGCGAGCAGATAACACGCGGACTAAGGATAGTCAAAGAGGCACCACTCATGCGCCACTTCACCGTCGAATTAGAAAGGTTGGGATAATCCTTTAGAGTTACGCTCACACCACCGGGCTTCGTCTCACCCTTTGTTCACCACCACACTGAGCTGTTGGTTGTTGCTAACGAAAGAGAAACTCTCATCTGCGAAGGCTCGCTGAAAAGCGCCGGAGGTGGTCAGCTCTTCTGCCGTTCCCGTCTCCACTCCGCTACCCGGAGTCATGAGCCACAACCGGTCGGCTATCTGCAAGGCTAAGTCAAGCTCATGCGTCGAGACGATAACAATCTTATTTTGCTCATGCGCCATACGGGAAAGCATGAGCATTATTTTTATGCGGTTGATGAGGTCAAGGTGAGCCGTAGGCTCGTCGAGCAAGATGAGAGGAGTGGTTTGTGCTAATGCTTTGGCTATGAGCACTCGCTGCTTCTCACCATCGCTCAAGCGATTGAAATAATGATCGGCTTTGTCAACGAGTCCTACACTCTCAAGTGCTCTGTCTATCTCTTGTTGGTCTTCCCGAGTGAGCTTACCCATGAAGTTGGTATAAGGGAACCTACCCATCGCCACTATCTCCCTCACCCTTGTGCTCTCCATGCTCTCACGCTCCGTGAGCACCAACGACAGATAGCGCGCCCGCTCCGACTGACTCATCATAACTAAGTCTTGCTCTGCGGTCTGCCCACCATCGCTCTGCAAGAGCCTCACCTTTCCGCCCAACGCCGGTTGCAACCCCGCCATGGTGCGCAGCAAGGTCGATTTGCCACAACCGTTCTTACCAAGCATACACACCATCTGACCACCGCTCAGACTGAGGTCAAGCGAGGACTGAACGACATAAGTACCATAACCGATACTCAGGTTATCAAGTGAGAGAGTGAACATTGATGATATTAAGCTATGATTTTAATGGTTCTTTACTATTATTCGTTTTACTATATTCTTCATGTTCTGAACGATGAGCTCCTTATACCACTCACGCATGTTGTCGGTCCAACGCTGTGGGTGAGTGGTCATCATCAGCCGTGGCGGCAGAGTGCCCGCCTCGACAGCTGCAATGATATCGAAAGTGGTGTGATAAGTGAGACCTTGCTTCTGCCACTCCACCTGCTGAGCTATCTTATCTCTCACCGACACCTTATATCCGTCCCAACAACGCCCCGTGTCTGTCAGATAGAACATATTGGAGAAGTCGGTATCAAGGTAAGGCTCTGCAATGATACCCTGCTGCTTATAGTCATACTCTTTCCATATATCTCTGCTATCAAAAGCGGAGTGAGGAGAGCCGTGCATGCAACAGGTGCGAACCGGATAGAACTGCCTGAAATAGTCGAGGTTATCACAGAACGATTGGTAAGCCTTTGCTTTGTCGCCCTGAGCGGTGCTAAGGTCTTCATAGTGATAGCCTATCTCATGTCCGAGTCGGGCTATCATACTGATAGAGTCAGGGTCGTTGCTCTGACTCACTATACGGAAATAATAGGTGGCACTGATGCCGAGCGTATGCTCTAAGCGGGCAATGAGGCATGAGTTCTGCGGCTTGAGGTCAACATCGTGCCGAAGCACAACAACCCTGTCGGGGACACTCTGAGCCGAGAAATACTCCTCCACCGTCATGAAGACATAGCCATGCGAGAGAAGAGTCTCAAGCAGTTGTCTATACGCACTAATACTGAAATCTCTCATTGTATATTGTTCTTTATAGGTCAGTCGTTTTGAATGTGAAAGAGCGTCGGTGATATGGTGTCATGCCATACTGCAAGACGGCTCTCCGGTGCTCTTTGGTCGGGTATCCCATGTTCCTGTCCCACCCGTACATAGGATATTGCTGATGGAGCCTTTTCATGTAGTCGTCTCTATAGGTCTTGGCAAGGATACTGGCAGCGGCTATTGACATGTACTTCCCGTCGCCTTTGACCACAGTGAGGTGCGGGATAGCCAGACCCGTTGTGGGCGAGAGATACGGAACGAAACGATTGCCGTCAACGAGTATATGACCGGGTTCAACGCCGAGCATGCCAAGAGCGCGGTGCATAGCCATGATAGAGGCTCTGAGGATATTGAAGCGGTCGATCTCCTCAGCAGTCGATTGTGCCACCGCCCACGCCACAGCCGACTGCTCAATGACAGGACGCAAGAGATAACGCTCCGTCTCCGAGAGCTGCTTAGAGTCGTTGAGACGCTCGTCCTCGAAATCATCGGGGAGGATGACAGCGGCTGCAAACACGCCACCGGCTAACGGACCGCGACCCGCCTCATCACATCCCGCCTCCGACACTCCTTTGATATAATGGTTCTTAAGCATCTTATGTTTTTTGTATTAAGTCGTATTGAGTCTTAAAGACTTTACGGGGGCCGTCAGCTATCGTCGTTAGAACGGATAGCCTATAGCAAAATGCCAGGCTATATCATCTTTCCAGTTCAAGCCGTTAGTGGCAGTACGCCATGCCTTGCCCTCGCTGATACGAGAAGGGTCGTAGAGCTTGACTCCCATATCTACACGGAACACAAAATAATCGAAGTTAAGGCGCAAGCCTCCACCCCACGACCAAGCCAACTGCTTGTAGAACTCCGTGAAACGGAACTGTCCGCCGGGCTGAGTCTCGTAGTCGCGGATGGTCCATATATTGCCCGCATCGGTAAACAACGCTCCTTCCAAGAACTTAAAGAACTTGACACGATACTCTACGTTCAGATCCAGCTTGATGTCACCTGCTTGGTTGTTGAAGTCTATCCTCGTGCCCGCACCTCTGTACGTACCCGGTCCTAAGCTGCGCATCGTCCAACCTCTCACCGAGTTGGCACCTCCGGCGAAATAACGCTTCTCAAACGGTATAGAAGAGGCATTGAGATACGGCACCGCCACACCTAAGGCCATGTGATAAACCAGACGGTTGGCTTTGTCGAAGATATGATGATAAGTAAGCGATGCGTCTGCCTTGGCATACTGAGCATAGCGGATATTGAAGATCTTATACGCTCCGTCCTCATCCTGCGGTAAGTTGATGACCTTGCTCAGACCATACAGAGCATTACCTGCCGTCTCCAACGACAGACTGACCGTGCCGTAGCTGCGAAGGGGCTGGCGAGAGTTATACGACGAGTAGGACACATTATATGCCCAGTCAACTATGAAATGGTCTTCGTATGAATACTTGAGTATGTTGCTGTTCTGCAAGAAATATGCCCGGAAATCATCAGATATCCATGGCAGATAGACATAACCTATATCAATGATGGAGAAGTTATGATACCATTTGGACCGAGCACGATGATACGAATACGACATACCCGCATTAGCTATAGTACGAGTATATTCCTCCGGTCGGTTCTGGAACTGATACGCCACTGTCAGTCGGAGCGAGTTAGGGAACCTCAGAGCCGCATCCACCTTTGCCTCGATAGCACGACCTCCGTTCTGACGCCATTCGTACGACCCCTTAGCATTGACCGACAACTCCTCGGCTCCACGGAAGATGTTCCTGTTAACATATCCCACACCTGCACCCACACCCCAGTCGCCTGCCGAGTAAGTGCCTTCCACATCAGCACTGACAGAGTTGATCTTGCCCTTTGTGATAGTAACCACACAATCCAACTCATCATCGCTCACCTGCTCGAATGCCACATCCACATACTTGACCGCCCCTAAGGCATTGAAAGCCGCATAGGTCGCTTCCACACGGCGCTCGCTGAACAGCTCACCTTCGCGGATAGCACACTGCTCGCGAAGGACACGCTCACGGATCATGTCGCGACCCGACAAGAGTGTGTCAATCTTAAACTCCACTCTGCGAATAGTGAACTTGGTGAAGATGGTCTGACGAAAAGTGTCGGGAGCGTTGTTGAGATTATCGGAAGTGGTGAGCACCAGGTCCACCTTATGTTGGTGCAGAGCCGAGTCGGCCTTGAAAACAAGAAAATCCTTAGTGAAATAATAATAGCCGTGGTTACGCATCAGGTTGGCTATACGCGTACGCTCCTCGTCAAGCACCTCGGTGTCGTAACGCTCACCCTCTTTGACCATACATCGGAGCTTGTCGTTACCATAACGAATGAGCGACTCTTGAGTGAACAGGGTACGATACGAACGGATAGAATACGGCTCGCGAGCCGTTATCTCATACTTCAATCGCAACTTCTTAGGCGCCGTTATCTCCGTGAGAGTATCAACAGAGGCATTGAAGAAGCCTTTGTTCTGCATAGCCTTGGTCAGCTGCGTCATCGACGCCTGTGTGGCAAGCTCCGAATAGATCTCGGGAGGCTCACCTATCTTCCTTAGCTGACGAGCAAACCATGTGCTCGTGTCCTTACCCTGAAGACTATAAAGCTGCAACTGCATCTTCCAGAAACCCAACACCTCGGTGTTCTGAGTCTGACGAAGATACTTGCGAAGATTGTCTTTATCTACCTCCTTGGTCGAGACATCTATCTGAGCCTTGTTGAGCAGATACTCGTTCTCGCCCACGAACTTAGTCGTCTTACAACCACTAAAGACGACTAACAAGGCTAACAGACAAAAACAAAAAGAATTTATATGTTGTACACTTTTTCTCATTTAGCTTCTTCGGCACCGCCACAAAGGTACTACTTTTTCTAAAAACGGCAAAGTATAGCGCTCTTTTTTTGTCAAATCAAAGAAAAATAGTACCTTTGCAACACGATTAACAAGGCACCTCACATCCGCTTATGATTAGCAAGAACCAAGCCAAACTCATACGCTCCCTTCAGCTCAAGAAGAACCGCGACCTCTTGTCGCTTTTCGTGGCTGAAGGCAAGCGATGTATAGAAGAGCTGGAAGGCTCTTTCGCTCCGGTCTTCAGAGCCGATGAGGGTGAGTTGAGCGATGCGGAGAGGAAACAGCTCTCGTCGATGACGACACCACAAGCGCAGATAGCCGTCTTCAAGAAGCGAGAGATGAGCCTGCCCACCGTTGACCATATAGCCCGAGAGCTCACACTTGTGCTCGATGATATTCAAGACCCCGGCAATCTGGGCACTATCATCCGCACAGCCGACTGGTTCGGTATCAAGCATATAGTCTGCTCGCCACACACCGCTGACTGCTACGGACCCAAAGTTGTTCAAGCCACCATGGGAGCATTAGCCCGGGTAGATATTTCCTACACACCTCTGCCGGAGTTCATCCGATCGGTAAGGCAGCAGTTACCCTCATTGCCCGTCTATGGTACTCTGCTCGAAGGCGAAGATATCTATGCCAAGCGCTTGTCTGACGCAGGTCTTATCGTGATGGGCAACGAAGGCAACGGCATAAGCAAAGAGGTAAGAGGACTGCTCACCCGGCCGCTCTTCATCCCGCCCTACCCCGCGGACGCGCACACCATAGAGTCGCTCAATGTGGGCATAGCAACAGCTGTCACCCTCTCTATCTTCCGACGACCTAAGACTGAATAACGTAACCTTACCTGCCATGACCAACACAAGTTTTTCTGACATCCTCTCGCTCATGCACCGAGAGATAGTGCCCGCCTTAGGTTGCACCGAGCCTATCGCCGTGGCGTTGTGTGCTGCCCGCACACGAGAGAAGCTCGGGTGTGAGCCCGACACCATCGACTGTCAGCTCAGTGCTAACATACTGAAGAACGCTATGGGTGTGGGCATACCTAACACTCAGATGGAAGGGCTGCCTATAGCCATCGCCTTAGGGACCACCATAGGGCACTCCGAGTGGCAGTTAGAAGTGCTCCGTGAGACGACACCGCAAGCCGTGGAGTACGCCAAGGCTTTTCTCAAGCGCGTCAAGCTCAGCATCAGCGTGGCTAAGACCGACGAGGTGCTCTATATCCATTGCACCATGACGGCAGGCGACCGAACAGCCTCCTCCACCATAGCAGGCTCACACACACACTTCGTCGAGGACAAAGAAAAAGACAACAGCACACTAACCGAAAAAGAAGCTGACAACGCCGTTGAGCTCAACATGCTGAGAGTGTATGACTTTGCCATGAAGGCTCCACTCGACGACCTCCGTTTTCTTGACGATGCTGCTAAGATGGACCTTAGTGCTGCCGAGTACTCTTTCGAAGGCTGTTGGGGACATCGCTTAGGTCGCCTCATCCACGAGGGTAAGCTCGACGACCTCTTAGGTGACACCACCTTCAAGCATATCCTCTCTTACACCTCCGGAGCGTGCGACGCAAGGATGGGAGGAGCCATGCTGCCGGTGATGAGCAACTCGGGTAGCGGCAACCAAGGTATATCGTGCACAGTGCCCGTGGCAGTCTATGCTAACGACCACCATGCTTCTGACGAACAACGACTGCGTGCGCTGGCCCTGAGCAACCTCACCGTCATCTATATCAAACAGTCGCTCGGACGACTGTCGGCTCTCTGCGGATGCGTGGTAGCCGCCACAGGAGCTGCCTGCGGGATAACATATCTCATGGGAGGTTCCTACAACCAGATAAGC
>CAMHOK010000092.1 GCA_946186735.1 uncultured Bacteroidales bacterium
AGAATACCGGCCTGTCACGCCGTAGGTCGCGAGTTCGAGTCTCGTCCGCACCGCAGAGAGAGAATTTCTATAAGAAGTTCTCTCTTTTGCTTTTATAAATCAACGGGTTATGAAATTTTAGTTCGTGCGCGAATACACTCTAAAATTGAGATACTATCCTCAAAAAGCTTTTGTAATTGTCTTTCCCTCGAAAGGTTGACTCATAAAAGTCAACAACTTGTGGTTTTGTGGTTTCAGTTGGCTGTTGTTATGTTAACCTTGGCGGCAGAGCGGTTGTTGTCTCTGAGTACTTGTATCTGCACCGGTATTCGTTCGCGCACTTCGTCGATATGGCTTATTATACCTACTTGTCTGCCCGCATGTTTGCGTAGCGAGCGGAGTGTAGCTATAGCTTTGAGCAGGGGTTCGCCGCTCAGGGTGCCGAAGCCCTCATCGATGAACAGTGTCTCTACTCTGAGGCTCTGTCCTATGTCGCTGAGTGCGAGTGCGAGAGCGAGTGAGACGAGGAAGCTCTCGCCGCCTGAGATGGTGCTTGCCGGTCGTGCTACATAGCCTTGGTACACATCTTCAACCATGATGATGAAGGTGCCGGGTACCGACCTGAGCAGGTAGCGGTTGGTGAGCCTCTGCATATAGACGTTAGCCGACTGCACGAGGTTGGCGAGTATATAGCCTTGTGCTATACGTCTGAACTTCGTCCCGTTGCTGTCGCCGATGAGACTACATAGTCGGTTCCAGCGTTCGTAGTCCTGTTTTTTTTGTTCTGCCAAGTCGATGAGTGTGCCGAGCTGCTGCCGTGCTGAGGCATCGTCGGTGAGTTGTCTGTCGAGAGCTCCTTTTCTCTCGCTCAGCAGGTTGATGGCGCGCTGCTCGCGGTCTAATGCTTCGGCTATGACCGAAAGGAGACAGGAGTTTTCCGTTCCTTGTGAGTCCGCCTTTTCGGTGAGCTCGTCGATGCCATCGGGCTTCTGCTGTTGGTGCTCGTTGTACCGACGCATGGTCTGCTCGTAGAGCGATTTCTGCTGTTGCACGTCGGTCAAGAGTGCTGTGAGTCGTTCTCGCAACGAGCTTATATAGGCGGGTGTGAGCCTACATAGCTGCTCGACCTGCGCTGCCGACATACCTTCGTGTCGGCTGACAAAAGCGTCTATCTGTTGTTGAGCTGCGTCGATCTGTTGGAGTGCCTGTTGGCGTATCTGCACTGCTGTCGTCACTGTTGACAGCAGGTCAGCGGCTTTCTGAGCGATTTGTTCTACCCTCTGTGGGGTGATAGTGCCTACACGTCCTCTCCACTCGGGCTGCAGCTCTTCTGTGGCCTTGATGGCGTTCAGCACCTGTCTGAGCTGAGTGTCGAGAAGAGCGCACTCCGACTCTTTCTGTACTATTGCAGTCTTGTTGTTCTTATATCTGGTTGAGTCAGCGACTAAGTGTTGGTATATGGTTTCGGCGACCTCTAACCGGTTGCCGGGTAGCTCTAACTTAGGCATATATGCTTCTAATCCCTCCTTGGCAGCGTTGATGTCGGCTTGCAAGACCTGCATGGCACTCTCAGTGGATCGTATCTTTGCTTCGTTGTCGTTGAGCTGTTTGAGAGCCGCAGCCAGGGTGTCTGTCAGGGTCGCCACTTTCTTGTTATAGTCGTCGTATTGGCGTCGCAGCTGTTCCAAGGCTTTCTCTTTCGTTGTTCCCAGGGCTAACTGTTGGTTGAGTTGTTCGAGTCGGCTGTTGTCGGCAAGCAGGCGTGCTTCTACCATGGTTGTGAGCTTGGCTGTGTCGAGAGGCGTCTGCAGAGTATGTTCTGCCATGCCGCACTTGTCACATTGCTCCACCAGTCGCTGCATAGTGTCGTGCACTGAGGTGTCGGCATCCAGTTCGCGCCGCAGTGCTTTATACGATGCCGTCGTCACGCGGTATTGCGCCATGTTGTTACTTTGCGTCTGCGCTAACTGCTCGTAGTCGTTTTTTGCGGTGTCGAATGTTTGTTGTGCTTGTTGTACAAGCAGGCGCCACTGTTCGTCGTGCGGTATGTCGTGCTCTACAGTCTGTCCGCAGATAGGGCATAGGTCGCCCTTGGTGAGTCGGCTGCGCATGGTCACTGCGAAGGTGTCGATAGTCTCTTTCTGTCGGTCGAGTACTTGCTGCAGAGCGTTCTTGCGTACCTCGGCATCGTGCAGCTTCTGTTCGTCGGCTTCGATCTGCTTCTTGAGTCCTTCGAGTTGCTGCTCAAGAGCCGCGAGGCGTTCTTCGGTCGCCGTCTTACGCTTGAGAGCCTCTGCGTAAGCTGCTGTGTAGCTGTTGATGAGTTTTAGGTCGGTGCTCCTGCGATATAGGGCGTCTCGTTGTTTATAGATATCCGTCAGGTGCAGGTCAGCCAACTCTTTTTCGGCGCTTGCCACTTCTTGTTTCTTTTCTACAAGACCTTTCTTTAGCGCCTCGAGCTCGTTATTCAGTCTCCGATATGCAGGTTCTAAGATGTCGTTTCTGTGTTTCTGCTGCTGAAGTAGCTCGGTCCGCCGATGATCCAGCTCTTTGCTGTTCTTGGTCAACGACTTGAGGTGTGCTCCTATGGTCTGCACGTTGTCGTACAGCTCTGCCTTAGGTTGCTCGTCCGCCACTTGTTGTCGCAACTGAGCTAAGGCTTGCTGCAACTGAGTCAGTCGTTGTTGTTCGAGAGTTGATGCGCTTACTAATTCGTTATATTGTCTGTTGGCACGTGCGAGCGACACCCCCTGTTCGGTTATTGTGTGTTGTGCTGTCTGTATATGCGAGTAATGAGTCCTGACCTCGGCGGTGTCGTCGTACTGTCGTATTGTCGTTTGTGCGGTTCTGAAGTCGTCGTTATCGACACGTGCCTGTGCTTCTGCGAGAGCCTTAGCTCCGGCTGCGAGTTGTGCCGTGAGCATTTTCTGCTGTTCGAGCCATGTCTTGCTTGCTTGTAGTCTGTTCAGAGAGGCTTGGTGCTGCCTTTGCTCTGTCATTATGGTCTCTATCTGCTCACGGACCTGAGCTATCTCGCTCTTGGTGAGGGTCTTCACTCCTTCAATCTTCTCTTTTGCGACTTTCCAATCGCGTTCGCGCAGAGAGGTGAGCTCATAGACTTTTGCTCCTATCGCGGAATAAATCTCACTACCTGTCACTTTCTCGAGTATCTCAGCTTTCTCTTTGTCGTCGCTGTTAAGGAAGCGTGTGAACTCGCCTTGTGCGAGCATGGTGGTGCGACAGAACTGGTCGAAGTCGAGTCCGATAGCGCGTACTATAGCTTCTTCTATGGGTCTGTCTTTGGTGCTTCCTGCTCCGTTGCCTTCGTCGGGTGAGAGCTCGGGGTGAGTGAGGTTCTTGAGGCACCATCGCCTCGATATGTTCTTCGTCTTTCGCTGCAACGACCATTCGCTTTCATACTCGTTGCCGTCGCTACCGGTGAAGGTGAGCCGGACGAAGGCGTCGCGGGTGTTCTTGCGCATGAGTTGCGTGGTATCTTTGATGCTCACACTCTTTGAGCCGTCTTCTAAGTTGCCGCTCATGCCTGTGCTCTTGAGTCGAGGGGTGTTAGCGTAGAGAGCCAGACAGATAGCGTCGAGTATGGTGGACTTGCCGGCTCCTGTCTCGCCGGTGATAAGGAAGACCTCGCTACCGGCCAGCGGCTCTGCATCGAAGTCGATGATAGCGTCTTCAAGCGATGCTATGTTGTGTATTATCAGTTTCTTGAGTCTCATGGTTAGTTGGTGGTGTCGTTAAGTGCTTGTAATGTCTGATTGAACATCTGCTCCATCTGTTCGTCGAAGACGGCTCCGGTGTCGTGTGCGAACATACGTGCTACCTCTATGGGTGGCATCTGTTGGAACTCCTGCACCGTCAGCTCTTGCGTCTGTCGTTGCGTCTCTGTCTTAGCACGTGTGGCATTGATATAGCAGAACCTGCATTGCTTGCCTTCGGTTGCCTCAAGTGCTTGCTGTCTGGCGTCGGAGGGTAGATGGTCGGTTACCTCGACGTTGAGTCGGATATAACATTGCAGGTCGGCAGGGAAATGAGTGAGCTGTTGCTTGACATCGTCCCATGCGGCGAAGCCTTGTATGGGTAGAGTGGTGAGCGGGTGCGGGTTGTTGATGTCGATGGTGCGCACCTCGGGTTGTGCGCCATGGCTGCTTATCTCCACTATACTGACCGAGTGCTCGTAACACTCATCGAAGCTCACGCTCAGTGGTGAGCCTGCGTAGCGGACGTTATGGCGACTTGTGTGAACAAACTGTGCGTGGTGTATATGTCCTAAGGCGAGGTAGTCGTAGTCGGAGGCTATGTCGTTGACGTTGATGGTGTCGATACCGCCTATCGTCTTCTCGTTGCTGTCGTCATGACCGGTGAAGTCGGCACCTGAGAGAGCTGTGTGCAGGGTCAGCACGACGGGTAAGGCTGTGGTGTTGCGCTCACCTACTCTCTGTAAGACGTTGTTGACGATGCCGCTGCGCATCACACACTCGTGCATGTACGGGAAAGCCACCACATAGCCCTTGCCGGGTATCTCGATGATATGCGTGTCGGGTTGGTCAGCCGACAGCGTGCCTATCATATAGACGCCGAGTTGTTGCCATGGGGTGCGGAAGATCTCGTGCTTGGTGGCGCTGTCGTGGTTGCCCGCCGTCACCACTATAGTGGTCTGAGGACTGGCGTGGTGCATCTGCACCAAGGCATGGTTGAACATTGTCTGCACCGATGCCGAGGGCTGCGAGGTATGAAAGACGTCGCCACATAGCAGGAAGACATCCGGTTGCTCTACACTGACGATGTCAACCATCTGACGAAGCATCTGCTGTTGTTCTTCGGTGCGGTCGTAGCCATATAACACATGACCCAAATGCCAGTCGCCGGTATGAAGGATTTTCATAGGTGTTTTAATGATTGATGTTTGGTTAGTCTGTACTCTTCTTCAACTCTTCACTCACCTGCTGCAGTTGTTCTAATTGTTGGAGCGCGTGGCTGAGGTCTGCTTCGAAGCGAGAGTGGGTGAGGAGGAAATCGGGAAGGCCGGCTGACAGAAGGATATACAACTCCTTGTTCATCTGCCTGACATAGTCGGCAACAGCCATCTCTATGTCATCGCGCTGCCAATCCATGCGCGAATGGAGATAGACCTGCTGTTTCTGGTGCAGGAAACAATAGGCAATATCGATAATGTTCTTGTCCATGTGCTATACTGCCTTGAATTGCAATTGGTCTTCGTCGAACCGGTACCCGTTCTTGAGGAGGTAGTCCTTGAGTCGTTGCGGCTCGGTGTTGAAGTTGTTGCACAGTGCGTCAAGTGTGTCGAACTCCTCGTCTCGCAACAGCATGTTGACAGCCGAGACAAGGATAGCGGGGTTATGTGGCAGATGATCCATCGTTCTTTCGTTTATTCTTTTGTAGCGGTTCCTTAATGCTCAGTTGGAGGCACTGCCCTTGTGTGCTCACCTTATAGAACTGTTCTACTATGTCGCGCATCTCGTCGGTGAGGTAGGTCAATGCCTGCTGTTTGATCTCATCGGGTATGCCCCAGACGGCTTCTGCAATGCTGCCTACGATGGCGCCGAGTGTGTCGGCATCGGCACCTAAAGCAACGGCTTTGCGGATAGCATCTTCGAAGTTGTGGCTCTCGCTTATTATCCGGAAAGCGACGGGAACGGTACCCTGACATGTCTCGTCGAAGCGGTTGCGTACTTGCTCGTAGGATATAAGGATGTCGTAGCCCGAGAGCTCGAGTGCTCGGTGCAGTCCTTTGTCGATGATGGTCTGTCGGTCAGGCTCTTTGCCTTCGCGCAAGAGGTCAAGCCGCATGTAGAGGCAGTCGTAGATAGCCACAGCCACTGCCTGTGCCCCTTTGATGCCTTCGGGGTGGTTGTGGGTGCACTCAGCCGATTGCTTGGCGAGCATCTCCACCTCTGTCCTGTTGTGCGACCACCACGCAGTGGGACTAACACGCATGGCAGAGCCGTTGCCGAAGCTGTTGTATGGCTGAGGATCGTTGCTCATCACCCAACGGCGGAACGAACCGCCATAGCCGCCCATAGGGTTAGGGTAGCGACGGCACCACCGATGCAGAGTCGCACCGAAATCCGTGTTCTTGAGCAGAGCATCTGCCACGGCTATGGTACATATACTATCGTCGGTAAAACTGCAATCGGGGGAGAAAAGCTTAAAATGATAATCATTAGTAGGGTCGAACTCAAAACGACTACCCACTATATCACCAATGATGGCACCAAGCATAAGAGTAAGATTTTATATGGGTTATTGGTATGTTGTATGCTGCTTGTTCGTTATTGTACTATCCGACTATGAAGAGAAAGGCTCAGAGATTAGTCTCGGAGCATATCTTTGAGTCGGATAAGCGGGTGATGATACTGATGTTGTTTGTTGGTGGGCTTGCCGTTGATCTCTATCGCCTGTTGTGGGCAGAAATGAACACAGCTGAGGCATTGCACGCACCGGTTGCCTATCTGCGCGGTGGTGTGCGGAGTGGCGGTTGGAGTATGGGCAGGTGGGTCAGTCATGACGATGTTCTTCTGCGGGCAGACGCGGACGCAGGTCTCGCACCCTATACACTTGTCGGTGTTCACTTCGGGTTGCAGAAGGGGAAGAGTCTTACGCTTGACGGCAGGCAAGGCACATATCCATCCGGCCGGTCCCCAAGAGCCGTAATGGTGCCGACGGCGACGGGCATTGATGTCGGAAGCTATCGTCTCCACGCGTGAGGCGTACTTAGCAAATTTCCATTGCTGGTCGTTGGGGTTGCGACCAAAACCGATAGCGCTGCAGTCGGGCACACGCACCTTATGGCAGTAGTCAAGACTGATACCTTTGCTCTTTAGTATGCGAGAGATGTTCCATATCGAGTTGCCGGTTTGAGCTCCGCAAGGAACAACGATGAAAGTGTAGGCGTTAGGAGAGATACTGAGATGAGGCACTAACTCGCTGACTACTGCCGGCGGGTTGAAATAGTAAGAAGGATAGACCAGACCGACAATCTCTTCTTGCGTGAGGTCGGTCTGAGCAGCCTCATAAATCGACATGATGCTTTGTCCTGTCTTTTCTGACAATTGGCGAGCGATAGACAGACAGTTACCTGTGCCTGAGAAGTAAATGATCATAACTGTGGTGTGCGTTGCTGTTTAAGTTTAATCATGTGTGGGTTGCAAGGTGTACTTATCGTCTTAATTATGTTTACTTTGCAAAGATAGCGATATTTTCTCGAACTGCAAAACATTTTCGCAAAAATTCTTTCTACACGGATTCTTTCTAACGAACACGGAAACTCTTTTTTAACGAACACAGATTGACACGGAAACCACACGGAAGCTTTTATGTGCGGAACTCACGGAAACCACGGAATGTTCTGTTTTTAACGAACACGGACTGACACGGAGTTTCACGGAAACTAATATGCTTCGTTCGTTGCGTTCGGATACTATCCGAACAATATTTTTCCTGTACGAATCTCACGAATCTGACGAATGTTTATGTACGGAACACACGGAACTAACGGAAGGCTCTTTGTGCTGTACGAATCTCACGAATCTCACGAATGTTTATGTACGGAACTCACGGAAACTACGGAATGTCCTTTTTTTAACGAACACAGACTGACACGAAACTACACGGAAGCTTTTGAACTCACGGAAACTACACGGATGCTTTTATGTGCGGAACTCACGGAAACTTATTATACAACGTTTATTGCGTTCGGATATTATCCGAACAACATATCTAAAGGCAATAAAAAGAAAAAGTTAGCAGTTTTGTAATCTGCTAACTTTTTGTTGTGTTCGTCTGTAGAAGTGATCCGGTCGGGATTCGAACCCGAGACCCACAGCTTAGAAGGCTGTTGCT
>CAMHOK010000093.1 GCA_946186735.1 uncultured Bacteroidales bacterium
CGCACATTAGGATCCATAGCTATCTCTTTTCCTTGCCTCTGGGCAAATTCAACAGCAGTTGACATACCTATGTTCAGCTCCTTACATGCTTTGATTAGTTTGATTGCCATAGTCTGATAAATTGATGATTATTTGATTATTATTGAAAGTTGTTGACGTTTGTTTATTTATCGTTCTCGAACTCTTCAGCCAGGATACGAAGGACATCGTCGATAGTCTCTTCTTCCAGGTCGGTCCGCTCCACCAGTTCTTCTTTCGACAGAGCCAACACAGCCTTAGCCGTATCCAGACCGATAGCTTTGAGAGCGTCAATAACCCACTGATCGATCTCGTCGTTGAACTCGTCGAGGTAGATATCTTCGGTATCGTCGTCGTCCATCTCACGGAAGACATCAATCTGATAGCCGGTGAGCATTGAAGCCAGCTTGATATTAAAGCCGCCCTTGCCTATCGCCAGACTCACTTCTTCGGGTTTGAGATAGACATTGATCTGTTTCTCTTCTTCGTTGATCTCCATCGAGCTTATCTTTGCCGGAGCAAGAGCACGCTGAACATAAAGGTTGATGTTCGAGGTATAGTTGATAACATCGATGTTCTCGTTCCTGAGTTCTCTTACTATACCATGGATACGAGCACCTTTGATACCCACGCAGGCTCCTACGGGGTCAATACGGTCGTCAAACGATTGTACTGCCACCTTGGCTCTCTCGCCCGGGATACGAGCTATGTTCTTGATAGAGATGAGGCCGTCATGAACTTCAGGCACTTCTTGTTCAAACAGACGCTGAAGGAACAAGGTTGATGTACGGGAAAGGATGATCTTGGGGTTCTGGTTCTTGTTCTCTACCTTGATAACAACGGCGCGGATAGTGTCGCCCTTACGATAGAAATCTGTAGGTATCTGCTCTTGCTTAGGCAGGTAAAGCTCGTTACCATCCTCGTCAAGCAGAAGCATCTCTTTCTTCCATACCTGATACAACTCGCCTGAAACGATATGACCTAACATCTCAGAATATTTGATATAGAGGTTTTCTTTCTGCAGGTCAAGGATCTTGCTTGCCAAGGTCTGGCGCAGATTAAGAATCATACGCCTTCCGAACTTAGTGAAATCCACCTTGTCGGTTACCTCTTCACCTATCTCGCACTCTTCGTCGATCTCGCGAGCCTCTGTGAATGCTATCTGACGATTAGGGTCGGTAACCGTTCCGTCTTCTACTACCTCACGGTTGCGATAGATCTCCAAGTCGCCTTTGTCAGGGTTGATGATAACATCGTAGTTGTCGTCAGAACCATACATCTTGGCTATGACATTACGAAAACTATCTTCCATGACACCGATAAAGGTATGAGGGTCGATGTTCTTGAGCTCCTTGAACTCTGAAAATGTGTCAATCAGGTTAACTGATGTTTGTTTTTTTGTTGCCATTTTAATATGTTGTTATGTTTATTTTCTCTACTGTCTCTTGCTTTCAGAACACAGCCTCTTGCTTTCAGAACTTAAAATCGTATCTTACCGATTTGACATCGCCATAGTGATATTCTATGCTCACTATCTGCTTTTGTTTCCTTTTCTTTCCTTCCACTGCCACCATCTGCTCCACATCAACAAGGAAAGTGTCGTCGTCGGCATCAACAAGCAGCCCTCTGACCTTCTTTCCATCCAACCCCGTTATCTCCACCTCATGCCCGACGTTCTTCTTATACTGCATTGGTGTGAGGAAAGGGTCGGTGATACTGACCGAACCAACCTCCAAGTCATACTCGTCGAGCAACGAGAGGAACTGCTGCTGCAGAAAACGCGTCAGACGCGTGCAACAATCAATGTCAACACCGGAGAACGAATCGAGCAACACTTCGATGTGCTGATTAGAGTCAATAGTAAGCCTAATAAGCTCTACATCAGTATCCTCAAGAAACTGACGAATACAATCTTCAAGGGTTTGTTTGTCTATCATGACCTTCTGTTTTTTATAAAAGTTAGGGAACCTTGTGGGGTTCCCTAACCATTTCGACTGCAAAGATATAACTTTTTTTTCAATCCACAAAATAGTTAGTGCTATTTTTTGCTATTTATGTGTATTTTTTGTTATTTCTTTGTGCTTCTATTGTATTTTTTTGGCAGCGCCATCGTTATCTGCGCTTATTTGGCAAACACGCTGTAAAGCTCGTAGTATTTCTCAAACAGCTCGTCTTGACCGTATCTCTCGAACTGCTGGAGGGCGTATCCCAGTATTGCCAAGTGTTGCGTGAGGGTCTGCTGCATAGCCTTTCTCTCTTGAGGTTTGAGGCTTGCACCCCATGCCAGATACTCAAGATCGCTGTCGGCAATCTTTGTGAGCATGGTGTTGGCTTTCTCGGTCTCACCAAGAGCATAATAATAAGACGCCATAGTGGCAGAGGTATAGTCGTAGGGTATGTTATACTCAGGCAACTCCAACTCTGCACGATCAAGCACTTCGATAGCTTTCTGCTTCTGTCCGTCACGCAGGAGCGCTTCTGCCAACTGGCCGAACATCATTCGGTGAGTACGACACATACGCATCAGGTTCTCGTCGATATAGATACCTTTCTTGTTGACATTACCATAACTGAACTTGTTCATCATGTTGTCATACATCTTATCGATATTGACACGCGGTTGCGAGTTAGCCGAGGCAACAGGAGTGATCTGATATGCCAGACCAGTCAGCTCGAAATACTTCTCCATGCCCTGGTAGTAGTCGTTACCCACCGTTACAGCGAAATACATAGGTCGCTGCCATTGGTTGGTTGACACCATCTCCAGCACCATCATCTCCGACTTCGTGAGACGACGCTTAACGGCGATATCAATCTTTGAAGCTAACTGCTCCGGCTTATATTGCTCGAACAAGCCCGAGCGCTCAACATCTGCAGGATCGATAGGGATAAACAAGCGGTCGGTGGGCAAGAAGTTCTCACCATCACGCTTGGTATAAGCCTGGTCGGAACGAACAAAATCGAAAGCTTGCTTGACGGTCAGAGGCTGATTGAGCTTGTTCTCAACCCACACCACCTCGTTGGTGCCTGAGATAAAGTCCTTAGGCTCCCAACTGATAGGCAACGCGTCCGACTCGTAATAAGGACGCTTCATCTGCGAGATATACCAGTCGGTCTGCACATACGACAGGTTGCACACTCTAAGGTCGGTGCCTACACCCTCCACCTCTTGATTATACCACAAGGGGAAAGTGTCGTTGTCGCCATTAGAGAAGATGATACCGTTCTTCTCGCACGACTTGAGATAGTTAGCACCAAAGTCTCTACATGTGTAACGGTCTGAGCGGTCGTGGTCGTCCCAGTTCTGTTGTGCCATCAATGCCGGCACGCCCAGACATACTATCGTTACCACCGTTGCCACTAACGCCTTGAGCCCTTGCTTATCGTCTTTGAGCAGCGAGTTCAGACCTTCGGCTAAACCCATCACGCCTAAGCCTATCCATATACAGAAGGCATAGAACGAACCGGCGTAGGCGTAGTCGCGCTCACGAGGCTGATAAGGCGTCTGGTTGAGATAAACAACGATAGCCAGACCGGTGAGCAGGAACAGCAGAGCCGTGAGAGTGAAGTTCTCATAGCCGTTCTTCTTCCTCGACAGTTGGAAGCATATACCTATCAGTCCGAGCAACAACGGGAGCATGTAATAGACATTATGTCCTTTGTTGTTCCTCAGCTCTGAAGGCAACTGACTCTGGTCGCCCAGACGGGCATTGTCGAGCATAGGAATACCTGATATCCAGTTACCTTTATGCAACTCACCATATCCCTGGAGGTCGTTCTGACGCCCTGCGAAGTTCCACATGAAATAGCGCCAATACATGTAGTTGCACTGATAACGGAAGAAGAAACGCAAGTTCTCACCGAAAGTGGGACATGTCTCTGTCTTACGCTGTCCGCAATAGGTATAACGAATCTTCTTGCCGCGCACCTCTCCCCAGTCTTGATAAGCCTGCTTGTGCCGTTGATCGGCAGAGTACATCCTGGGGAAGAGCATGCAGAACTCTTTCATGAACTTATACGACGACTTGTGTCCGGTAACGATATAATGGTCTTTGTCGTTCTCACCTGTCTTGGGAGCCGGCGCATACTGTGCTTTGCCCTCATTCTCCACCGGCACACATACTTGGTCTTCTATCCTCAGCTCCACAGGTGCCGCATAAGTCTGACCATAAAGCAACGGACGATCACCATACTGCTCACGGTTGAGATAATACTTAAGCGAGAACACATTGTCGGGCGAGTTCTGGTCCATAGGAGTATCTGCCGCACTACGGATAACGATAGCAGCATAGGAGCTGTAGCCTACCAGTATGACTGCCACCATCATTACTGTGGTGTTCATGATACGAGCACTGAGTTTCTGATACTTGCTGAAAAGGAACAGAGTCAGAAGAGCTATCAGCAACACCCCTATCAAAGCACTCTCGAAGAGGAAGGGTACGCCTGCAAAACTTATAGCCACAATGAACGATATGTTCATCCGCATCCGGTTCTCTGCCACATAAGTCTCGTAGATCGCCCATACAAGAGCGGCTATCGTAAGTACCAGATAGACTGCCAGACCTGTGTTATAAGGCAGCGAGAGCACATTGACGAAGAACAGCTCAAACCATCCTGCCAATGTCGGTATGCCCGGTATCATGCCATAGAGCACAAAGGCAAGTATAGCCACCGAAGCCAGCAGCGCCAACAGCACTCCTTTCCACGAGAACTCATAGCGACGGAAATAATAGACGAGCACAATAGCAGGGATAGTCAGCAAGTTGAGCAAGTGCACACCGATAGATAATCCCATGAGATAGGCAATGAGAATGAGCCATTTGTCTGAACCCTCCTCGTCTGCGTTCTCGTCCCATTTGAGCATCAACCAGAAGACTGCCGCCGTGAACAACGACGACGATGCATAGACCTCGCCTTCGACTGCCGAGAACCAGAAAGTGTCGGAGAAAGTGTAAGCAAGAGCACCTACAGCTCCCGCACCTAACACTGCTATACCTTGAGCCACAGTCATTTCCTCACCACGTTCAGCACTCACGGGCTTGAGCTTGTCGTTCGCTCCTATAAGCAACTTGCGAGCAAGAGCCGTGATTGTCCAGAACAAGAACAAGATAGTGAACGCGGAGGCAAGAGCCGACATAGCATTACAGCACATTGCCACATGCGACGGATCCTTGGCAAAAAGCGAGAAGAAATGACCCATCAACATGAAGAAAGGTGCTCCGGGCGGATGACCCACATCCAACTTATAAGCAGACGAGATGAACTCACCGCAGTCCCAGAAAGAGGCGGTAGGCTCAATGGTAAGAAGATAGGTGGCAGCGGCTATTGCGAACACTAACCAGCCGCACACCGTATTCCATAATTTGAATCGTTTCATTATATCTTCGTTTTGAATGTTTTTGATACCTAACAAAAAACGCGCAAAGTTACGAAAAATTTATTTAACCACAAAGCCGGAAAACTAAAAACTCTCTGCCACCCTCTTTATCATACAGACAATGAGCAGAGTAGCCGTTTACATGCAGATTATTATTATTCTTTTTGTTGCCTCTTTCACATTTTTTTGCTATCTTTGCCCAACTAAACACAACGAAAAACACACCATCCTTAAATCCAACACCAAACACATGTCATTTCCTTTAAACAAACAATTGGTTGATCAGACCTGCATTGATTTTGGTCTGAGGAATGCCCACGAGCTTGGCAATGCCAGCATTCGTCAGTTGGTGGGCGTAGTCAAAGATATAGAGCGTGCCACGGGCGAGGAGTTCGTTCACATGGAGTTAGGCGAACCCGGTTTGCCTTCCGAGGTTATCGGAATAGAGGCCGAACACCAAGCCCTTCTTGCCGGCTATGGCTCTAAGTATCCCATCATCACAGGCATCCCCGAGCTCAAGCACTGGGGCTCTGAGTTCGTCAAAGCCTTCATCAATCTTGACATTCCCGAAGATTGTATTGTGCCTACTGTGGGCTCCATGCAGGCCGCTTTCGCTCTCAATCTCACCATGTCGCAACTGGACGCACAGCGCGACACCGTCTTGTTCATCGACCCTTGCTTCCCCGTTCAGAAACAGCAATGTAAGGTCATCGGTGTCAAGGTTGACTCTATCGATGTGGCTGACTTCCGCGGCGAAGCACTCGCCGACGAGTTAGAGCGACATTTCAAGACCGGTAAGATAGCCGCCATACTCTTCTCCAACCCCAACAACCCTTCGTGGATGTGCCTCACCGAGCGAGAATTAGAGATCATCGGCAGATTAGCTACCAAGTACAACGTGCTCGTCATCGAAGACTTGGCCTACCTCAACATGGACTTCCGCGAGAAGCGCGGCACCCCCTACGAGCCGCCCTATCAGCCTACGGTGGGCAAATACACCAACAACTGCGTCCACATGATCTCTGCATCAAAAATCTTCTCTTATGCGGGTCAGCGTGTGGCTATGGTGGCTATGAACCCCACTCTGGCGCACCGGCATTTCGAAGCCCTCGCCAAACGCTACGACAACGATGGGCAGTTCCTCCGTAACTTCGTGTATATCATCCTCTATAGCCTATCGTCAGGTGTAACCCACTCCACTCAGTTCGCCATGGCTGCCATGATGAAAGCGGCTTGTCAAGGACGGCTCAATTTTGTGGAGCACACCAAAGAGTATGAGAAACGCTCTAAACGCATCAAAGACATCATGCTCAAGAACGGGTTCCACATCGTTTACGACACCGATGCCGATCATAGAGAGGTGGGCAATGGCTTCTTCTTCACTTTCGGTTATAAAGACTGGACGGGCGAGCAACTGCTCAACAAGCTCATCTATTATGGTGTCTCTGCCATCTCCCTCCGTCCTACCGGAGCACAGCGAGAGGGCATGCGAGGTTGTGCCTCAGCTATCCGTGAAGACCAATACGATGAGCTCGACCAACGCCTCGCCCTCTTCAACCAAGACTACGGAAAATAATCTAACAGCGCAGCAGTCCAACAGCGCAGCGGTCTAACCCCTAACATCTAATCAACATGCCTATCCATTACGTAAGCCCCGAAGAGGCTGTCAGCATCATCGAGTCAGGCGACACTATCGTCGTTCAAGGTTCCACATCCATACCTAATGTCCTACTCCGAGCTCTCACCAAGCGCGCACCGGAGCTAAGAGATGTGAAGATCATCTCCGGCTTTGGTGTTGACAAAGAAGATGCACCATACGCCAAGCGCGAACTCATCGACTCGTTCTACGCACTCAATATCTTCGTTCCTAACAACCTCAGGCATGCCATGAGAGAGGGTGTGGCAGACACCATCCCTTGTTTCCTTGGCGAGGTGCCGAGCTTGTTCCGTAGCGGTCTCATACCAGTCGATGCCACTTTCCTCAATGTCAGCGAGCCCGATGAGAACGGCTACTGCTCCTTCGGCATCAGTGCCGACATTGCCTTCTCCGGTGCCGAGTGCTCGAAGAAGATCATCGCTCAGGTCAACCGTTACATGCCGCGCACTTTCGGCGACCCCGTCATCCACTATAGCAAGTTCGCCGCCGTCTGTCGTGGCGACGAGCC
>CAMHOK010000094.1 GCA_946186735.1 uncultured Bacteroidales bacterium
CTATAAATTGTTAAGATGATTATCTATTGTTTTGTCTTATCATTCTTTATTCATCCAGCCCTCGTCAGACGGGTTGTTTCTGAAGCGTATCACTCGTTGCTTATCTTCTGCCTTTATATAGCCGTTGTTCACAGCCGCCTCAAGGAGCGTTTCCAAGTCGCATAGACTATAGCTTACCACGCCTTCTTTGCGGAAGGCATCCACTCCTTTCTGCATGTTATAGGTGAAGATACTCACCACTCCCAACACCTCAGCTCCTGCCTCTCGCAGCACCTTGACCACTTCTAAGCAGCTACCGCCTGTGGAAATAAGATCTTCTACTACCACCACTTTTTGACCGGGCAAGAGTCGTCCTTCTATTTGATTATGTCGTCCATGATCTTTCTGCGTAGCTCTCACATATCCCATAGGCAGGTTGAGTTTTGTGGCTGTGATGGCAGCATGTGCTATGCCGGCTGTTGATGTACCCATCAATATCTGTGTTGTGGGGAAGTGGTTGCGAATGAGGGTTGCTAAGCCGTTTTCCACATCTTCTCTTACGCCCACGTCCGACAGAGTCAGTCGGTTGTCGCAATAGATAGGACTGAGTATGCCACTTGCCCAAGTAAAGGGTTCATCAGGACGAAGGAAGACAGCGCCTAAACGAAGGAGGTCGAGTGCTATGAGCGAACGATTGAGTTCCATAAAAGCAGTGATTATGTGTTGTTGTTTGTCTGTTATCTTTTGTATAATTGCGGTTATACACTTCCATTAAATTCATCGAGGCACCTAAGATAAGCCATCAGCGGGTCGGCGGCGGCTGTGATGGGTCGCCCGACAACGATATAATCGGAGCCCATCTGTCGTGCCATACGAGGAGTGGTAACGCGCACTTGGTCTTGGTTGAGCGAGTCGGCGAAACGCACTCCCGGAGTGACGGCAAGAAAACTATTACCGCATGCCTGTTTGACCGGTCTTGCCTCTAAGGGTGAGCACACCACTCCATCTAAACCTGCGTTCTTAGCATTGAGGGCATAGTGTATGACCACCTGCTCCATCTTTCCTGAGATGAGCAGATCGTCGTGCATGCGCTGTTCGGAGGTAGATGTGAGTTGCGTAACGGCAAGCAGTAAGGGTCGTGTACCATCCTCTCTTGTGAGTCCCTCGACGGCTGCCCGCATCATCTCTGAGGTGCCCGAAGCGTGCAGGTTGCACATGTCTATATCAAGGTGCGAGAGCACAGCCATCGCTTTCTTGACAGTGTTAGGGATGTCGTGTAGCTTAAGGTCAAGGAAAATAGGAAAACCTTCTTGCTTCAGTTCTCTGACAACCTCAGGACCGGCAGCATAGAAGAGTTCCATGCCTATCTTCAAGTACGGGCGACGCTCACCAAAGAGTTTAAGAAACTCGAACAGGCGAGTGGTTGACGCGAAGTCGCAAGCTATGATTACATTATTAGGTGTCATCTTCATTTGATTATTCCTATTATATCAGTTAAGTTTTCAATCTTGAGTCGGTCCATCAACTCCGGCAACTCTTCTATTATCTTCTTGCATACAAAGGGGTCGATAAGATTAGCCGAACCAATCTCCACAGCATGAGCTCCTGCCATCATCATCTCTATCACATCTTTAGCGGAGCTCACTCCTCCGCACCCTATGATTGGAAGGGATGTGGCATTTGCCACCTGATTGACCATTCTCAGAGCCAAGGGGAAGATCTGCGGCCCCGACATCCCTCCATAGCGGTTGTTAAGCACCGCAGAACGCCGAGCGATGTCGATACGCATACCCAGCAGAGTATTGATCAGACACAATCCGTCGGCACCCGCCTCTTCGCATGCCTTGGCTATGGCAACAATATCGGTTACATTTGGCGAGAGCTTGACAAACACGGGCTTGGTAGCCACAGCCTTGACAGCTTTGGTTATTGTGGCAGCCGAGAGCGGGTCAACACCAAACGACATGCCGCCATTGTGAACATTAGGACATGATATATTGACTTCTATTATCTCCACCTGTTCCTCCTCACTCATGGCTTCTGTCAGATACACATAATCGTCGATAGAAAAGCCGCTGATGTTAGCAATAATAGGTTGATGATAGACTTGCCTGAGTTGGGGTAAGATAGTCTTTTTCACCTCCTCAACGCCCGGGTTCTGCAGTCCGACAGAATTGAGCAGTCCTGCCTCACACTCGGCTATACGGGGTGTGAGATTGCCATGACGCGGCTCAACAGTGGTTCCTTTGATTGACAATGCCCCTAAGCAGTTGATATCGTACAACTCGGCAAACTCCAGCCCATAGCCGTAAGTGCCGGAAGCCGGGATAACAGGGTTTTGCAAAGTCAAACCCGAAAATAATATTTGCAGTCTCTTGTCCATCATACGCTTAGAATATTACATCTGACGCTTTGAACACAGGTCCTTCACGACATATCCGCTTACTTCCTTGCAGTGTCTGACATGTGCACCCCATACACACTCCGAAGCCGCACCCCATACGCTCTTCCAGGCTTATCTCCCCTTCGATGGTCATCTGCTCTTTGAGAGCCCGGAGCATAGGTTTAGGACCACAAGCATAAAAGAAGGTATTAACGCTGTTAGCACCTTGAGCTTTCAACACATCGGTAACCAGTCCTTTTTGTCCGTAACTGCCATCGACAGTGGAGATGAGCGTTGGGCAACCCAGAGAGAGGAAGTCGTTGTAGAGTATGATGTCGTGCCGAGTATTGAAGCCAAGCACTATATCAGCTTTTATCCCCTGTTGGAGGAGCTGTCTTGCAAGCAGTAGTAGCGGAGGCACGCCCACTCCACCCCCAATCAGCACCGGTCGCGAGCCTGACCGAGCGAGCGTAAAACCATTGCCTAAGGGCATCAGCACATCCAGCTTGTCGCCCTCACTCATCTGCGACAACAACGCCGTTCCTTCACCCACAACCTTATATACCAGCGACAGACTCTCACTATCAACATCTGAGATGGAGATAGGCCGACGCAGATACTTGCCCCGGATGGCCACATTGACGAACTGTCCGGCTCTGATATGCTCGACAAGGTCAAGGAAACGCAGGTCGGCCGAAGCGAGTCGGAGATGATAGATACCTACCTGCAAGGGAGTGTTGGATAATATGTTGAGTTGGAGTTGCTGCATATCATGAGTCTTTGTAATCAGGATGACGATACACTTCTTTGCCGTTAATCACAGTAAGCAGGCATCTGCCGTTCACTCGCCAACCCTCAAACGGTGTCGCACGGCCTTTGGAGTGGAACAGAGTCGGGTCAATGAGATATTCGTCGGCAAGATCGAAGAGAGTGAATGAATCAGACAGTGGCATATTCATTATCTGTCGAGGTCGTATGGCCATGAGTTGCAGGAGCGTATCCATAGAGATAATCTTTTCTTTCACCAGATAGGTATATAAGAGCGGGAAAGCTGTTTCTAATCCCACTATACCGAAGGCACTGGCCGCCAATCCTTTTTGTTTCTCTTCCTGAGAATGTGGAGCATGGTCGGTAGCCACGCAATCGATAGTACCATCTTCAATACCCTCTATGAGCGCTTCTCTGTCGGCTTGAGAGCGGATAGGCGGGTTCATCTTCCAGTTGCCCGACTCCTGCAGCATGCTATCATCGAGCAAGAGGTAGTGTGGTGCCGTCTCACAGGTAACGGGCAGTCCTTGTCGTTTAGCCTGCCTTATGAGTTGAACACTCTCTTTGGTTGACACATGACAGACATGGAAGCGGCAGGCGGTCTGCTCAACCAACCTCAGGTTACGCTCCACCTCACGCCATTCACTCTCGGAGCATATACCTCGGTGATGATGACGCAAAGCATACTCGCCATCGTGGATGTATCCTCCCCTGAGCAGACTCTCCACCTCGCAATGTTCAACTATCATACTACCGACTGCTTTACACCGGAGCATCGCTTCGAGCATGGTCTGCTCGTCTTGCACACCCTTGCCATCATCAGAGAAGCCTGCCACATAAGGAGCTAACGCCTTGAAATCGACAAGCTCACCTCCACCCCTCTGCCCCTTCGTTATACAAGCATAAGGATGAACATTGACGCAAGCTGTCGAGTCGATGATCTGCTGCTGTACCTGCAGAGCAGGCAGGCTATCGGGAGCGGGATTGAGATTGGGCATCGTAAAGACATCCGAATAGCCTCCGGCAGCCGCGGCTAACGAGCCGGTGGCTATCGTCTCTTTGTAGGCAAAACCGGGCTCACGAAAATGCACATGCAGATCAACGAAAGCCAGAAAACGCTGTATGTTAGAGGAAGAGCGCATCATTATTTAACAAAAAACTTTCCACAGCATACTGCAGAAAGTTTCTAAGGTTAGAAGCCCAAAACGCCGACAAACGACACAAGCACTCTTTGTGCTATCTTAAAATCTCGACCTATCAGCATCTTAAGTTCCATGACTATATTATTAGTTTAGAAGAATACGATTGCTAAAAGTAAGTAGTCCACCCCACTAATCGGGTGCAAAGATATACATTTTTTTTGGGATGGACAAGACCTTTCAGCGAATTATTTTCAGCTGTTTTCTCTTTGCCGTTTATCACCTGATAAACAGCAGTTCGCGATATTTAGGCAGTGTCCAGAGCTCGTCATCAACCACCAGTTCGAGAGCATTGACATGGTGTCGGATACTCTCCATCAGAGGGAAGATATTATCGTGATAAAGGATGGCTTTTTGTCGCATATCTTGTTCATGATTAGCCTCTGAGCGTTTTTGTTTCATCTCGTCCACCTCACGAATGATAGCGCTGATATGCTCTTTTATCCTTCTTACGAGCGAGCGGTCTTCTTCGGTCAGACTCTCGGCCTCACCTGCGAGGAAGATAGACTTGGTTTTGATGATGTTGTCGAGCAGGATACTGAGGTATCGCTCAGCCACCGGCAGGACATGATTGATAACCATATCGCCCAACACACGCGACTCTATCTGCAGCTTGATGGAATAGTTCTCCCACTTGACCTCGCACCTTGAACGCAGCTCATCGGCGGTGAGCACATGGGTGTGAGCAAACATGGTCTTACTTGACTCGCTCAGATAGCAATCAATCATCTTGGGTACGCTCACTTCGGTGTCAAGTCCACGCTCACGAGCCTGTTCGATCCATTCCTCGGAATAGCCGTTACCATCGAACCGGATAGCCTTACATTGCTTAATGTATCGTTGAATAACAATAAACAGAGCTTTCTCTTTAGCAATGCCATCAGCAATCATGCCGTCCACCTCACTCTTGAAGTTCATCAGTTGGTTAGCCACAGCCGAGTTGAGCGCGAGCATGGCAGCAGCACAGTTGGCACTACTACCCACTGCACGGAACTCGAAACGGTTACCTGTGAAGGCAAAGGGCGATGTACGATTGCGGTCGGTGTTGTCAAGCAGTATCTCGGGTATATGCGCCACTCCAAGCTTCATCTCTTTCTTGGCATTGATGACGATAGCCTTCTCGGCAGTGGCGTGCTCTATCTCGTCAAGAGCGGCTGTGAGTTGCGTACCGAGGAAGACAGAGATGATGGACGGAGGAGCCTCGTTGGCACCTAAACGATGAGCGTTACCCGCCGAAGCGATAGAGGCTTTGAGCAGACCGTTATGCTCGTTGACTGCCATCAAGATGTTTACAAGGAAAGTAACGAACTGCAGGTTGGCATAAGGATTCTTTCCGGGCGAGAGCAGATTGACGCCGGTGTTAGTCTGCAGCGACCAGTTGCAGTGCTTGCCGCTTCCGTTGATGCCCGAGAAAGGTTTCTCATGGAAAAGGACGCGGAAATGGTGCTTCCGAGCTATACGCTCCATGAGCGACATGAGCAGCTGGTTATGATCGTTAGCAAGGTTGATCTCCTCGTAGATAGGAGCCAACTCAAACTGATTAGGAGCCACCTCGTTATGACGCGTCTTAACAGGTATGCCCAAACGATGAGCCTCCTGCTCCAACTCGGTCATGAAATTGAGGACACGAGCAGGGATAGTGCCGAAATAGTGGTCGTCTAACTGCTGATTCTTTGCACTGGTGTGTCCCAGGAGTGTCCGCCCCGTCATCACTAAGTCGGGACGCATAGCCCACAACGACTCGTCAACAAGGAAATACTCCTGTTCCCAGCCCAGATTGACATGCACGCGCTTAACGTTCTTATCGAAATAGTTGCATACCTCAGCAGCAGCCTTATCGATAGCCTCAATAGAGCGTATGAGAGGAGTCTTATAATCGAGTGCTTCGCCCGTATATGCCACAAAGATAGTGGGGATACAGAGCGTGTCTCCTATGATGAAGGCAGGAGAGGTGGGGTCCCAAGCCGAATAGCCGCGAGCCTCGAAAGTGTTTCTCAGCCCACCACTCGGGAAACTGCTTGCATCAGGTTCTTGCTGATACAACTCATTGCCCGACAACTGCTCAATAACACCTCCCTTATGATCTATCTCGATGAACGACTCGTGCTTCTCTGCCGTGCCGCCATTGAGAGGCTGAAACCAATGAGTGTAATGCGTTGCCCCATGCTCTGTTGCCCACTTCTTCATACCGATAGCAACAGCACCGGCTATGTCTCGACTGAGTGGTTTGTTGTTGTCAATAACATCGAAGAGCTGCACAAGCGTCGCGTCCGCAATGTATTCGCTCATGCGCTGACGAGAAAACACATTCTCTGCAAAAATAGTCTGAACGCTTTTACCGGCTGTACTTACTTCTACCGGACGGTGCTCCCACGCACGATCAAGAGCTTGAAATCTGCTGTTTGCCATTGTTTGAACGTTTAAGTATCCTTATTAACAAGTTAACATGGCGGCAAATGACGCCGATTTTCGATTTCAATCCGATTAAAATCAAAAATCGACCGCAAAAGTAGCACTTTTCTCTGAAATGACCAAATAAAAAAATTTGTACACGAAAGTTTTTTTTCTGTACTACACGGAAGCTTTTAACGAACACGGATTGACACGGAACTGACACGGAAGTTGTTTTGTTCTGTACGAATTTCACGAATCTGACGAATGGTTTTATGTGCGGAACGCACGGAAGCTTTTAACGAACACGGATTGACACGGAACTGGCACGGAAGCTGTTTTGTTCTGTACGAATTTCACGAATCTGACGAATGGTTTTATGTGCGGAACGCACGGAAGGTCTTTCTACACGGAGCTTTTTTAACGAACACGGATTGACACGGAACTGACACGGAAGCTTTATGTACGGATATCACGGATGCTTTTAACGAACACGGATTGACACGGAGATTCACGGAAACTAATATGCAACGTTCGTTGCGTTCGGATACTATCCGAACAATATTTTTCCTGTACGAATCTCACGAATCTGACGAATGGTTTTATGTGCGGAACGCACGGAAGGTCTTTCTACACGGAGCTTTTTTAACGAACACGGATTGACACGGAACTGACACGGAAGCTTTATGTACGGATATCACGGATGCTTTTAACGAACACGGATTGACACGGAGATTCACGGAAACTAATATGCAACGTTCGTTGCGTTCGGATACTATCCGAACAATATTTT
>CAMHOK010000095.1 GCA_946186735.1 uncultured Bacteroidales bacterium
AACATCGTGTATGACGGTGGCTCCGTCGTTGCCATGACAAGCCCAGTCGATAGCACCGCCTTCAACCATGAGGAAGAAACGCTCGTTGCGCGAGAGAAAATTGATGGCGGCAGAGGTTATCTGAGGCAGAGTGAGGTCGCTCTCTTTCTTGTCGATAGCGTAAGGGATCATGCCCGACCCTTTGTAGTCGCGACTGAGTCCCTCACCTTCTTGTATGAGCACCATCTTCTTTGCACCAATCGATCTCTCTACATAATCATTGTAGCCTCGTGCCACTATGTAGTGGTTCTCTTCGAGCAGGTCGTAGAGCGAGGGCTGAGTGGGGTCGTTCTCATCAAGCGGCTTATAGAAAGTGGCACCTCCGAAGAAGTCGAAGTCGGACTCTATCATCTGTCGTCCGATGGTGTAGTAGTCGCCGCGACGAGAGACATGAGCGTAGAAAGAGGCGGGGGTGGCATGGTCGATACTCACCGATGTGGTGATGCCTATAGCCCAACCGCGCTGTTTGAGCATCTCGGCGATAGTGGTCAGGTGCTCGCCCTTGGGCGTCTGACCAAGCACACCGTTGGTGGTCTTCACGCCTGTAGCCAGACACGTGCCGGCTGCCGACGAATCGGTGATGCTGTTAGAAGCAGAGTAGGTGGAGGCTTGACCGGAGTAGGGCAACTGAGTCATCCATAGTTGCTTGCGACCTATCTCGCCATTGAGCTCGGCAAGATACATCTCGGCTGCAAGCACTTCGTTAGGACCCATGCCGTCGCCTATGAAATAGAACACATAACGAGCTTCGCCGGCAAAGAGCCGGAGGCTGAAGAGCAGAACAAGAAGGAGGGGAAGAATGCGTTTCATATCGTTAGTTTTGTGGGGTTAGTATATGCTAATCATACGCACTGCATGCTCAGAAAAAACGCTCTGAGACATTCGCGGTGCAAAGTTACAAAAACATTTTCAAACAAACTTAACGGAAAAGTTAAGAATTTGATTTATTTTTCGTATCTTTGCGCAAAAATAGGTGTGCCATGAAACGTTATCTTGCTTATAGTATCTTTATCTTCTTGATAATGTGTGTGTCTGCTTGCGCTTATGCTGCCGAAGAAGTGGTGGTGGGTGCTCAGTGTACCGAAGAGTATATGCCATTGCTCAAGGGTAAGCGTGTGGCTCTGTTGTCTAACCACACGGGCATGGTGGGCGATAAGCATGTGCTTGATATGTTGATAGAAAACGGAGTTGAGGTGGTGGCTGTCTTCTCGCCTGAACATGGTTTTCGCGGCACAGCCGGAGCAGGCGACCATGTGGGCAATTCGGTTGACGAGAAGACGGGTGTACCTATCCTCTCGTTGTACAACGGCAACTTGTCGAGACCTACTGATGAAGCGATGCGTTCGTTCGATATCTTATTGTTTGACATACAGGATGTGGGTCTGCGTTTCTATACATATTATGTTACCATGGTGAGGCTCATGGACGCCTGTGCTGAGTTCGGCAAGCTCATGATCATCCTCGACCGTCCTAACCCCAATGGTTTCTATGTTGACGGACCACTGTTAGACATGAAGTATAAGTCGGGTGTGGGTTATCTGCCTATCCCTGTGGTGCATGGTATGACTCTGGGTGAGTTGGCTCAGATGGTCAATGGTGAGGGTTGGCTGACCGAGCAACGACAGTGTCAGATCAAGGTGGTTAAGTGCCGTCATTATACTCACCAAACGCTCTATCGTCTGCCTGTGCCGCCCAGTCCGAACCTGAGGAATATGCTCGCGGTCTATCTCTATCCGTCTATCTGTTTCTTCGAGGCAACGCCTGTCTCGCTTGGCAGAGGTACCGACCTGCCTTTCCTCTGTTATGGTCACCCAAACATGCCGGCGCAAGACTATCCCTTCTCTTTCACGCCTCGCAGCACCTCTTCGGCTCCCCGTCCGCCACAGCAAGACCGTCTGTGTCATGGCATCGACCTGAGCCGTATGAGCGAGCAGGAGGCTATGAGCAAAGGTGTGGACTTAGAGTATCTGATTGATGCTTATAAAGCCCTTAATATGGACAACTGGTTCTTCTCTGCTTTCTTCGAGAAGCTCATAGGTGTGGGGTATGTGAGGAAGATGATCATGGAGGGGCGCACCGCCGAGCAGATACGAGCATGCTGGGAAGAAGATGTGAAGCTGTTCAAAGAGCAGAGACGTAAGTACTTACTGTATGAAGAGTAGAAAAAGGAGTAAGAGAACAAGAACAACATAAATAACCAATTGATATGTCGCCATTAGTTATCTTAATCGTTATCGCAGCCTATTTTGCTTTGCTGTTCTCGGTGTCGTACGTGGCAGGTAAGAACGCCGACAATGCCGGTTTCTTCTCAGGCAATCGTCAGAGCAACTGGGTGCTTGTGGCAATGTCCACTATAGGTGCTGCCATCTCAGGTGTTACTTTCGTGAGTGTGCCGGGCATGGTGCACACCTCCGCTTTCTCTTACATGCAGATGGTGGCGGGCTTCACGGTGGGGCAGCTGATAGTGGCTTTTGTGCTCATACCTATGTACTATAGGATGAACCTGACGAGTATCTACGAGTATCTGAACAAGCGTTTCGGCGTGTCGTCATATAAGACAGGAGCATGGCTGTTCTTCGTGAGTAAGATGTTAGGAGCAGGTGTGCGTTTGTTCGTGGTAGGCTCGGTGCTGCAACTCTTGGTGTTCGGTCCGCTGGGCATACCTTTCTGGGTGAACGCTATCTTCACTGTGGCGATAGTGTATCTGTGCACCTTCAAAGGTGGTGTGCGCTCGCTTATATGGACCGACCTACTAAAGACACTCTGTCTGATACTCTCGGTGGTGCTGTGTATAGTGTTCGTGATGCGTAGCGGAGTGTCGTTCGATGGCTTTGCAGAGTCTGAGGAGTCGCGTATGTTCTTCTTTGACGATGTCAACGACGGCAAGTACTTCTTCAAGCAGTTCTTTGCCGGTATCTTCCTGCTCATAGCCACCACCGGTCTGGACCAAGACCTCATGCAACGGACGCTCTCGTGCAAGGACCCCAAAGATGCACAGAAGAACATAGTCGTGGGCGCCCTGATGCAGATAGTGGTCATCTTCCTCTTCCTCGTCTTAGGATGGTTGTTGTACCGCTATGCTGAGGTCAATGAGGTAGATATATCGGGCCTGAAAGGTGACGATGTGTTCCCCTATCTGGCCACAGGCTCGTTCTTCCCAATGATAGTGGGCATACTCTTCATCGTGGGCTTTATCGCTTCTGCTTACTCGGCAGCCGGTAGCGCTCTCACTGCCCTCACCACCTCTTTCACCGTTGACATACTATCGTCTTATCGTTCGACCAAGCACCTCACCGCTACCGACGAGCAGACCACCAAGACCAGACGATGGGTGCATGTGGCAATGGCGGTGATAATGGCGATATGTATCTATGTCATCTGGTTGCTCAACGACGACTCGGTGATACAAACGGTATATAAGGTGGCATCTTATACCTATGGTCCGCTATTGGGTATGTTCTGCTTCGGAATGTTCACCAAAGTACAGATACGCGACCGCTGGCTACCACTCGTGGCGATAGCCGCACCGGTCATCACATGGGTCATTGACGTCAACTCGAAAGTGTGGTTCAACGGCTACGAGTTCTCGCACGAGCGACTACTGCTCAATGCCGGACTCACTTTCTTGGGGATGGTCATGCTCATAAAAAAGAAATGATTTGTAGTATTAACCCTTTAAAACTAAATTATTATGCAAAAGAAATGGATGTGCAGTGTATGTGGTTACATACACGAAGGACCCGAACCTCCAGAGCGTTGTCCGCAATGTAAGCAACCCAAGGAGAAGTTCGTTGAAGTGAAGAGCGACAAGTTAGAGTTTGCTTGCGAGCATGTAGTGGGTGTGGCTAAAGGCTGCGATGAGGAGATCTTGGAAGGCTTGCGTGCACACTTCACCGGTGAGTGCTCGGAGGTGGGTATGTATCTTGCTATGTCGCGTCAGGCTGACCGTGAGGGCTATCCTGAGATAGCCGCCGCTTTCCGTCAGTACGCATGGGAAGAGGCTGAGCATGCCGCTAAGTTCGCCGAGCTGCTCGGAGAGGTCGTTTGGGACACCAAGACCAACCTTGAGAAACGTATGTTGGCTGAGAACGGAGCTTGCGAAGACAAACTGCGTATAGCCAAGAAAGCCAAGAAGCTTGACTTAGACGCTATCCACGACACCGTTCATGAGATGGCAAAAGATGAGGCTCGTCACGGACGCGGCTTCGAAGGACTCTACAACCGCTATTTCAAGAAATAAGCGCGAGGCTTTGGAGCAGGAAACTCCTAAGATGCACCATTGTCTTGTCCGGTGCGCTATCTGAAGAAAGATAGTGCACCGAGACAAGCTGAGTGCTTGCTCAAGATATGCCGGCAATATGTCGGCAACCTAATACGGAAAATAAGAAAAGAACTATATACAATGAAACATATTCGTATCATCTCTCCCTCCGGAGCTATTGAGCCGCAGTTTATCAACGGAGCTCACGAGCGTCTTGAGAGTTGGGGTTATCAGGTGAGTGAGGGTCGTCATGCCCGCTCATCTTTCGGCGGTTTAGCAGGCACTGACGATGAGCGTCTGGCCGACCTCAACGAGGCTCTTCAAGACCCGTCGATAGACATCGTTCTCTGTTCGCGAGGAGGCTATGGCTTGTGCCGCATCCTCGACCGTGTAGAGCTCAATCCCGACCATGTGCCACTCGTCGTTGGCTATTCCGACATCACCTGCTTGCACAACCTCATGGGGGTGCTCGGAGAGAAGTCGCTGCACGCTATCATGGCAAAGCATATAACCACTCTGCCTGACGACGCTGAGCCTATCATCGCTCTTCGCAAGCTCTTAGAAGATAAAGAGGTGGAGTATGCTGTGCGTCCTCATGACTTCAATCGTATAGGCACGGCCTCAGGTGTGCTCAGAGGAGGTAATCTGCAGGTGGGCTACGGACTGCGTGGTACACCTTTCGACTATATGGACGACGGACGGACTATCTTCTTCATGGAAGATATACACGAGCCTGCCCATGCTATCGACCGCGTCATACGCTCGCTGCGTATGTCGGGAATGTTAGAGCAACTCCAAGGACTCATCGTTGGACAGTTCACTGACTGCAAAGAGAACGTGGAAGACCTCAGGTTCACCATCTACCAGTCGATACGCGATGCCGTGGCTGACTACGACTTCCCCGTATGCTTCAACTTCCCTGCCGGACATGTGGAGCATAACCTGCCACTAATGCTCAACACGGCATGCTCTTTGCAAGTGAATGAGCAAGAGGTGGTACTCAAAGTGAACGAATAGAAAGACTATATTCATTCGGCAAGACTAAGAACCTTCGGTTTGTTTAGTTGCGCTCTTAAAGATTTAAGATTATGAAGATCAAGATTCTAAGCCGTCTGAACATTATCTTGGCATCGCTCATTGCGATGTTGGGTTTTGGCTGTAAGGCACAGAAAGCGGCAGTCAACACCACACAGGACCAAACGGCTCCCGAGAAAAAAGAGCGGGTGGTGAGAAACAAAGAGATCATGTGCTTATACGGTCCTCCGGCCTCTGAACGTGTACGACAACAGAAGCTGCGCGAAGAGCGAAAGCGGCGAGAGAAAGAGAAGGAAGAGGCTCGGGCTGCAGCCTTGAAAGCCAAAGAAGAGGCACGCATGAAAGCTGAAGAGGAGGCACGCATGAAAGCCGAAGAAGAGGCACGCAGGAAAGCCGAAGAAGAGGCTGCCCACCGTAAAGCAGAGGAAGAAAAAGCTGCGGAAGAGGCGAGGAAGAAAGCCGAGCTGCAAGATGAGCCTGCCGTCGTGCTCTACGGAGCGCTTCCCGTCGATTTTATCGAAGAACAGAAGTGAGTTATCTAATGATCTTGCTATATGAACACCAAACTGCGAATAGCTTTGGAGTTGGAGCGCTTGCGTAGGAACAACCTCAAGCAGATGCATGTCCTGCGTCAACTATTCTGGGAATCGACACTCAGATGCAATGTCCATTGTCTGCATTGCGGCAGCGACTGTAGGTCGGAGATCACTCAGAAAGATATGCCCAAAGAGGACTTCCTTCGTGTTATCGACTCTATCACTCCTCATGTTGATCCTCACAAGGTGATGGTTATTATCTCCGGAGGCGAGCCCACTATGCGTCGCGACTTAGAGGAGGTGGGGTACGAGCTGAAGCGTAGAGAGTATCCGTGGGGTATGGTGAGCAACGGTCTGTTGCTCACGCCCGAGCGATTCCGTGCGTTACGCGAGGCCGGACTGCTCTCGCTCACCATCAGTTGCGACGGACTCAAAGAGCAGCACAACTGGCTCCGGCAGAGTCCCCGTGCTTTCGATTGTGCCACGCGTGCCATACGGCTCGCTGCTGCCGACAAGAGTCTGGTATGGGATGTGGTCACATGCGTCAATCAGCGGACCATCGACCACCTGCCCGAGATAAGAGACTACCTATGGTCTATAGGTGTGAGAGACTGGCGTATCTTCGGTATCGACCCGATGGGTAGAGCCAAACAGAACCCCGAGCTGCTTCTCACCGATGAGCAGTTCGTCCGACTCATGCAGTTCATCCAATCAGAACGCGAGGCAGGACGACATGTGTCGTATAGCTGCGAGGGCTATTTAGGCGATTGGGAAGGAAAAGTAAGAGACCACCTCTACCACTGTGCCGCAGGCATCAGTGTGGCTTCTATACTCATCGACGGCAGCATATCGGCATGCACCTCTATCAGAGGTAAGTACTACCAAGGAAATATCTACAAAGATGACTTCTGGCAGGTATGGGAGAACGGTTTTGAGAACTACCGCAACCGCGAGTGGATGCGTCAGATAGAGCCATGCCGTTCGTGCAAGGCGTTCCGCTATTGCGAAGGCAACGGTATGCACCTCAGAGAAGAGAACGGCGAGCTCATGCTCTGCCATCTCCACCGACTCATGTCTGCCAATTAAAAAAACATTCAACTATTCAACTATTCAACTTTTATGAAACGTTATTTTCTTTCTGCCATCATCCTCTTGTCAGCCTTAGTCATGCATGCTCAGGTCAATCAGATCGTAGGTGACTGGATGACCGTTGACGACAAGACAGGCGACAACTATTCGATCATTCATATCTACCAAGCCGACAACGGACTCTATTATGGCAAGATAGCCAAGATGCTCGTTGACGACGGCATAGGCAAGTGCGTCAAGTGTGAGGGAGCCGACAAAGATAAGCCTTATGAACAGCTCATCATCATCCGCGACATGAAAGAGAAGAAAGGTGAGTTGGTGGGCGGACGAGTGTTAGACCCCGAGACGGGCAAGACCTACTATGGTAAGATCTATCTCAAGAACGGCGACTTGGTTCTGCGCGGCTCACTCGACAAAGCCGGTATCCTCGGACGCTCGCAGACATGGAAGAGGAAGCGTTGAGACCGCTTCGCTGTGAGACCGCTTCGCTGTTAGACCGCTTCGCTGTTAGACCGCTTCGCTGTTAGACCGC
>CAMHOK010000096.1 GCA_946186735.1 uncultured Bacteroidales bacterium
CGCATGGTCTCCCCCGCCCTTGGGAGGGAGGGGGTGAGGGGGCGGGTGGCTGGGAAGGTGATAAGTGAAAGGTGAAAGTTGAAAGGTTGAATAGTTGAATACCCTCCCGCCGCATGGTCTCCCCCGCCCTTGGGAGGGAGGGGGTGAGGGGGCGGGTGGCCAGGAAGGTAAAAAGTGAAAAGTGAAAGGTGAAAGGTTGAATCCGCATTGTGTAGAGACGCATGTGAATGCGTCTCTACACAGGGTATCTAACGGCATCGCGGTCTGAACATCTACCACCCCTGCCCCTGACTAAGGTGTTCATGTCGCGCGCCGCAATTACTCCTTCGAATGTCCACCGGACATTCTCGGTGCGGCTCTATCGCTTCTCCTTCGCAAGGAGGGGAGCTCCATGCGGCTGAGACGCCTCTGAGCGCAGCGGTCTAACCCCTAACAGCGTAGCGGTCCAACCCTAACAGCGCAGCGGTCTAACCCCTAACAGCGCAGCGGTCTAACCCCTAACAGCGCAGCGGTCCAACAGCGCAGCGGTCCAACAGCGCAGCGGTCTATGCTTTAGAAGCTGAAGCTCAGACCGGCTTTGAAAGTGAAATTGCTGCCTTGCAGATAGAGCGGGCAGAACTTATTGAGATAATACTGCTGCAGCTCTTCGCCCGTGAGAACGACACGGTTACCATTGGCATCCACCCCACCTCTGTCCTCCGAGGCTATAGGTGTGGACGATGGCGCATAACCCACAGCGTTGTTATAGCTGAAGTCAACCACCGCATAGCAGTTCTGGAAGATCTCATAGATAGCACCGAAGGTCAGAGTGTTGTTCTGATACACTTTCTCTGCGAAAGGCTTTTGCGAGATAGTCTGACCTATACCTCCCTCGGGATTGCTCTTATCTTTTCGCATATACGAGTAAGAGTTATACTTCGTGTCGTTGGTATATGTGAGCTGCAGTTTGAGTCCGCGAACGGGCTTATATGCCACTTGTGCATAAATATTCTGAGCGTTGTCGCCAAGATAATGACCCATCAAATAAGAGTTAGAGGTGTAGTTGAGCACACTGATAGAGTGCGTGTAGCACGCGATGTTCGACCGTGTGAACTCGAAACGGTAGCTCAGGTTCTTCACCGGCCAGTTGTTCACCGACATACCCACCTGATACGACACGGGGTTATGCTCGGGGTTGTTCTTGAGCAGTCGTGAGAAAGAGAACTCATCCACATACACTGAGGCGAACACATTGACATGCCTCAGGTTACGCGTGTTGATAGTGAAGAACACCTGCGAGTTCTGGTTCTCTGTTCCCGTCCCTTTGGTGAGCAGGTGGTCGAGCGACTTGAAGAAAGCGATAGGGATGAAGTAAGCCGGCTGCACCTGTCGCTCAGCATACACTATGGAGTTGCCCAACGAGAAAGAGAGTTGGCGTATAGGCGAGAAAGTGAACATGTTAGCTGCCATGTATTTTCCTCGCGGACGATACTCCTTGTCGTAACCGGCAGTGGTCTTCTCGAGGTAGTAGTCGGTGGAGTCTAACACGTTGCTCACCAACCACGCATGGAAATAGTTGAACTCGAACCAGCAGCAGGGTTTGAGGTTGAGTGTTATCATCGGCACCGCCGGGTTATGTGCCGACAATATGCTCGACGAGTAGTAAGCATCGCCCCACGCTATACGCTCGCGCTGTATGCCGATAGAGCCCCACCACGTATAGAGCGATATACCTCCGCGCGAGTCCGAGAAATCGGCACCATACGACGCCTCTTTATATTGCGTGCCCGCGAGGTTATTGAGATAAGCCGGCTTGGTGAGCTTAGCACCGTCGATCTTAGCGCTGTTGTCAGCATAATACTTCGACGAGAGCATCGCCTTGCCGTTCCATGAGTTGTCTCTCAGACTACCCCATATAGACACATGTCCTACTATGTCGGCTTGTATCTCAGCACCGTACCAACGCTTCATTATAGCACCTTTCTTGCTCGCATAGATATCCATACCTAAGATAGGACGGATAGTGAACTTGAAGTTCTTCTCCTTGGTCAGATAATGGAAAGAGGGCTGTGCCAGACTGAGGTTGAAGGTCTTACGGTTGGTCCACTCCACCCAGTTGTCGGGCACCGTGTCAAGCTCCAAAGCAAACTCGTTCATGTAGAAAGCCAACTCGTCCGCCTGACGCTTGTTGAAATAAGTGCTCTGCGACTCTATCTCTTTCAGATACTCAGCCACTTGACGACGCGTATAAGGACGGATGGCAGAGTTGAGATGGATATAGCCGTCGGCCGCCATCTCGTCAAGAAAATCGTAGAGCTGAGTATATTCCATGCTCACAGGTATGTTCTGCGACCTCAGGCCCGACAACACTACCGAGAGCAACAATATGACAAGCGCAAAGCGTTTCATTTCAACAATGTTTATATCTAGTTCTTTATTCTGTTCTCTTCTTGTCCAACCACCTACCCCTCCGTTCTCTTGAGCACCTGCCTTAATGCGAGCGTGCCCGTTTGAAGATGATGGTATAGAGTATCTTAAAGAAATAGACGAAGTCGGTTCTCAGTGTCCCTTTCTGCTCGCATGCCTCGAGGTACTTCATCTCCGATGCCTCTATCTCTTCAAGGGTCTTGGGCATGTCGGCATAGAAAGGCGGGAGCAGTCCGGGCTTATGCTTCACTCGCTTCTCCTGCAACTCCTTGTTGTACAGTGAGAAATACTGCTGACTGAGCGGTCTCACGCCTACCAGTTTCATGTCGCCCTTCAACACATTGAGCAGCATCGGCAACTCGTCTAACCAATAGCGGCGCATGAACCTGCCGATAGTGGTGACGCGTATGTCGTGCTTGAACTTACCACCCTCGCGCAACGAGTACTTCTTATATATATACTCTTGCAAGAACTCCGAGTAAGGGTGCATCGTGCGGAACTTATACACCTTGAACTTCTTGCCGTTCTTCCCCACTCTGTCTAACCTGATGAACATGCCATAGAAGCGTCGTTGCACGGTCGTTGGTGTGAATGCTCGTCGCGCCACCACATACAGCATGTTGTCCGACTTCTGCTCTGCCACTATCTCGAAGCCGCAGTAGCATAGTCGTCCCAACACCTCCGAGCGCGACAGCACACGGTTCTTGCCCTCCGTGATGTCGTAATACAGACGCGAGGTCATCACCACACGAGGCATCACACGCTTATAGAGGAACAGGCACGAATAGACTATGAAGTTGATTACCGGAGGATACTGCTCGAAGATACGCTTCTTGAGCATCGTCTGAGGCTCGTAGCAGCACACGAACAAACCATCGTCCGGCAGCTTGTCGTTGATGATACCAAACAGCTTATTGATACCGCGTATCTGGTTCAAGGGCATGAAGTTAACGATAGCATCAAAACGATAGTCGCGCAACTTCTTCACGTTATACAGCTCCGAGGTGTTCATCGTGTAAGTGTTCGACGAAGCCACTCGTATATACTTCAGCAGGAAGTTAAGTGTCTCTTGTGAAGTCTGTTGGACTATGTTCTCATAGCAGCGCTCAGTCTCTCGCTCATCGTAGATCACCGGAGCCTTCAGCACAGCGCGCGGACCTCGGGGCATACGCTCCACCTCGTCCTCCACATTGAGCGCATAACGATAAGCATGCGAGAAGAGGATGTATATAGTGCTTGCCACGAACATAGCTATCCATATCGTGAGAAGCACCCAAATGGAGTACTTCATGTCGTGCGAGAGGATCTCCATGTAAGCATACATCAGACCCAACACAATGAGCGACACCCACAACAGACGGAGCAACGCCCTGCCTACCTTAAGATACTTGATACGCACATAACGCTGCCCTATATAACTCATCACCACCCAGGTGAGAGAAAAAACAAGCGCAAAAATGTCGTACTTCTGAAAAGGTATCTGCGTGGATAGCGGGAACCATTCGAGTACGACAAAAAAGCTTATTACCAACAGAAAAGCATCTGTCAGTATGTATTTCCAATAGGGTTTGTAGAGCAGCCTTAGCGAGTTCACTTCTTATTGTATCTGCTATTGAGTGCTTCAATAACCTCTGACGATATATCGTAAGCCGGATTAGCTTGAAGGATGTTGTCGCGTTGAGTGTTGGTAAAGATGATATGATATCTTCCGTCTGCGTTAAACTCTTTGAGGAAAGCATCGAGGGTATCAGCCAGTTGCATATTCAACGCTTGGTTCTCTGCAACTATATCTTGTGTCAGTTTTGCCTCTAAGTCCTGCAGTTCTTGTTGTTTCTTCAAGAGGCGGTTCTGCTCGTTCTCTGCACGCTCACGCGAGAGGAAAGCGTTGTTGTCAATCTTGCGCTGGAAATCAACCATCTCACTCTGCAGCGAGCGAGCACGCGTGTTGAGCTTCAGACGAGCATCCTCTTGCTTGCTCATCAACTTCTCGTTAGCCTCGATAGCAAAAGTGTAGTTCTGAAGAAGAGAGTCTAAGTTGATATAAGCTACCGGCACACGCTCCTCAGCACTAACAGGCTTAACCTCAGGCTCAGCCAACTTCTTCTGATAAGGGAAGAAATAAAGAACGAACAGGGCTATGATTGCCACTGCAAATACTGAATTACAGATAATCTGATTTTTGTTCATAATATTGTTTATTAATTGTTATTGTTTACAACTCTTTGATGTTCATCTTCTTTTCTGCCATCTTCCTGTCTCGCCGGTCGGTGGAGGTGGCACAGGTGATACCCTGCTCGCGCATGGCACGGCTCTCAGAGATATGCTGACTCGAGAACTTGCCGCCTTTCTTCAACACTATACGAACAGCCATCAACAGCACAGCCGCTAACAGCAAAACAAGAGATATAAGAAACACTTTCAGCATAAAATTTCTCAATGCACTACCTTTGAGCATGCAAAAATACAAAATATCTTTATAACACGCAAACAATACGCATTTTTTTCAGAAAGATTTGCCCATTAGGAAAAAAAAGTATAACTTTGCACCCGCACAAAAAGGTGGTTGCACCCGCCTGCACCCACCGCCCTACAAAGTGGCTAAACAATATTACTAACCAATTATTTCAACGATACATGGCAAATCAAGCACAACAGCCGCAGGTCGGCAATCTGTACAACGCCCTCACCGCAGGGAGCAAGATTATCGGTACCGTCATAGCTGACAGCGATATCCGCATTGACGGCACCTTAGAAGGCGAACTTCAATGTTCGGGCAAAGTAGTAATAGGCGAACAAGGTCTGCTCAAAGGCAATGTCGTTTGCCAGAACGCCGAGATAATGGGCAAGTTAGACGGCAAGATCAATGTCAAGCAGAGTCTGGCACTGCGCTCTACCAGCAACCTCAAGGGTGATGTGTTCACTCAGACACTCATCGTCGAGCCTAACGCTATCTTCAACGGCACCTGCTCGATGGGCAACAACGAGGTCAAAACAGCAGAAGTAAAGAAATAAACCAACACATCAACCAAACACACAATACCATGGCAATAATCAAACCCTTCAAGGGCATACGCCCGCCACGCGAGATAGCAAAACAAGTGAGCTCGCGTCCCTACGATGTACTCAACTCTCAAGAAGCACGCGAGGAAGCCGAAGGCAACCCCATGTCGCTCTACCACATCATCAAACCCGAGATCAACTTCCCCGTCGGCACCGACGAGCACGACCCCAGAGTCTATCAGAGTGCGCTCGACAACTTCAAGATGTTCAGGCAGAAAGGGTGGCTCGTTCAAGACCCTGAAGAGTACTATTATGTCTATGCCCAGACCATGGACGGCAGGACACAATACGGACTGGTAGTGGGTGCGTCTGTTGACGACTACATGACAGGCAAGATCAAGAAGCATGAGCTCACCCGACGCGACAAAGAAGAAGACCGCATGAAGCATGTGCGCATCAACAACGCCAATATCGAGCCCGTCTTCTTCGCTTACCCCCACCGCGACGACCTTGACCAGATCATCGCTCAGGTAACAGCCGGCACTCCCGAGTACGACTTCGTCAGCGACCTCGACGGCTTCACACATACCTTCTGGGTTATCAAAGACCGCGACACTATCAAACGTATCACCGACATCTTCGCTCAGATACCCTACCTCTATATAGCCGACGGACACCACCGTAGCGCTGCCGCAGCTCTCGTGGGTAACGAGAAGAAACTATCTAACCCCAACCACCGGGGAGACGAAGAGTACAACTATTTCCTCGCTGTCTGCTTCCCAGATAACCAGCTTAAGATCATCGACTACAACCGTGTAGTCAAAGATCTCAACAACCTCACCGATGAGCAGTTCCTCAAAGCTCTTGAAGAAGACTTCATCGTCGAAGATAAAGGTGAGACGATCTATCACCCTGTCGCCCTGCATAACTTCAGCCTCTACCTCAACCACCACTGGTACTCGCTCACAGCTAAGCCCGGACGCTACGACGACAACGACCCCATCGGTGTACTCGACGTAACCATCTCCTCTAACCTCATCCTCGATAAGATACTTGGCATCAAAGATCTGCGCTCCGACAAACGTATCGATTTCGTGGGTGGCATACGCGGATTAGGCGAGCTCAAGAAACGCGTTGACTCAGGCGAGATGAGAGTGGCTCTCGCTCTCTACCCCGTCACCATGAAACAGCTCATGGACATAGCCGACTCAGGCAACATCATGCCGCCTAAGACCACCTGGTTCGAACCGAAGTTGCGTAGCGGACTCATCATACACGAGCTGGTGTAACCCGCCACGCCTCACAACATATCATCAATGACTCGATCATCAGTCCATCATATCCTCATCCTCAGTATGCTCGCCATGGCGAGCATATTGTTGTCGTCATGCGGCATACAAGCTAAGATACGCCGAGCCGACAAACGCTATCAGATAGGCGAGTACTACAAAGCAGCCGAGCTCTATCGCTCCTGCTACCGACAACTCAAACGCGACGACAGGCAACGGCGTGCCGAGGTAGCTTTCAAACAAGGAGAGTGCTACCGACATATCAACAACACCAAAGCCACCTCCGCCTACCAGAACGCTATCCGTAACCGATACCCCGACTCCACCGTCTTCCTCTATTATGCGCAGACACTCCATTATCAGGGTAAGTACAAAGATGCCGCCAAGGCCTACGACACCTACCTCCAATGGAAGAGCGACGACTATGTAGCTCTCGCCGGCAAGTACGCGTGCGAGAAAGTGGCAGAATGGAAGAAAGAGTTCACACGCTACCAAGTCAAGCCCGCCACCGAGTTCAACAACAAACGCTATAGCTCCTTCGCACCTATGTT
>CAMHOK010000097.1 GCA_946186735.1 uncultured Bacteroidales bacterium
CTCGGTCAATCGTCATCCAAAGAAACGACTCAGATCAAAGAGCATAGCGTATATAAACTATCGCTTGAAGGTATAGTCAACGAGCGCACCTCCGATGACGACAAGTACGCTTCGGCTTTCTCGGGAGCCATGGGCAATTCTACGTTGTCAACAATGGGACTGGATGACATACTTAGCAACATCAAGAAAGCTGCCACTAACGATAAGATTGACGGTATCTACCTCAAATGCGAAAAAATGCAGGCTGGTTATGCCACACGCCAGGAGATACGCAACGCTCTTCTGAAGTTCAAAGAGTCGGGCAAGTTCATCGTTGCCTACGCCGACACCTACAGTCAGTCGGACTACTATATTGCCTCTGTGGCTGACAAGGTGTGTCTCAACACCAAAGGGTCAATCGATTGGCGCGGTCTGTACTCAAGCTACAGCTTCATGAAAAGGCTATACGACAAGTTAGGTGTAGAGATACAAGTGATGAAGGTCGGCACTTTCAAGTCGGCTGTTGAGCCATATATCCTCACCTCAATGAGTGAGCCCAACCGCCAACAGACACAAGTCATGCTCGGCGACTTATGGGGCGAGATAACCGCTGCCGTGGCTCAGAGCCGTAACCTGAGCAACGAACAACTCAACCTGCTCGCTGACCGCAACCTTATCTTCGAAGAGGCTGACGAGTGTGTCAAAGCCGGTCTGGCCGACACCCTGCTCTATATAGAGGGCATGAAAGATGTGCTCACCGAGCTCTGCCACTCCGACAACTACAAACTCATCACACACAGCAAGATGAACAACCTGCCGTCCGCCACCAAGACCGACAAGAAAAGCGAAAAGATAGCCATAGTCTATGCCTCAGGTGAGATCAGCGACAACGGACAGTCGGGTATCATAGGCAAAGATATGGTTGAGACTATCGACAAGATCTGTGAGGACGAAGAGATCAAAGCCGTTGTCTTCCGTGTCAACTCACCGGGCGGCTCGGCTTATGCCAGCGAGCAGATTTGGTATGCTCTGAGCCGACTCAAAGAGAAGAAACCCGTGGTTGTTTCCATGGGCGACTACGCTGCCTCAGGAGGATATTATATCTCATGCAATGCCGACTATATCATCGCACAACCCACCACCATCACCGGCTCTATCGGTATCTTCGGCATCGTGCCGAAGATCAAAGGACTGACCGACAAGGTGGGTATCGATTTTGACGGTGTCACCACCAACGCTCATAGCGGCATCAACACTACCATGATACAGGACGGTCTGAGCGTGGAAGAGCGCGCACAGATGCAGAAGATGGTCAACAATGGTTACGAGCTGTTCACCCAACGCTGCGCCGACGGACGAGGCATGAGTCAAGACCAAATAAAACAGATAGCCGAAGGACGCGTATGGACGGGCAAGAGAGCTCTTGAGCTCAACCTCGTGGACTCGCTCGGCGACATCAACGACGCTGTGAAGAAAGCAGCTCAGCTGGCCGAACTGACCTCGTATCAGACCGTTGACTATCCCGAACCGGAAGATATGCTCAGCCGTCTTTTGAAAGCACTCGACCTCGAAGCTACGCTCGACCGTATGGCTGCCAAACGATTAGGCGAGAAATATGAGATCCTCTCCAGCTGGGAAGAGTTGGCAAAACAACCTACCATACAAGCACGGATGATAGACATGACTATAGAATAAATGAAGGTTTTTAGGATCATAGCAAGCGTTTTCTATGCCATCGGAGTATGGGTGAGGAACCTGCTCTACGATGAGCACTTGTTCTATTCCACCACCGTCAATATCCCCACTATCTGCGTGGGCAACTTGGCTGTGGGTGGAACAGGCAAGACTCCGCATACCGAGTATATCATCTCCTTGCTTAAAGACCACTATCGCATAGCCATACTCTCGCGCGGATACAAACGACATACTAAAGGCTATGTGCTCGCCGGCGACAACGACGATGCTACCACCATCGGAGACGAACCGATGCAGATGCACCTTAAGTTCCCCGATGTACCGTTGGCCGTATGCGAGAACCGCATCAAAGGTATTCAGCACCTCAAGCAAGACTGCCAAAACCTGCAGGTCATCATCCTCGACGACGCTTTCCAATATAGGCGACTCCGACCATCGCTAAGCATACTCATCACCGAGGCCGACAACCTCTACATCAACGACCACTACCTGCCTTGGGGCAAACTCAGAGATAATATTGATCAGTCGCTCAGAGCCGACATCATCATCGTGAGCAAATGTCCGGAGAAGATGCAACCTATCGATAAGCGAGTGATAGAGACCAGTCTGCATCTGCCCACCTATCAGCACCTCTACTTCTCTTCTATCCGCTACAAAGAGCTCATACCCGCCTTTCCCGAGTGCAAACCCATACCCGAACGCTCAAAAGACTATCCCCTCGTGCTCAGCGGGATAGAGAACCCCAAACCTATGTTCGATTATGTGCGCTCGCTCTACCCCTACGCCGAACTGATGGCTTTCCCCGATCATCACACCTTCAGAAAGAAAGATATCGATCTCATACTCACCTCACCTTATATCATCACCACAGAGAAAGATATCACACGACTCCGCACCCTCAGTTTCTATCCCGACGAACTAAAAGAAAAGACATATATCTTACCCATTGAGGTAGATTTCAAAAACCAAGAAGAACAATTTAATAACCAAATTTTAAGCCATGTTAAAGAAAATAATCGAAACCGCTGACTATCTGCGGCCACTCATGCCTACCCAACCTAAGGTAGGTATCATCCTCGGTACAGGTCTGGGCAATCTTGCCACACAGATCACCGACCGACTCGAGTTCCCCTACGAGACTATCCCTAACTTCCCCATTTCAACCGTCGAAGGACACTCCGGCAAACTTATCCTTGGTAAGCTCGGAGGAGTAGATGTACTTGCTATGCAAGGACGTTTCCACTTCTACGAAGGCTATTCGATGGACAAGGTTACTTTCCCCGTCAGAGTGATGAAGTTCTTAGGCATTGAGACCCTCTTCGTTTCAAATGCTGCAGGAGGTATGAACCCCAACTTTGAGATAGGCGAGCTGATGATCATCAACGACCATATCAACCTCTTCCCCGAGCACCCTCTGCGCGGCAAGAACTACGACGAGCTCGGACCGCGCTTCCCCGACATGCACGAGGTGTACGACAAGAAACTCATCAAGAAAGCTCAACAGATAGCCAAGAAGAACAAGATAAGAGTGATGGAAGGTGTGTATGTGGGCACACAAGGTCCAACCTTCGAGACGCCTGCCGAGTATAACTATTTCCGTATCATCGGCGGCGATGCCGTAGGTATGTCAACCGTACCCGAAGCTATCGTTGCACACCACATGGGAATGCGAGTGTTCGGCATGTCTATCATCACCGACCTCGGCGTTCCGGGCAAGATAGTGGAAGTCAGTCACGAAGAGGTACAGCAGATAGGTAACGAGAAACAACCTCTCATGACCCTCATCATGACCGAACTGATAAAGAGCCTATAAACACTGTGGCAAATAAAACTCAACACCTGCCCCTCCGAAAGGAGAGGCAGGTGTCATTTTCTTCCGGCAGCATCGTCTCAAGCGCTAATAACGTATCACACTGCCGATAGTCGAGTCTAACACTTTCTGATGGTGCTTGAGAGCAATGTCATGAGCCACCGAGTCGGGCTCGTTCCATGCGTGATGAGCAAGGGCGAACTTATCATGATGAACGGTGAGTATGCTCTTTGCGTCTATGTCTAACACCGCACGCTCCAAGTCTTTGGGCAAGAGGTGGATGTTAGCCCAGTTCTCGTTGTATTGCCCGTTCTCCATGATGGCTAAGTCAACCTGACCATATTTCTCTCTTAGTCGTTTGAAGCGGTCGTCGTAGCCTCCATCACCTCCGATATATACTTGGCGATTACCTACTTGAAGCAAGAACGATGCCCACAAGGTCTTGTTCCTGCCAAACAAACGGTTGGAGAAATGGCGAGTAGGCCAACATACCACATTAACACCCTCAAGGCAGGTCGTCTCATACCAATCCATCTCACTGATAGAGTCTTTCTCATAGCCCCAACGCTCTACATATTGTCCTACACCCAACGGACAAACAACTCGCCCCACCCTCTCACGGATATCGCGCAGAGTGGCATAGTCAAGATGGTCCCAATGTTCGTGAGTGAGGATGAGATAATCAATCGGGGGTATGTCGGCAGGCGAATAGACATCCGTGCCCTTGAAAGCATGAAGTATCAGAGTGACGGGGAACTCCAAGTTAAGCACTGGGTCAACCAAGAAACGCTTGCCACCGAGCTGAAGGAAATAAGACGAGTGCCCAAACCACACCACACAATCTGTGTCGCGCTGAAGAGTCGTAAGGTCGGTCTTCTCAACAACCAACGGCTCTGACGGCTCAAGACCGTCACTCCCTCTGTCGGTCATGAACGACCATAGTGTGCTCACCATACTCTGCTTGCCGGTGAACTGAGGAGTGGGGATCTCGTTCTTGAACATCCCGTCCTTATAGTTAGGCGACGCTTCTATCCTCGCTTTGCGCTCCTCAGAGAAAGGCGCGGGGAAAGCCGGATGCGACAATAACGCCAGTACTGCCATCACAATCAACAACAGTACAATAAGCGTTATTAACCAAGCGTTCATCTTCATTATGTGCTCTTTATTTGCGCAGCCTGTTCTCCAACTCTGTCAGACTACGACGGAAAACGGTATCATACTCTAAGGTGTCAGCCACTATCTTTACCGAGTGCAGAACGGTGGCATGATCGCGATTACCGATAGCACGACCTATCTCCTTGAGCGATTTGTTGGTCAGCTGCTTGGCAAGATACATTGCCACCTGACGAGCATTAGCCACTTCTCTACGACGCGACTTCGACGCTATCTCTTTGGCTGACACACCATAGTAGTCCGACACATTATCTATGATCTCAGTAAGACTAATCTCTTTGGGCTTGAGCTCTACCAGACGACCTACCACATCACGAGCTAACTGAAGGTCGATAGGAGTAAGCGAGAAGGTCGAATAAGCCATCAACGATACTAAAACACCTTCCAGGTCGCGCACGTTCTCAACCACATTGTCTGCAATAAAGTCAACCACATCATCACCTATCTCCAACCCGTCACGATAGATCTTGTTCTTCAGTATTCCTCGCCTCAACTCAAAGTCAGGTCTGGTTATCTCTACCGACAACCCCCACTTGAATCTCGAGAGCAGGCGCTGCTCAAGCCCTTGAAGCTCCAAGGGCGCTTTATCCGAGGTTAAGATAAGCTGCTTGCCTGTCTGCTGAAGATGATTGAAGATGAAGAAGAAAGTGTTCTGAGTGCCTTTCTTGTCGGCGAAATACTGTATATCATCAACGATGAGCACATCTATCGACTGATAGAACATCAAGAAATCGTTCACCTTATTATCGATGACGGCTGTTTGATACTGCATCTGGAAAGTGTTAGCGGCCACGTAAAGCACACGCTTTTCGGGATAGAGCTGCTTCACACGATTACCGATAGCGTTGGCAAGGTGAGTCTTACCCACGCCCGAACCACCATAGACGAACATCGGGTTAAAAGCCGTCTTTCCTGGGCTCTGGGCTATGCTCAGACCAGCCGTATATGCCATGTGATTACTCTGACCCTCAACAAAAGCACCGAAGTTTAAACCGCTATTGAGTTGCGAATTGAAAGGTTGCATCTCCTGACGCTGAGGCTCAAAAGTGTACTGACGAGCAGTGAAAGAGGGGAATGACGGCACATTCTGACCCATCGTATCACTCGGGATGACAGTACCCGAACCCGTCTCACTATCAATCACCACACGATACTCCAACTTTATACCGCGACCGAACACACGAACCAACGTCTTCGACAGCAAGTCTATGTAGTTCTCTTCGATATAATCTACACAATACTGACTCGGCACCTGCAACACCAGCACCTGATTCTCACACGAGAGAGGAGAAAGAGGAGCAAACCAAGCGTTGTAAGCGGTCTCCGTAAGGTTGTCTCTGAAAATCTTCAGACACTCTGCCCAATATGTCAGTAGTTGGTTATCCATTAAAAAAATAAGCGTCAGAAAACAATATGACTCACTCTCTAATAAACACTCCCATTCTAACTGAAAATGTTCATTGTTTAGAAAAGTGAGCCACACCTTTCACGCTGCAAAGGTCGGAATTTTCCGCGAATTACACAAATGTTATTAACATCGGCTTTTTAAGCATTTCAGTAAACGCACTATTTTCAAACATTTACATCTTCCGACTCAGTCTCAGCAACTTACACCCGCACATCGACTCTAATATATTGATAATATGTAGGTTTAATTCCTTAATCTTATTTAGATAAAACAAAAATAAAATTCGGTTGCAAATACTCAAAACGTCTTAATTTTGAGTGTTTACAACCGAATTGTAAAAAAATAGTAATTTAGACTAAAGAAAATTACTTATCACTTCTTCTTTTCTTTATCTTTAGCTCCGAAAAGCGAGAAATGGACATATCTCTTCGGGTTCTTCTTGAGGTCAACAAGCAGTGAATCGGCACTCTCAACGGTGTTAGAGAGATTAATATAGAGGTCTTTATCGTTGAGCAACAAGCCTATAGTTCCATCCTTAGAGTTGACCGACTTAACCACCTTATTCACATCTTCAATCGTACTATCCACCTTTGCCATAGTGGCTTTGAAGTCGATATCCGACAGTTTACCGCTTACTATCTTTATGTCGGTGAGCACTGTGTCAGCCTTATCCATAACCGATGGCACTTTGGTGTGCATGAGCACCTTAAGGTCGGCAGAAGCCACTTGCAGGTCGCCTGTGAGCTTATCAACATGCTCAAGCGTTGCCTTGATATGATCGCCCTCCATCTGAACATTGACCTTCGCAACGAGCGAATCAATACGCTGCAATGTGGTCTGCAGGTTTTCAATAATACCGCTCTCAAGACTCTCCACCAAACCCGGGACAACGATGGTAGGAAGAGTGTCGTTGTGCTTGTAACTGTCTTTCGTGCCGCCAACAGGTATGTTCAACTGCAGGGCACTGCCTCCGAGCAAACCGTCAGAGATAAGAGCCAACTCCGTACCCTCGGGCAAAACAATATCTTTGTTCACCGAAAAAGCCACAACAAAAGGACTTGACTTGGTAAAGTCGTACACAATCTTATCTACCTGCCCTACCTTATAACCGCGCACATAAACGGGCGACTGTTCAACCAGACCCTTCAGATTGTCGTAAACGCCATAATAACTATTG
>CAMHOK010000098.1 GCA_946186735.1 uncultured Bacteroidales bacterium
TTGGGTTATTATTGAGAAAGTGCCGAGAATCGAAGAAAAAAGGTGTTTTAGGGCATTTCGAAGAATAGGCAGACAGACCGCCGCTTACCTTGGGGCTGTAAAATCGCGTCTATTGGAAGTGAGTTTAACACAGATAGAAGATGATGATAATGAAATTTCCCACAGATGATGTTAATGGAATTTCACTCAGATGACGCAGATTAAGCAGATTGAGCAGATTTATATTTAACCGCAGATCGCTTACTACTGACCGCTGTTTTTTTAACCGCAGATTGAGCAGATTTATATAGATTTATACAGATTTTTTTCTTCTTTCTATTTGGTCTTGATTGGCTTCGCCATGACAGATAACGCAGATGATGATAATGGAATTTCACACAGATTTCACAGATTATGCAGATGGAACAGATAGTTTAGAACGTTGAAAGTAGAAAAGTTGAATACCCCCACACCGCATGGAACTCCCCTCCTTAGCAAGGAGGGGTAAGGGGTGGTTGGAATTATCTTTTAGATTTACGCTATAACTCTTGTTATATGTTATCTTCCTCCCGCCCCCTCACCCCCTCCCTCCAAGGAAGGAGGGGGAGACCATGCGGCATGGAGTGTCTCTAAAGAATTTTCCGTGCTTTTCCGTGTTCGTTAAAAGACTTCTGTGTAGAAAGAAGTTTCCGTGCTTTCCGTGTATTCCGGACATAACGACATTCGTGTCATTCGTGAGATTCGTACAGAACAAACCAGCATCCGTGCACCTCCGTGCCCTTCCGTGTTCGTTAGAAAATATTCCGTGTAGAAAGAGCTTCCGTGTTTTCCGTGAGTTCCGTACATAAAAGAACATTCGTGTCATTCGTGAGATTCGTACAGAAAAACCAGCATCCGTGCCCTCCGTGCTTTTCCGTGTTCGTTAGAAAAGAGTATTCCGTGTAGAAAGAGCTTCCTTGTTTTCCGTGAGTTCCGTACATAAAAAGTATTCGTCAGATTCGTGAGATTCGTACAGAACAAACCAGCATCCGTGCACCTCCGTGTTTTTCCGTGTTCGTTAGAAAATATTCCGTGTAGAAAGAGTTCCCGTTGTTTCCGTGCGTTCCGTACATAAAAGAACATTCGTGTGATTAGTACAGGAAAGACAAATAGAGAGATGGCAGCAACCATCTCTCTATTCTGTGTAATAAGAGTGCTATTTTGTGTAATCGGTGAACAGATTTCCGTTCAGTGTTTCAGTTATTTGACTTTCTGTCCGCCAACAGAGTAGGTCTCGCCATCTTTCTCGATGAAGATAGTGCCGTTCTCTATGTACTTGCGAGCTTGAGTGTTCTTACCTTCTATCTGTTCAACGGCATCATCAACAGCTATGACGCTGAGCGTGAGAGTCGCGGTGTACTCTCCATCAACGGTCTTGACGGTGATGGTGGTCTGACCAACGGCAACGGCTGTTACCAGTCCTTCGTCTGAGACGGTGGCGACAGTCTCGTCAGCTGTCTCCCATGTCACCGACTTGTCGGTAGCATCCTCAGGCGTGACGGTAGCTGTGAGTTGCAGTGTCTCCTCGACGCGCAGAGTGGCCTCTGTGAGGTTGAGGCTGACACCCGTGACATATACTGTCGGGTCGATAGACTTGATGGTGCAGGTGGCAGTGAAAGCGCCGTCAACAGTGGTAACGGTGATAGTGGCTTCACCTTCGCCAACAAGACTCACAACGCCGTTGGCAACGGTAGCCACAGCCTCGTTAGACGACGACCAGAGGACTGCTTTGTTGTCGGCATCCTCAGGCATGACGGTAGCCTGGAGGGTGATGGTCTCGCCTATGTTTCCTTCTGCCTCGGTCTTATCCAGACTGACGCCGGTGACCGGTGTGGTTACCACTACCTTACATGTAGCGGTGAGCTCACCCACGGTGGTCTTGACGGTGATGGTGGTCTCTCCTGACTTGAGTGCTGTAAGGACACCATCGCTGATGGTAGCCACGGCCTCGTTAGACGAGGTCCATTGAACCGACTTGTCGGTGGCTGCCTCCGGCAGTACGGTAGCGGTGAGAGTGAAGATCTGACCCTTAGTGAGTGCCACCTCTTTCTCGCTGAGCAGCACACCTTCAACAGTGCCTGAGAACGGTGTCTCGACAGTGAGTGAGCTGTTGGCAGGAACACAGGTGAGGTTGTTGTCGGTAGGCAGAGTGAAGACCACTAAGCCCGGGTCGCCGGTAGCGATGAGGTTGCCGGCATAGTCGAAGTTGAGCTGACGGAAAGCGTTGGTTGACGATGAGCCATAGCCGTGCTTGTACTCATAGCGGAGAGTGAGCACAGGTGTCTGCTCTTGCCACTCGATGTCGAACACATAGAACGACTTGTCCACACCATTGAGCACTAAGGTCTTCTCATCTTTAGAGAGTGCGAAAGCGGAGCCTTCGGAGCCAAGGATGATCTCGCTGTATTGGTCGTCGGCAGAGCACATCAGACGCTTACCTGTCCAGTCGAAGAACTGCAGAGAGGTGGCAGAGTAGTTGTTGTTGCCCGAACCGCGGTTCTGACTGACGAAGATACCCTTGTCGATAGCCCAGACGTTACCTTCGGAGTTCAACTGACCGGGGATAGAGAGCACTTTCGAAGGAGCCTTGTCCCAAGTGTGAAGAATAGTACCGTCTTCCTGACCGATGTTGTAGATACACAGACCGTTCTCAACGAGCGAAGAGCCCTTGTCCTCGTTATAGACGATGAGTTTGGTGTCTTTGCCCTTGCCGTAAACGAACGAGGCGGGTGTTGATGAGCCTGTCTCTATGCCGTTGTTGGTGAACACACCGGTGGAGGTGTTGCGCGTGCCCTGGAAGAACTGAGTGAGGGTGCTCACGTCGCCTTTGTCGGCTACATAGATACCCGAGTTGGCGTCGGTCCAGTCGCAGAAATAAACGGTACCTTCAGCATCAACCGATGGGCGATACATACAACCGAAGACTGACTGTCCACCCAGCTGAGGCTCGGTGTTCAGCAGGTTGTACTCCTGATCCATGACATACACACCTTGTTTGTCGGTCATGCGAATAGCTGCTCCGTAGTTGTTGAGATAGATACGTTGGAAGTTCTTGCTCTCGGGTGAGAGGTCGATAGTGTTGAACACACGTATCATGCCCATTGACTCGGAGGTGCGGCTGACCAGCTCGCCCCATGTGGGCACGTTGTCGGCACTCATCTCCACAGCCCATGTGGCAGGGGTGGCTGAATAGCGCAACGGCAGGTCGGCTTGCTTGATAGTGGCTTCGTTCTTACCTTTCTTGGCAGCGTCAACAGCTACTCGTCCCACCTCTTCGCCCATCTGGTAGAAGACGATATGGGTGGTGTTGGCGTCAGCGTTGGCTGTATAGCTGAAGGTATATTCCGTTTCAGTCTCGTTGTAGGTCATGTCGAGCGCCCATGCGTTGATATGTGCGGGTACGGCTTGTGTCTGACCGGCGGTGGTTATCTTGCTCAGCGCGTTGTCGAGGGCGAGATAGAGGTTGATGTCCTGACCTGTCACTAAGCCTGCAGCCAACTGATAGTTGTACTCGGCAGCGTCGAGAGCGGTGTTGGTGGTCTTGATGAGCTGAGCTTGACTCAGACCGTTGGTCACGTCGTAGAGCTCAACACCTATGTTCTTGCTCTCTAATACTTTGGGCACAGCCATGAGCACATGCTTAGCATAGCGGAAGAAGGTGGCACCATCGGCTACGAACGGTGTTGTTCCTTGATAGGTAGGAGCGGCGCCGTCGCCGTTGAAAGCTATCTCGGTGACGCCTGTCTTGTCGCCTATAAGCAGGAACGAGCCGGTGTGCAGCGGCGAGGGCTTGATTTGCATGTTCCAGCCGTAGTTAGGCAATGTGAGCGGCAGAGGGGCGTTGCTGGGGTCTTGGTTACGCAGGGTGCTGACTAACTGTCCGTCGCTGGTCTGGAAATTGACGAGTCGCAGCACGCCTGAGCCCGAACGTGTGGGGCAGGTCACAACCATGGTGAGCTCGTTGAGAGCTCCGCTCACCGTCATCGACTCGCCTATGTTACCTCCGTACCAATTGGCAGAGTATTGCGAGTTGAACATCTCCACCGGAGCTGTTGTGAGGTCTTCCCACTTATACACGCGGAAGGTGCCTCGTTTGCCGGTCTTACTATCTTCGTTGACATAGGTGTCGTTGAACTGCGTCTCGGTGTAGTTGCAGGCGAGCAGCACGCCATCGGCAGTGAGAGCTATGTCGCCCAACGGACGTATCTCACCTTGCATACCCTCGGTGGAGAGTTGGCGGACGAGAGTTTGTGTCTGCGGGTTGACTTGGTAGATATAGCCGTTGTTATCGTTGTCGAAAGCGAGGACGAAGAGGGTCGAGTCGTTCTTGAGGAGCATACGGTGCACTTTCTTCTCGGCAAGAGTCTCGTTGATGGTCTTGCCGGTGAACTCTTGTGCCATCTCGTAGCGGCTACCTATTCCTAAGTAAGCGGGCAGCTGAGGCTCAGGGTAGTCATAATAGACCTCTTTGGGTGCTTCGTAGTTCTCAGCCTCGAGGAAGATGAAGGGGTAGGTCACTTTGTTGGCTTCGACCTTGACGGGCAGCTTATACTCGTTGAACAGAGGCTTGTAGCCCTCGCAAGAAGCGTCGAGCGTATATTCGCCCGGCTCGAGGTCTCCGAAATAGAAGACACCGTTGTAGAAAGTGTCCACTTGGTAAGATGCTATCTCTTTGCCGTTCTTGAGCAGTTTGACGGTAGCGCCGTTGCAAGGCAGCCATTGGTCATTGGTCTTAGGGTTGTACTTGAAGAGGTTGTTGACGATCTTCTCGTGCAGGTCTTTGACCGTACCGAGGATATAACCCTTGGTATCTTTGTCGGCTTTGTAGAAGTCGATTATACCGCGATAGTATCCATAGCCTTCCATGCAGCAATGGTCGGGGTTAAGTGCGCGGTGCCGTGCAGGCTGATAGGTATGGAAATAGCCTTCAAACAGTCCGCCCACAGCACCATGCTTCAATACTCCGAGATAGCCGGTGTAGTCTTTGCCTGATGTTTGCGAGTGGCGTGTCTCGCTGCTGCCGTAGAAGTTGATATCACCACGCAAGTTCATGCTGGTGAGCGAATAATTAGACGCGGGGTCGTAGCCGGCGTCCATCATCTCATAGCGATAAGGCCACATATCGGCTCCTACAGTTTTGGAGGCTTGTTCGCGGTCCGACTCAGCGCTGTCGTAGCCACGATAGAGCCACAGAGGATAGTTAGTGGTAGTGCCGTCGGTGGCTGCGTTGGAGTGAACGGAGATGAAGAGGTCGAAGTTGCCGGCTTCCACTTCTTCGCATATCTCTGACAACGAACGATTATACATTCTATAATCGGGACGCGCGCTATACGACTCCCAAGTGTAGCCTATATATTCGCCGTTGGCATCTTTCTCATAGTCCCACGGACCATTCTTGGTGCGTGAATAAACGACGGTAGCGCCAGCCTGCTCCAAACGTTTTCCAAGATACAGGCACTTAACAAGATTAGTGTTGGTCTCGTAGAAACCGCAGGTGTCAGGCATACCCGTTGACTTGAGTTTAGGAAAGGGTATGGTAGCCATCGGACGGTCGTCCGAACCAAACGAGCCGTGTCCGGGATTGACATAAATGCGTTTGCCGGTGAGGTCGGCAGCGCTCATGCTCATAACACTGAAGAGTGCTATTGCCAGTAGTGTTAATCTGCTTTTCATAGGGCTCTTGTTATTTGAGGTTAATCATATAAGCATCACCTTGGTCTGACGAGCAAACGATATGTTTGCGGTCGGCGGTGGCGTAAGGATACATAGCGATGATACTGCTGTCGGTGAGCACCTGCTTCTGTCCTTTGAGGTTGTAAGCCACGATAGCGGACGAGAGCAGCACCTCACCGTTGTCGATATCAGCCATGGCGATGATAGTCTCGTTGTCTAACCATTTGGCAGCGCGGCAATGCAGGGCGATGAACTGCGGGTGGCTACCGTCGATGTCGCATACATAGCAACCTCTTCCGCATACATAGTAGCATATATGCTTCTGGTCGGGCGAGATAGAGGGCCATATATAACTCTTGTCTTGTCCGTTAGGCGAGAGGATGGTGGTCTTGCCGTTGACGGTGAGCACGAGCTGTTGCTGACTGATAGACACCACAGGTGCCAGTTCACCTTTGTCGTCGTTGAGGCGACGGGTGACCATCTTACGTTTGTTGACAGCCACGACGGTGTTACCCTTGACGGTGTAACCCTCGAGGTTACGGGTCTGCTTGATGAGCACCTCGCTGTCGTTGCTAAGAACAGAGCGGTGCATGAGCTGTGAGCGGCGCAGCTTGTCTTTGCCGATAGTGGTCTCACGGTAGATGAGACCCTGACCATCGTCGGTGATGCGGGCGTTGTAACCGGCACCTTCGGCGTCGGTGATGAGCTCAACCGCACCGGTCCGGATGTCCATCTTCTTCAGACCTTTGTTGGTCTGCGAGGTGAGCAACAAGAAAGAGCCGTCAGGACTGATAGCAGCCACCTTGAGGTCTTTGTCAGCCGGTGTGGGAATACGCTGAACAGATTCCACTTGAACAATCTGCGCACTTGCCATCACCGAGACGGCAAGTGCAAGGGTGAGTAATGTCTTTTTCATTGTATTAAAAGTTTATGGTTAAGATGTTATCTCTTATACTTACGACGCACTTGTGCGCGGCGTTGGTTGCGTCGGTTGACGAACTGCATCACCACGAACACCACGAGCAGCACGATGATAACCACCACGATGATGATCATCGAGAGCGAGAGGTTGTCGCCTTTCACGCGGTTCCACATAGCGATGAGCGGCTCGCCCATGTCGCCTGCGTCGTGCATGAGAGCGCAGCGCTCGATGATGCTCTGGTCGGGATAGAGCACTTGGTTGGCATGAACAGCCTCGGCTCCCTCACCGAAGAAATAAGTGAGATTGGCGGTCTGAGCTATCTCGTCGTCGTTAGCCCAGTCGAGCACCTCAGGCGAAGCGATGACCGACACATAGCCTATCTCTTCCATGTTCTTGATGGCGTTCTGAGGGATACACAGGTAGTTGATGAACCACGAAGCAGCTTTGGGGTTCTTGGCATAGATAGGTATGCACCAGCCGTCGAACCACACATTAGTACCTTCTTTCGGCACTATATACTTGAGGTCAACACCCATCTCCGAAGCTTCGTCGATAGCCCATTGG
>CAMHOK010000099.1 GCA_946186735.1 uncultured Bacteroidales bacterium
TTCTCTCAGACCCTCCTCACCCATCATGCGGATATAACCATAAGAGATAAGTGCCATGTTAGCATTGCCGTAGAGCGACGAGCTCACTCGGCTCTTCTCCTCTCCCGGCATGAACGGAACAAGATGTTCGGCTGCACATATAGCGCCTACACCCGGACCACCGCCGCCATGAGGCGAAGCAAAACTCTTGTGCAGGTTCAAGTGGCACACATCGGCTCCTATCGTTGCAGGATTGGTATAGCCTATCTGAGCGTTCATGTTGGCTCCGTCAAGATAGACCTGACCGCCGTTAGCATGAACGATTTGGCACATCTCGCGTATCGACATCTCGAAGATACCGTGAGTAGAAGGATAGGTTATCATACAGCCCGCCAACACCTCACGGTTAGCCTCTGCCTTCTCACGCCAGTCGTTGAGGTCGGTGTTGCCTTGCTCGTCGCACTTGACGATGACCGGACGGAAACCTGCCTGTACGCACGAAGCGGGGTTGGTGCCATGAGCCGAAGAGGGGATGAGCAGCACCACGCGCTCAGTCTCACCTTTCGACCTAAGATACTCCCGTATAGTCACCAAACCCGTATATTCGCCCGCTGCACCGGAGGTCGGTTGCAGGCAGGTGCCCGCAAAACCTGTGATGACAGCCAACTTCTCCTTCAGCTCGTCAAGCACCTCTTGGTAACCACGAGTCTGTGACTCAGGAGCCATCGGATGGACACTGAGGAAACCGGGGTAAGTGATAGGCAGCATACACGAAGCCGGATTGAGCTTCATGGTGCAACTGCCAAGAGGTATCATCGAATGAGTAAGAGAGATATCTTTTCTGTCCAAGCGTTTGATATAACGCATCATCTCGGTCTCAGTATGATACTTACAGAACACCTCTGCCTTCAGATAATCAACATCACGAACCATATCCTCGTCTATCGACCATAGGTCGCGGAAAGCATCATCTGTCTCTTCTGTCTGAGGCATGTTGCCCGTGGCTTCGGCAAAGAGCTCAATAAGGTCGTTCATATCGTCAAGCGTACATGTCTCGTTCATCGACAGACCAACCCAGCCCTCTTCGTCATAATAGAGATTGATATGTTTTTGTTCGGCTTGCTCACGCAGACTCTCCTGACTCAGCCCTTCGGGCAACCATATCTTGAGGGTATCGAAGAACTGGTTGTTTTCTTGCGCATAACCGTAAGCCTGGAGCATCTCGCTCAGATAGACCGCCTTACCATGTATCGTCTCGGCTATCTCGCGTATGCCTTCAGCACCATGATAGACGCCGTACATACCTGCCATCATTGCCGACAGCGCCTCTGCCGTGCAGATGTTAGAGGTGGCTTTCTCGCGTTTGATATGTTGCTCGCGCGTCTGAAGAGCCAAACGATAAGCAGGACGGTCGTGAGCATCTTTCGACAGACCTATGATACGACCCGGCAACTCACGCTTATAATCCTCTTTGGTTGCCATATAGCCTGCTGTCGGACCACCAAAACCTACAGGCAGACCAAAACGCTGAGCCGTACCACATACGATATCTGCACCATAACTGCCCGGCGCTTTCAGTAACGCCAACGACATGAGGTCAGCTATCACCGTAGCCTTGCAGCCCGAAGCATGAGCCTTATCAATGAAACCGGAGTAGTCCTCTACCGAACCGTCGGCATTAGGCAACTGCATGATCACTCCTATGAAGCTGTCGTCTAACTCGGCATCAAGATAATCGCCTACCACCAACTCGATATGCTGACCCAAGGCACGAGTGCGCATAACAGCAAGAGTCTGAGGGAAGATCTTCTCATCTACAAACACTTTGTTGCAACCTTTCTTCTGCTGCTCGCGTGAGCGGAGGTTCATCATCATCGTTACCGCCTCAGCCGCTGCCGTCGCCTCATCAAGCAACGAACAGTTGGCAAGACCCAGTCCGGTCAAGTCGCTAACCATCGTCTGGAAAACAAACAGAGCCTCTAAGCGACCCTGCGAGATCTCTGCCTGATAAGGAGTATAAGAGGTGTACCATACAGGGTTCTCAAGCATGTTACGCTGAATAACGGCAGGTGTGGCAGTGTCATACCAACCTCTTCCTATATAAGTCTTATACAGACAGTTGTGCTGACTCATCTCATATACCGAGCTCAGGTGCTCCTGCTCAGTGAGTGCCTCGTCAAGAGCCAAGGGCTCAGGCAACATGATATCAGCAGGGATAGTCTCAGATATGAGCTGTTCAATACTGTCGGCTCCTATGGCGGCAAGCATAGCTTCCTTATCGGCTTCACTCAGACCGATGTGGCGTGGTTTCAAATTGTTTGTCATGATATAGAGGGTTTATTGATTCAGACCACAAAAGTACAACTTTTTCTTCACTCACACAACAAACACAAAAATATTTGCTCCATTTTTCACAAGACTCCTATTTTCTTTTTTTATCTGAATTATTTTTCGTACTTTTGCAGCGTTTGTAATGCAACTCATTGATATGCCCGAGACCTACCTCACCATATCAGCACCACAGCAAGGCTTATATAAAGAGAAAGGGAGTAAGTTCCTCGCCTTTGCTTTCCCTGTAGAGAGTATAGACGAGGTCAGCACTCTGCTCGCTGAGCACCGCAAAGAGTATTATGATGCACGCCATGTGTGCTATGCATATATGCTCGGTGCCGACCGCCTGCTGTTTCGTGCTAACGACGACGGAGAGCCCTCCGGCACAGCCGGACGACCCATACTCGGACAGATCAACTCCTTCAACCTCACCAACATACTCATCATCGTTGTACGCTATTTCGGAGGCATACTGCTCGGCACCGGAGGGCTCATCCAAGCCTACAAACAAGCAGCAGCCGACGCCATCACTAATGCCGACATCGTAGAGAGAGATGTCATGGTGCCAAAGACTCTCCGCTTCCCCTACGAGAAGACGACTGCCGTCATGCGAACCATCAAAGACACACAGTCGAAAATACTCTCACAAGAATTCGACAACGCCACAGGCGAATGTATTATCAACTTAAGCGTAAAAAAACATTATGAATCCCGATTTTGACGAGATAAGAGCCTACCTGCCCGACGAGTACCCCGACGCCATCCTAAGGCTCGTCAACGACCCACGTTTCAACGCTCTTTTAGAGAAACTCTCGCAAGGACTCTTTCAACAACAAGTAAGCGCCGAGCAGATAAAAGCCATGCTGCTCAACTGCCACGATGTGCTCGATATCGACAGAGTACTCATCGTCCCGCTACTGCTCGCCCTTCATAAGAAAGGTACAACAACTCTCACCGTCGATGGTATCGACCGAGTCAGTCACTCGCAACTCTTCCTCTCTAACCACCGAGACATCATCCTCGATGCAGCCGACCTCGCTCTGCTGCTCGAGCAGCGAGACTACCCCAGACTGTATATGGGACTCGGAACCAACCTCTTCGTTGATTCGTGGGTGGAGACGCTCGTCAAGCTGAGCCGATGCTTCTCCGTCATACACTCCAAGACACTGTCTGCATACATACACACCATAGTGAGCGAGGAGAAAGCACTCGCATGGTTAGCACAACGCGAAGGACGAGCCAAAGACTCCAACGACCTCACACAGCCCGCACTGCTCAAGATGTTATCCATGAGCCCGACGCAGACACTTAACAGCCACTACCAAGCCGGCACCATCGAAGCACTACTGCCCCTCAACATCACACCCGTGGCTATCTCCTACGAGTATGACCCCTGCGACTATCTCAAAGCCGCAGAGATGCAACTAAGACGCGACAACCCGGACTTCCAAAAGACCTCAGCCGACGACTACCTGTCAATGAAAACAGGACTCTTCGGACATAGAGGACAAGTGCATTATAACATCACACCCACTGTCAATAAAGACATCAATCATATACTCACCATCACCGACAACCGACAAGAACAGTTCACACTGCTCGCACAAACCATTGACCGACATATCCACGCCGCTTATAAAATCTACGCTGTCAATTATATAGCCCTCGACCTCAGAGACGACTCTTCAACCTTCGCACATCTCTACACCCCGCAGCTCAAGCAACTCTTCGAGAAATATCTTGAGGACAGGATACAGATGGTCAATATCCCTAACAAAGATCATGATTATCTCCGTCAACGGCTCCTCGAGATGTACTCTAACCCTCTGATTAACCACCTCAAAGCCACCGAGCAGTAATAACCTCTATACACCTTCTTCACATGAAAGCACTCCGACTCATCGCCGTCTTAACCCTGCTTGTCACTGCCCTCACTCTATCGGCAGACGACAAGAAACCGCTTATGTATATTGATGCAAGCAACATGCGCATCATCAACCGAGGCTGGGACAACACTTTCGAGCAATACACCCGTCTGCCTGAGTATATGAAAGACTCGGTGCGCGACAACCAATGGTGGCTCTACACACACTCCTCCGGCATAGGCATTCGCTTTGCTTCCAACTCCAAGAGCATAGGAGCACAATATAACCTGCGCTACAACTTCCACATGCAGCACATGGCTATGACCGGCATCAAAGGGACCGACCTCTACACTCTCAACAAGAAAGGTAAGTGGGAGTATGTCAACACCGCCAGACCACAAGAGAAGAACTATGTTGCCGACAGCGTGCAGCAGAAAGTTTATGTCGAGAACCTCGACGGTGAGTGGCACGAGTACCTCCTCTATCTGCCCCTCTACGACGGAGTCAACTGGGTGAAGATAGGTATCGACTCAACGGCTCAGCTCTCCTACCCCCGAGTCAACAACCCTCGACAAGGCAAGAAGATAGTGTGCTACGGCACCAGCATCATGCAAGGCGGGTGCGCCTCAAGAACAGGCATGGTCTCTACCTCGATGATACAACGCGACATGAACATCGAGTGTGTCAACCTCGCCACCTCAGGCGAAGGGAAGATGGACTTCTACATGGCACGAGTGATGGCAACCATCGACGATGTGGCATGCTTCGTGCTCGACCCAATACCCAACTGCACCAAGCTCATGTGCGACACTCTCACCTACGACTTCGTCAACATCTTACGACAACTCCGACCCGATGTGCCTATCATCATGGTTGAAGGACCGATGTACCCCTACGCCAAACACGACAGCTATTTCCGTCAATACCTACCCGAGAAAAACGAAGCATGGCGACGCAACTACCTCAAACTCAAGAAAGAGGACCCGAAGAACCTGTATTATCTCACCTGCGACATGCTCACCGGCAAAGATGAAGAAGGAACGGTTGATGGTATCCACCTCACCGACCTCGGCTTCCGCTCATACGCCGACCAATTAGAGAAACTGCTCCGCAAGATCATCAAATGACGACACAACAGCAAATAATCATAACATTATAAATCTAAAAAACAACAACATGAGAAGATTCTACCTTTTGCTCATGTTCTGTGCGACAGCACTAACGCTGTTTGCTCAAGAACAGAAAGTGAGTGGTACCGTTGTCGATGGTGCCACAGGCGAACCACTTATTGGTGTGAGTATCGTTGAAGACGGGACGAACAATGGTATCGTAACCGATATCGATGGCAATTTCACCATTAAGGTCAACAACAACGCCACTCTGCGTTTCAGTTACATCGGTTATGCCACCAAACAGATCAAGGTCAAGAAGACCAACTTAGGCAATATCGAGATGGACAGCGAGACTATCGGTCTTGCCGATGTCACGGTGACGGGTCAGGTGGCAGTACAAAGGAAGACCCCTGTTGCCGTCAGTCAGGTGACAGCACTCGAGATAGAAGAGCGCCTTGGTGCTCAGGAGTTCCCCGAAGTGCTGAAGAACACCCCGGGCGTACATGCCAACAAGCAAGGTGGCGGTTGGGGAGACTCAGAGATATACATGCGCGGCTTCTCGTCAGAGAACGTGGCAGTGATGGTCAATGGTGTACCTATGAACGATATGGAATGGGGAGGCGTCTATTGGTCCAACTGGCAAGGACTGAGCGATGTAACATCTGTCATGCAGACACAGCGCGGTCTGGGAGCCTCCAAGGTGAGCTCACCCTCCGTCGGAGGTACCATCAATATCGTAACCAAAGGTATTGACACCAAGAAAGGCGGAAGCATAAGCTATGCTATGGGTAACGACGGCTACAACAAAGTCGCTTTCTCCGTCTCCACCGGACTCATGAGCAACGGATGGGCAATCACAGTGCTCGGCAGTCGCACATGGGGCGACGGATATGTGCAGGGAACCAACTTCACAGGCTACAACTATTTTGCTAACATATCCAAACGCATCAATGACCAACACCAACTCTCACTCACCGCTTTCGGTGCACCGCAGAGACACTACCAACGAGCCAACAACTACGGTGCTCTCACCATGGCCGAATGGAACAAGGTCAAACAATACATGAACAACGACATGCACTTCAGTCGCTACAACCCCACCTATGGTTACGATGACTACAGCAACCGCAAGTCGGCTGACTACAATGTGTATCACAAACCCCAGATATCGCTCAACCATATATGGCAGATCGACCATAAGTCGTCGCTCTCAACCGCTCTCTACACCTCCATCGGTAGAGGCTATGGTCTGACAGGCGAGTCCAGCGCTTTCAATACCTATATTGATGCCAACGGACAAGAACAGACACTCTCCTACTCCGACTTCAACGGTGCTTCCTACGGTGTACTCAACACCAAGTTCCGCCGTGCCGATGGCAGCTTCGACTACGGAGCCGTTCAGAAACTCAACCAAGAAAGCGAATATGGGTCTAAACTCGTCATGGCCGAGTCAATGAACAAACATAACTGGTTCGGACTCGTCTCCACCTACACCAACCGCTTCTTCGACTGCTTAGATGTGTATGGAGGTGTGGACCTGAGATATTATAAAGGTATGCACACCACCGTCATCAGCGACCTGTTCGGAGGCGACTATTTCATCGACTCCTCAAGAGGCAATGTCAAAGCCGAGAACAACAAGAAAGCAGCCGACCCCATGTGGAAATACGAGAAGCTGGGAGTGGGTGATGTGGTTTATCGTAACTACGACGGACATGTGCTGCAAGAAGGACTCTTCGGCCAAGCCGAGTACAACAAAGACTCATGGTCGGCCTTCGTCAGCGCATCAGTCTCTGCCACAAGCTATTGGCGCGTCGGACACTTCTATTACGATGACCAACGCTCCGACATACTCACCTTCGCCGGCGGTACCATCAAAGCAGGTGCT
>CAMHOK010000100.1 GCA_946186735.1 uncultured Bacteroidales bacterium
AGCTCGTCAGGCTCATAACCTGAAGGTCGGTGGTTCGATCCCATCCTCCGCAACTAAACTAAAAGAAGAGTCCTGATAGGACTCTTCTTTCTTTTTCTATTTCTTTACTTCTTCAGGCGCATTCATAGGCATCTCTACACAGGGTTACTCTTCAGACACATTCATAGGAGCCCCAACACAGGGTTATTTCTTGAGACGCATTCATAGGAGTCTCTACGCAGGGTTAATCCTCGTAGGACGGCAAAAAGAACAAAGAACAAAGAGCAACAGACCTGTCTGTTGCTCTTTGTTGACGGGCGGCACGGCCGATATGGCAGCATGAGTTGCATGCGCTACGGGGGCTCGAGCCGCTATGAGAGATTGTTACTTGCTTACTCTTTTGAGGCTCAGGGTCTTGCTCACGGTCTGATACTGACGCTTATGTGTCATCGGTTTGCCTTGACGACCTTTTGCTTTCTGAGGAGCAGAAGCTTCTGCCTTCACGAAACCGATCTCGTCTAAACCGAAGCCGAAGAAATAGTCTTCTTCATCGTCCACATTCTCATAATAGAGCGAGAAAGCTGCGCACTCAGATGTCTCAACCAGTTCGAGTCCTTCTTCTGTAGCGATGAAGTCGATAGTCTTTCGACCGTTGAGATATCCTTCGCTATCGATGGGGTAGAAGTAAGCCTGATAGGTACCCGTATCGGTTACTAACTCTTCACCCATAGATGCCTCTATGGCCATGTAGTGAGTGTCGTCCTTAAAGGTAGCATATACCACCGGTACATCCTCACTGATACCTGTTATCTCGTAGTATTGGCCATCTTCTTCGTCTTCATAAGACTTGATATTGACGGGGATAGCAGTCTCTTCTTCGGTGTCGAAATCGATACCTACGAGCAAGAAGTCGCCTTCATAATCCTCAACGGCAGCCTCAGCCGGCTCTACATAAGTATCTTTCAAGTATGCCTCTTTGGTGAAGTAGAGGTTGAAGCCTGCATAGTTATAGAGTCCGTCATCATCACCGCAGACAAGGATCTGATCAGCAAGAGGGAAGACAATACCGAGCGTGTCAATCAACTCACCTGCCTGAGCGGCATCATAATGAACGACATACATTGGACCATAGTCATAATCAATACCCAGATATGATGTCTCAAGAGTGGCCTTATTATCTTTGATGGTCAGGTAGATGTTATAATCTCCCTCTTCCAAGAGGTTTTCTGCATCGTTGAATGGGCAACCGTTGTAAACACCATCTTCGTCCACTGCAGTTGCTATAGAGTGGTACGGATTGATGATACGCATCTTCTGGACGCCTGAAGGCAGGGTAGCTGTCTCGTATGTTACAGTCCATGCAACACGATCTAAGCCTGCATAACCGGTTATTATGTCATCGTAGAAGATACCTTCTGCCGGCTCATACTTGATAAGAGTAGCCTGATACTCGTAGAAGGGGATGAGTTGCTCTCCGGTGAGAAGGGTGTCGTGCTTGTAAGGGTTATATAGACTGCCATCAATCTCAAGACGCAGGGTATAGGTTGAACCTATCTGCATGTTGGCGAAGTTAAAGGTGAAAGTAGTCTGATTATCACCGGCTGCGAAATCAACCGACTCAGGAACACTGAACACACCGTCAGTATTAACCGTTACTTTCAACGGCACATTGAGTGCTGCAGAAGCGTCCAAGCGTCCGATGGTAACGGTGTGAGAGGTGATATTCTCTTCAGGGTCAAGCTCAAGACCTCTTTCCTCCGAAATGGGGAAAAAGATATTGTTTTGGGCGATGTCGCTCTTCTCGCCCGGCACATATACCGGGTCGTTGCCGCAAGAAACGAGCAGCAGAGCAACTGACAATATAGATAATATACTTTTTTTCATAATCTTGTTGTTTTGATTGTTTATAATCGTCTTGAATCAGAGAATATCATTAGAAGGTTACTCCGTCGGTCAGTCCGGCTCCATCGCCTTGTGCAGGCTGTTGTCCGCCTGTGTTTTGTACTACCATAGAGTTACCGTTAAGCTCGGTCTGGGTGAATCGCATGAGCAACCACGGGTCGTTGTAAGCGATATTGAACTGATATTCCGGGGACACATTGGTTGTCTTGTCGCCGGGCATAAAACGGATGATGTTCTTTCCCAGACGCATCTTGTCGGCCATAGCAAATCCTTCGCCCCAGAGCTCTATACGACGTTGGAGCCATACCTCGTCGGAGAACTCGTTCACCGAAGAGGCTGTGCTGACGAACATAGGATCACGATAGCCTTGTACGAAGTCTTGCAGGATGGTCTTGCCTTCGGCAAGGTTGCCTGCCTTAGCGGTTGCTTCGGCCAGGATAAGGATCATCTCCTCAGCACGCATCAAGCACCAGTCGCCTTCGTTATAAGCTGAGCCTACGCCTGCGCGCTGACCGAACTTAACATTGGTGTAAGCAGGCATTGCCACTTTAACCTCGTCGATAGAAGCGTCAACGATTTCTTGTCCTGTATAAGTTATGCCAAGAACATCATCGGTCCATGTCAGTCCGTTAAGGTAGGACGACTGTTTGTTCTCGTCAAGCCACCACTGACGACGCACATCGGTCTGAGGTATCTTTTTGAAGAGCAGCGAGTTGATCTGACGATAGATACCGCCGTAGGCAGTGTAAGAGTTGCCTGAGAACGAGCCAATCTGCGAGGGCCATGTGCCGAGTTCATCTAATGCCATTGAGGCGGGGATGAGCAGAGCCCATATCCAGTTGTGGTCGTCGGCGTTGTAGAAGCCGGGCTGAGTGAGCTCACTCATAGCATAGGGGGTATAACCTTCCATTGCTTTCTTGGCATCAGCAGCCGCCTCTGCCCATTTCTCCATATTCAAGTAAGCACGAGCACGCAGTCCGTATGCCACTTTCTGGTCAACGATACTCTTGTTGCCGCGCACAAATCCATCGAGGTCAGCAATAGCGTCGGTAAGGTCAGAGATGATATAGTTATACATCTCGTTCATCGGGGCGCGCGGGTTCTTCAGCGGGTCGCCTTCAGACTTCTCGTCTGCCATGATAGGAATGGTAGGAGCCAGAGTGTCGTTAGAATAGCGATACTGGAAATAAGGCACCATGCTCAGATACGAGAAAGCACGCATGGCCTTTGCCTGACCGCGTTTAGCTTTCAAGTCAGGATTATCGGTATCCTCAGCAATAGAGGCTATGACATCATTGGCTGCATAGATGATGTTGTAAGGCAGACCACCGCGCATACGAGGATTAGCGTAGTTAGGAGTACGGTCAGAATACTCGAGGGCTACAGAGAACCAGTCGTATCCGGAGACCGGATTGACCATATCACCGGAGTTGAGGTCCCAGCTCAGTGTGAGGGAGGGATAACCCATATCATCATCACGAGATGACCTTGTTCCGAAATAAGCGTACGGTGTGCCAAGTTTAGAATACATACCGTCCACCGAAGCATTGACACGCTCGGGTATGGCCTCAACAGCCGCATTTACTTGAGATGTTGACTGGCTGTTGCCATAGTAGTCAGTATTGAGAAACCCATCGCAAGAGGTGAGGGCAAGCGCACTAAGAATGCCTATAAATATATATTTCGTTTTCATAATCGTTAGTTTTGCTTAGTTATACTATATTAGAATGACAGCGATACACCGCCTGAGAGTGTGCGTGTTAAGCTGTAAACGAAGTTACCCGAGTCGGTTGATATACCAAGACCGGTGGAGTAAGCGTTCTGATCTTGACGAGGATCGAAGCCTTGACGAGCAGAGAGCAGTCCGAGGTTGTCGCCTTGGAAGAAGAAGCGCACTTTCTGCAAATGAGCTTTCTTAGTGATCTTCGTGGGCAGAGTGTAACCGAGGGTGATATTGTTCAAGCTCAAGTAGTTGCTCGAAACGAGCCAACGGTCAGAGACTTTCTGATCCCAGTCATCAGACGAGCATATACGAGGCACATCGGTGTTAGGATTCTCGGGGGTCCATGCTTTGAGAATATCAACGTGCCAGTTACGACCGATCTCCTTACCTGAGTGCATCAACTCTTGATATGTACCATCGTAGGCCTTGCCACCAAGTTGGTATGCACATTGGATACTAAGGTCAACACCGAAGGCCTCGAGTTGAGTACCGAAACCACCATAGAACTTAACGCTCAGGTCGCCCAGGTCAGCCTGCTTAGCCGACTCGTAGTTAGTGGTGGTTGACATATCGCCTTTGTCGGGATCAACATAATAGAGTGCTTGACCGGTAGTAGGATCAACGCCTGCATATCTTGGCAGATAACCTTGTACAAGCGAACCGCCCTCTTTGAAGATATTAGAACTCCAGACCCAACCATTCTCTTTATATTCTTTAGGCAACTCCTTGATCTTCGAACGGATATAAGTAGTGTTGGCATTGATGCTCCATGTAACGTTACGCGTCTTAACGAGCACACCATAGAGTTCTAACTCACCACCATTATTAACCACCGTACCTACATTCTGACGCAGAGAAGCATAACCTGCCGAAGGAGGCATAGTCACGGAGAAGAGCATGTCAGAGTTAGTACGATTGAAGTACTCTATACTTCCGCCGAAACGACTCTTGAAGAAATCGAACTCAACACCCACATTGCTCAACATCTGTTTCTCCCATGTGAGGTCGGGGTTACCCTTAGTGGAGAGTGAGGTTGAATACTTACCTGTGGCTGCATTATACGACACATCAAAGATATCTTCGTAAGTCTTGTATGCGGCAACGGTGGTGCCTATCTGGTCGTTACCTTGTGTACCCCACGATGCTTTCAGTTTCAACTCATCAATCCAATCGGCATTATCAAGGAAGCCCTCGCGGTTAATGAGCCATGCGGCACCAATAGAACCGAAGTGTCCCCAGCGGTTCTTAGGCGAGAACTTCGATGAACCCTCGAAACGATAGGTAGCATTCAAGAAATAGCGGTCCATAAGGTCGTATTGCACACGAGCAAGGAAACCTGCCGTCTTGAAATCAAGGGTGTAAGACGTAGCTTTGCCGGAAACGGGTTGCTCGCCGTAAGCATTGCCCAGCTCGCCTATGAACGGGTTGTAGAGGTGGTCGTTTTTAGCATTCAAGAGCTGCTCACGATACCAATACGACTCCCAACCTGCAAGAACTTCGATATTGTGTATCTCAGCAAAATGTTTCTTGTAGTCGATAAGATATTGCTGGTTGAGCGCAAACATACGAGTGTGCGTTACTTCCACAGCACCATCTGTTGATTGCGACGAATAGAAACGGTTGGAGAGTGAGTTCTCTCTGATATTAAAAGCATCGGGGCTTACTCGAGCGGTTATTTGGAGTCCCTCAACCGGAGTGAGTTGCAGATACATGCTACCCGAGAAATTGTCGGAGATAGCGTGATTGTCGTTGAGCATGAGGTTGATAGCATAGTTGCCACGAGGAGCCGAGCCCGGACGAGTGAAATTAGTAGAGTTACCGGCATCATATACGATATAACCGTTAGCATCCACTTTCTTAGTGCCGTCAGCGTTGCGCACAAAGAAAGGATAGATAGGAGCCATCTGGTTCATCTGATAGAACACGTTTCCTGTTGAACCCCATTCGGACTGAGATCCGGGGTTCTCGTAATCGGCATAGGTATAAGCCATCTGTGCTCCCACTTTCAACCATTTCTTCACTTGACTATCTACCTTGGCACGAGTAGTAAAACGCTTGAACGACGAACCGTTGATGATACCAGGGTCGCTCAAGTAACCAGCCGAGATGAAGTACTGAGTATCGCTATTACCACCTGATACATTGATGTTGTACTCCTGACGGAGGTTATCGGTCTTGAGAGTCTCTTTCTCCCAATTATCGGGCGTATAATAGTAAGTGCCGTCTGAATAGCCCAGAGTGGCATTAGGATTGAGCTTGAAGTTATAACCAACTATCGATTCACCTGCAGGGTAAGTAAACACTTGATAACCCAAGCCATTACTTGAAAAGATGTTCTTGTCGGCATAAGCAAAGGCTTCACTCATCGTCTTTCCGTTATAGTACTGCGAGTTGAACAGCGCCTTGTAGGCTGTCTCGGTGTACATCTCCGGACTGGTCATCACCTTATAGTTGGGCACTGCACGCTGGCTGTTACCCCACTTAGCATCCACATTAACAGTGAACTTAGAGTCGGTGCTACCGTTCTTGGTGGTGATAAGTACTACGCCGTTAGCACCACGGGCACCGTAGATGGCAGTTGCCGAGGCGTCCTTGAGGACGGTGATATTGGCTATATCATACGAGCTGATGAGGTTGACGCTCGACTCGTCGTAAGGAGCACCATCAACGATATAAAGAGGAGTGATACCTCCGTTGATCGAACCCACACCACGGATACGGATGCTGGCTCCTGTACCCGGTTGACCCGAACCGTTAACCACTTGTACACCTGCCATCTTTCCTTGAAGAGTGTTGGTAACATCAGAAGAAGCCTGCTTGGTCAACTCCGCACCCTCAACAGCTTTTGCCGAACCCACGAACTGAGCACGGGTAGTGGTACCATAACCTACTACCATCACCTCGTCAAGGATCTCGGTATCTTCTTCCAATTCTACAACCATGCCATTCTTCGCGGCGGCATTGACCGTCTTAAGACCGATGAAAGAGATCCTTAAGGTAGCACCCTCTTCTACTTCGAGAGTGAACTTACCGTCAACATCGGTGATAGTTCCTTTTGTCGTTCCAACTACCGAAACGGCGGCACCTATGATAGGATCGCCTGACTCAGCACTGAGAACGGTACCTGTGATCGTTTGAGACGCTGCCCAAACCTGAGAAAGCGCTATTACAAATAGCGACACAAAAAGTAACAATCTCTTCATACCTTATAACTTTTAAGATAAATAAAAATGTTCTTCTAAGATAAAACGAAACGCTGCATTTGCGGTTAACAAACGCTGCGTGTTTTTCTCTAAAGCGTAATAGGGATAAAGCGAGGAAAGCCTCCGGCAAGAACCCCTTCCTATCGAAATCCGCTGCAAAAGTACACAAAATAATTCAATAACCAAACTTTTTGAGATTTTTTTTGAAAAAAATATGTATTTTTGGACCGAAACACGGCTCACTCGTGTGCGGATTACACCGAAAAACATGGAGGTTCACGGAGGGTTCTGTACGAATCTCACGAATCTCAGGAATATTATTTAT
>CAMHOK010000101.1 GCA_946186735.1 uncultured Bacteroidales bacterium
TATTTCATGAGTTCCTATGCTCTCTGACTTAAAAATATTCCGAATCTGATGCAAAGTACCGATATGTTGTGATACAGTCTGTGCCATGGTAATGCTATCTTCATGCGATAAACCAATGTCATATGATTCAATGTTATTATTATTGTCTACTCGGACAATTACAAATGCCAAAAGAGAGTCGCCATTATACCACTGCCTACAAGACCAAAATTTTCGTTCAGGTTCAAAGTATATGTCCCAGCCACGTAGCATCTCTATTTGGGATTCATTTTCTTCAAGATATGCACTGATGCGCGAAGTAGCATCATATCTACACTGACAAAATGAGCATAAAATCACTGATAGTATTGTATATGTGGTTGTCTTTTTCATTTTCCTATCATTTTGAACATATAACCTCTTCTGATAGCCTGTTGATCAGCATTAGAGTCTTATTGCGGCCAATGGTTGAGAAGATTGTCAACATTCGCCCCAAATAGACATATACTTAGTGGAATATTTAATCTCTGCATTGATTGGCCCCAAAGATAGTTTCCAAAGTCAAAACTATTATATCCTACATTCATCCCATCCATGGGAAGAATGGCGTCTGTGCATAACACAGCAGACTCCATGTGCACGCAATAAGTAATGTGAAAATGGTTTGTCTCATTGTCGGTTGGTTAGTGAGTTGGTCGAGTGTTTCTTAGTTTTATATTTTGTTTGATATAAAACAAGGAGGGATTGCAGAACAACACCCTCCTTATGTTAAACGCCTAAATTGAACCTTATGGGGATATGATTCAGGCTATGGTTTAGCGAACGCGCTCGCAATAGCTACCATCGCGAGTGTCAACACGGATAATCTCACCTTCGTTGATGAACAGTGGAACACGAATCTCAGCACCTGTCTCAAGTTTAGCGGGCTTGAGAGTGTTGGTTGCGGTATCGCCTTTCAGACCAGGCTCGGTATAAGCCACTTGCAACTCGACCTTGGTGGGTAACTCAGCAAAAAGAACAGTGTCAGATGAAGCGTCGGAAACGACATCAACAACAAAGCCTTCTTTCAAATAGTCAACACCGGTGATGAGGTCATGAGCGATAGGTATCTGCTCATAGGTCTCTTGATTCATAAAGATATAGTCATCACCCTCTTGATAGAGAAATTGGTAGGGACGACGCTCCACGCGCACATCTTCCAACTTCTCACCGATATTGAAACGACGCTCAAGAACGCGACCATCGACTACATCTTTGAACTTAACACGCATGATAGTGTTTCCTTTACCGGGTTTAACGTGAAGGAACTCAATTACAAAATACAAACGGCCGTCCATACGAATGCAAACGCCGTTTTTGATGTCTTGGGAGTTAATCATATAATAAAATATTTAGTGGATTAGCTGATTTGCAATATCGTGGGCAAAGATACTGAAAAATCTTCAATTACACAAATACGATTGAAAAAAATCGACTATTTGGCTCTGTGAGAAAAAATGCTTACCTTTGCGCACACATTCAGAAGAACACGACTAATAGCCTTTATTAACCCTTAATACCACACACATCATGTCCCTTGAATTTGATTTTTTGAAGATGCTGAGTGCCTTTTTGGTGTTCATGCCTATCATCGACCCGTTAGGGGCGTTGCCCATCATTCTCGGCTTAGAGCAGAAAGGCGAGAAGATAGAAGCCGGCAAGGTTGTAATCATCTCTTTTATCATCTTGATGGCCTTCCAGTTCGGCGGCGAGTTGACCCTCCGCTTCCTCGGCGTGGATATTCATTCGTTCGCAGTAGCAGGAGCTATCATACTCTTTCTTATGGCGCTCGAGATGGTATGTGACTTAGTTATCTTCAAGAGCAATGGTCCTGAAGGTGCCGCATCTATCGTCCCCCTGGCATTCCCGCTGTTTGCCGGTCCGGGTGCATTCACTGCTATTGTGGCTCTGCAGGTAGAATATTCGCCTCTCGAGATAATAGTATCCCTCGCCCTCATCTTGCTTTTGCTATACGTAGAGCTGAAGATGACCAGACAGATTCATAAATGGCTCGGAGATAGCGCGATATACATCGTTCGCAAGTTCTTTGGAGTGGTGTTGTTGGCTATAGCCGTCAAACTGTTTGCCGAGAACCTCGCCTCGCTCATAAGTTATGGAGGCTGATAAAAAATAAGTGAAAGATGAAAAGAATAATTTATGTATTGCCCCTGTTTCTGCTGTTAGCATGTAAGCATGCTGATACTTTCGAGATCGCAGGAACGATAGAGAACGCCTCCGGTGAGATGCTCTACCTTGAGCGTACCACTCTTGGGAAGAACCAAGTGCTCGACTCTGTCAAGCTGAAAGAGAACGGACATTTCCGCTTTCGTCAACCAAGACCGGAGTATCCGGATATATATCTTCTGAGTCTGAACAACGAACGTTTTTATTTTGCCATTGACAGCACCGAGCATCTGTCTATCAAGGCTCAGCGCGGCTCGTTGGCTCTCACAGATGACATAGAAGGGTCGGCACAGACAGCTCAGATAACAGCCCTACGCCGCTCGCTTCTCACTGAAGATATGGAGACACACAAGCAGTTGCAAAGGTCCACTATCATTAGCAATCCAAGAAGTATCGTCGCATATTTTGCCCTTCATCAGACCAAAGGCGGACAATATGTGCTCAAGATGAATGAGCGAGACGATATGGCATGCTATCGCGCTGTAGCCACCGCTTTCAACACCTTCATGCCTGGTTATTATCGTTCGAAAGCACTCTATCAACAGGTGTTGGCGTACATCAACCAAGAGAAAGCGGCTGCCAACAATGAGTATTTCCGCCAACTCATAGCCGACTCGGAAAACACCTTCCTTGACATTGTGCTCAGCGATGAGAACGGCGTTGAGCAACCGCTCAGCCAGTATAAGGGAAAGACGACCATCGTTGATTTCTCTGCGACAGGCATGGACAATGCTGTAGCTTATATGTTCGAGCTGAAAGAGTTGTACAACAAATATCACTCGCGCGGCTTAGAGATTTACCAAGTATCAGCCGACCGCAACTACCTACTCTGGCAACAGAGTGCCCGCAACTTGCCATGGACCACCGTCTTCTTCGATGCTCAGAGTGGGGAAAGGTGCTTCATCAACTATAATGTACAGGCCATACCGACACTCTTCCTCTACAACAAGAAAGGTGAGATAGTAGGTCGCTACTTCTCTTTCAAAGCCTTGGAAGAAGATGTGAAGAAGTGGTTGTAGAGTGCATCAGCCAAGCGCTGAACGGGTAGTCCCATAACATTGAAATATGAGCCGTTGATAGAGGTTATGCCTATATAGCCTATCCACTCTTGAATACCATAAGCCCCTGCCTTATCGAGGGGCTTATATTTTTCAACATAATAGTTGATTTCCTCGTCCGTCAGGCAGCGAAAAGTGACATCGGTTGATGCCACAAATGCTATTTGTTTGTCGGCTGAGGTCAGAGCCACCCCTGTAAAGACCTGATGCGTTTGTCCGCTCAGAGCGTGGAGCATCTGACGCGCCTGATTGTCATCATGCGGTTTGCCAAGCATACGAGAGTTGAGCCAAACGATGGTGTCAGCGGTGATAAGGATATCACCGGGCTGAGGCTTGCCATAGGCTGAAGCCTTGAGTTTGGCAAGATAGAGCGGAATGTCGCCTGCCTGAAGATGCTCAGGAAAACGCTCGTCGCAGTCAATACTGACTGTTTGAAAGGGGATATCGAGTCCGGCAAGCAACTCCTTGCGCCGAGGCGATTGAGATCCTAAAATAAGCATTGTCGTCAGATGTTTGTTTGATATACTTTTTATCTCATTCCTTAAATAAGTCGTCCATGGTTATTTGTGCTAAAACATTACTTGAATATGCGTTTTTAGCCAGACCATAGGTCGTTATAAAAGTCGGCATTATGCCGTATCGTGTTTCGGTTTGATTAACAAAAACAGCTTGCCTCATGCGGAACTTCAAATCCTCGCTCTTATCTATCAGATACGGAGTGGTACTATATTTTACTTCGCATAGATTGATAATTCGGTCGGCACGTTCTATCAAAAGATCAATCTGCGCTCGCTCTTCCGTGCTTTTGCTACGCCATGAGTAATATTCAGTAGCTATCCCATCAATACCAAGAGCTCGCTTTATCTGCGGGATATGTGTCATACATACTCGCTCAAAAGCTAATCCCCAGAATGAATTGGTTTTAGCAGAAATCAAGTTGTGCGACCAAAATCTTGCATCCGTTGTGCCCTGCTCCATAAATGTATGGTAGAATATCATAAAGAAATCTGCAAGAGTATATATACCGCCGGACTTACTGATTTTCTTACCTCTCACACGATTATAAGTTATAAAGTCACACTTATGCAGACTTTCCAATTGCTTAGTGATATTCCCTCCATTAGATTTTTTCAACTTCAATACCAGTTCCTGACGTGTTAGTCCTTCACGATGCAACGCCAACTCACGTACAATATCAATATATGGTTCGGGATTGGAGAATAGCGATGCAAGCAGTCGATTATATTCATTGTGCAACTCTCCTTTAGGCGAAAACAGCAGCCTATCTATAGCAGAAGAAACACTATCTTCTTTATTAATAAGACTTAAATAATATGGGATTCCTCCAAAAACCATATATATCTGCAGCAAGGCAAGTCTATCCCATGCAAAACCACGAGAAATGAAATACTGCTCCGTTTGAGCAAGTGTAAATGGAGATACATATAGTTCATGAGTAATACGGTTGTGCAATCCACCATGATTATCAATTATATTAGTAATCATCCATGATGTTGCAGAACCGCAAACGATAAGCATCAAATTAGTATGTTTAGAAACAAAACTATTCCAAAAATGTCCTAATGCCACGACGAATCGAGTGCCGCTAATATCCAAACAGGGTAATTCATCTATGAAAATCACATGTCGTTTGTTGTCTTCAAGACGAGAAGCCAAAAGTTGTTCCAATGCAAAAAAAGCATCCATCCAGACATGAATAAATGGTCCCTCATATCCGATACGCTTGAGCGACTGATTAAATGCAGCAAACTGTTCTTCTTTGCTTCCTAACAAGACTCCGGAAGTCTCAAAATCAATCTTATCTTCAAAGACATGACTTATCAAAAATGTCTTGCCCACACGTCGGCGGCCATAAATAGCAATAAACTCTGCCTGCTCTGACTCATAATAGTTTTGTAATGACTTTATTTCATCACCTCTACCGATAAGTTTATTCATACTTGTGTATATTAAATTACGGGGCAAAGATAATACTTTTCTTTATCACATGCAAGACATAAGGCGCGAAACACGCAATTTTTTTACGCGTTTCGCGTGCAAGGTCGGACTTAGGGCGCGAAGACACATGTTTTTTTACGCGTTTCGCGTGCAAGGTCGGCCGCATAATTTAGACACGAAGCTGACGGACTCATCTATAGGTAATGAAATCTCATGCAGATGGCACAGGCAATGCTCGAGCAAGGTATAGTATAAAATAGTCGCAGGTCGAAAGTCGCAGGGTACGTCGGTTTGTAACCGGCGGATAGTAACAGACCGAAAGTCGTAGGCCGAAAGATAGATTGAAACCTGATATTTGCATATTTATAACAGAAGCGGTTGTGTCTCGAGGCATCACCGCTTCTGTCGTTAGATATCCCCCAAAAAGGAACATTTACAAATCATTACAATCAGCGAGTAGCACTTAATTGTTGCTCTATAGACTGCATCTTTACGATAAAAAAGTTATCATGCTGATTTGCCGACAATATTTTATAGTCATAGCCCCCGGGTAATGTTTCATCGGAAAGAGCATCCACCTGAAACTCGTCACTCGCAATGTCGTTAGCTAAATAAGGAGCTATCATCTTCTGCCAATCGCTGATACGTTCCTGACTTGCTGCAAATGCAAAATAATTCTTACCCTGAGCAAGTGTAAGCACATAAGATTTATATAACTGCAGGAAATCATCTATTGAAAAGATTTTATCTACCAACAAAGGCTTCTTATCCCTTCCCCAATTTAATACATCTCTATTCCCTGCATCAATTTCCCAACACATTCCCAAAGTAAATTCATAATCGTAAGGTATTAAATGAAACTTTCCTTTGCTATCAAAATAGAAATAATAATTGCTTCCGTTATACCAATAATCATCCCACGAACCTACCACTACATTAACTGCCAAATATCTCAGAAACTGGTCAACATCAACATTATTGCACAGCCAATCTTTAAGTTCGTTCGAACCATTTTTTAATTGCTTCAATTGCGATACGAATGACATCAGCTCTGCTGCGGCCTTCGGGAAATCGTTCTTATTGGTTCTCAGACAATAGGGATAGGAATTATACTCGTCATCAATACCCAGATACTCAATATTATCAGCATTGTCGAGGTATGTGCCTTCAATGGTAGGGTTAGCCTTCCACAGATTTCCTGACGTATCAGAATAAAAATTTCTTTTATATCTGCTTTCAAGATACTCTTTTCTTACACCCTCTATCATTTCGTAAATACCAAAGTATGCTGCTTTTTCTTCACCTCTGATTTTTATAAATAATCGGCAATAAGAAGCTCTTGGTGCCACCCACACCCCAAATCTGCGAAGTAAATCGTAGCAGTATATATCTCGGCAATACATTTTATCGCGCATGAACGACTTGAGAATTAGTCTGTCGCAACCAAAAAAACGGTGTCCACTTTCATATTCGGTAAACTTAATCCCAAAATGAGCCGGATGCCATTGCGGTGAAATAGTGTCGTGAGGTTGACCTGCTTCTCCTTCCGGTCGCATCCTTGAATAATGACCACGTGGGCGCATACCTACATTTTCGCGAACAAAAACGGCATCTCCTTTTTCGAAAGTGAAGCTGATAGGAACATATTTGCGTGTGTTTATATTTACGTCTAAGTTATGCAGATATTTATTCCAATCATCAACGTCTATGGTTAATGTGATTGTTGGCAACGCATTTATATCGAACACATACTCCGGACGAAACTGTTTATCGTTCGGTTGTTTCTCAACACATCCGCCTGCCAAGCAAGCAAGAAGTATCAAAATCACTAATATATGAATATTATGCCTTCTCATTTTCGAAATATCAA
>CAMHOK010000102.1 GCA_946186735.1 uncultured Bacteroidales bacterium
AAGAACAACATACTTCACACTTCGACAAATTTCGTGCAAAGATACAATATTATTTTCAAATAAAGAAACCTAACCAAGAAAAAGAAGAAAAAAAAGTTATTATTGCTCTTTTCCTTGAAATGATATTGCTCAAACAGAAAATAGTTGTACCTTTGCAAAAGCAGAGGCAAGATGAGTATTGCCCAAACATATAGTTGCGTTGCACAGAGACCGGAAAACTCTACAATTAAAATTCAAACCGGAGTCAATGCTTTGTCGATGGCGTGCTGCTACTTTGCGCCGTGACCTGCTTGCAGAGAGCGATAAGTTAGGCAGATTACAAAGACATGGCACATTCCAAATCCTATCTTTTAGGAGTTTTCTCGAGTAAGTTGCAGCGTAACTTTTTTATATAGTATATTGTCATGAAAAAGAATGTAGCACTTGTTCTTGCCAGCGGAGGAGCAAGAGGAATGGCTCATATAGGAGCTATCGAAGAATTGGAATCGAGAGGATATCAGATCACATCCATAGCCGGATGTTCTATAGGTGCACTTATTGCCGGTATCTATGCGTCAGGTAAACTGAAAGAAGGAAAAGAATGGTTTCTCTCGCTCGACAAACAGAAGATCCTCTCTCTCGGCGACTTTTCATTATCCAAGAATTACATAGTCAAAGGTGACCGTACAGTTGAGGCATTCAAAGAGATTGTGCCCGATAGTCTTATCGAAGACCTCCCTATCCCGCTTACCATTGTCGCAAGCGATATCATTCACAACAAAGAGGTGGTGATCAACAGCGGCAGTCTGTTCGAAGGGGTAAGAGCGTCAGTGTCTATTCCGTTGTTCTTCAGGCCGGTGAAGAAAGATGATATGCTATTGGTGGACGGAGGCATACTTAATGCCTGTCCGCTCAATAGAGTACAACGAACAGACGGTGACATACTCGTAGCAATGAACATATCGGCACCCGACTCCATGGATATTGTAAAACACAAACCCAAAGTGGCACCGCAATGGCTTGACCGACTGCCTGATTTCATAGCCGATTTTGTAGAAGACAAGCTCATGGAACACGAAGAAGAATCGCTTAGCGACTCTGTCACTTACGCTTCACTACTCTCGCGGATGACCGACATGATGATACAGAACAATACCGTCCTGATGAGCCAACTTATTCATTGCGACATTCTCGCTCAAATGCCAATGAACCAATACCCTACCTTTGCATTCGACAAAACGGCTGAGATAATAGAGCAAGGAAGAACACTGATGAGAAAAGCTATTGACGAATACGAACACTCCTTGTGTTTGCATAATTAAAGATAAATTTGTAAATTTGCGCGCATTTTATAAACCTTAATATAATATAACAACCGTTATGATATATTCTGCTAACGACAAGATGTCGGCTCTTCTTGGCAACGACCCTCATGCTTTGCGCATAGTGTCGCGCTTTCCTATCTCATTAGGAGTTGGAGATAAGACTATTGGCGAAGTGTGCAACGAGCACGATGTGCATACCGATACCTTCCTTGCTATCGTCAATTATGGTAAGTCTCCATCGCAAATCGACAAGATATCCATACAAGCACTAATGGACTATCTGAGGCTCTCGCATGAACATTTCTTTAATTTTGCCCTCCCGCGACTCCGCAGAGAGCTCATCGAAGCTATTGACTACACGGTATCGGAAACCAAAGTGCCTATACTCATCATCAAATACTTTGATGAGTATGTCAACGAGATCTCCATACACATGCATCACGAGAACGAACAAGTCTTTCCGTACATCGAATCACTCCTTAAAGGCGAAAAAACAAAGAAGTTCAGTATCGAACAGTTTGCTTCGCAACACCGTGCTGTTGACGATCAGAACATAGCACACAAGCTATCAGAACTCAAAGACCTCATCATCAAGTACTATCCAAAAGAAAGCGACAACTCTCTCTTACTTGAAGCTCTTTACGACCTCTTCGTTACTGAAAAAGATATAGCCACACACTGCGATATCGAAGACAATCTGCTGCTCCCCGCTATTCGGTTGCTCGAGAAAGAAACAAAACTGCAGAACAAATCTCAGGCTCAGAAGACAATAACCGAAGAGCTGTCAGATAGAGAAAAAGATGTGCTCATCGAGGTAGTCAATGGGTTGAGCAACAAAGAGATTGCCGACAAACTGTTTATCTCTATTCACACCGTCATCTCACATCGCAAGAACATAAGCCGAAAACTCAATATCCATTCCACGGCCGGGCTCACTATCTACGCTATTGTTAACAATCTTGTGGATATCAATCATCTAAGTTGATAAGCAACATGTTACACCGCGTCAAGCAATATATTGAAGACAACCACCTCCTCCGTCCCGACGAGCCTGTACTCGTTGGTCTGAGCGGAGGGGCTGACTCAATAGTACTTATTGACTTGCTTGAGCGTATGCGATTCCAATGTTTGGCTGTTCATTGCAATTTTCATCTCAGAGGCGAAGAGGCTGATAGAGACGAGTCTTTCGTCCGTCGTTTCTGCGACCAAAGAGGCATCACCCTTCTTGTTCATCACTTTGATACTAAGCAATATGCTTCCGACCATCACCTCTCAATAGAGATGGCGGCTCGAGAGTTGCGCTACACGCTTTTCGAACAGTTGCGGCAGGAGCACAAAGTTCAGGCTATAGCTGTCGCACACCACAAGAACGACCAAGTGGAGACCATGTTGCTTAACCTCAAAAGAGGAACAGGGATACGAGGACTCAGAGGCATGGTGCCAAAGAACGCATGGGTGGTCAGACCACTACTCTGTGTCAGCAAAAAAGATATACTGAATTATGCCACCATCCGGCATCTTAGTTTCGTCGAAGATTCTACAAATAACGACACACATATCAAACGCAATTTCATAAGACAACAAACAAGCACACTCACCGAACAAGAGATAAGTCATATCGCTCATACCGCCGACCTCATCTCTGACTATACTAAGATAGTTGAACAATATATTGAACAGATACGACCTACCGTGCTTGCCGACAATCGCTTGTCAATACACAAACTACTTCAGACTGCCGCTCCCGAGACCGTGCTATATGAACTGCTTAAACCATATAATTTCACATGTACTGATAGTATCTTTCTATCGCTCGAGAAAGAGTCGGGCAAGACGTTCTTCAGCCCTACTCACATGGCGGTGAAAGACAGAGATTATCTCTACTTAGTTGACCTCAAAGAACAACAGGCAGACGAGCCTCAAATCAATATCCTCACCTACCCCGCCAGTCAAGACATCAATTTCCCGAAAGCAACCGACCATTCAGCTCTCTTTGATGCCGATAAGTTGACCTTTCCACTTAGGCTCAAACATTGGGAAGACGGCGATTGGTTTGTTCCTATCGGAATGAAAGGTAAGAAAAAACTATCTGACTTCTTCAACGATATGCACATCCCTCTGCAAGAAAAACACAGAATCAACCTTTTATGCTCAGGAAACGATATCGTTTGGATAGTAGGATACCGAATAGATAACAGATATAAGATAACCAACGAAACAAAAAACATAGCGCAAGTACAAATACCATAACCCATCGATGCAACATTATGCTCTCATAGGAAAACCTCTTAAACATTCGTTTTCGAAACAATATTTCGAAGACATGTTTGAACGTTTGGGTATCGACGCACAATACTCTAATTACGAAATAGATACTATTGACTCTCTGCCGGAACTTATCAAAGAGCATGACCTCTGTGGGCTGAACATCACCGCACCGTTTAAGAAAGATGTTATCAAGTTGCTATCGGGTATAAGCAAAGAGGCACAAGAGCTGCAGGCCGTTAATGTGGTTAACATCAACAACGGACAACTCTTTGGCTACAACACCGACATCATCGGAGTGAGAAAATCGCTAACTGACAATATCAAAGGTCGCGACAAAGCACTCATCTTAGGTACAGGTGCCACCTCACGCACTATAGCCTTGGCATTGAAAGAGAAAGGTATCAACTACCTTTTTGTCTCACGTCACAAACAAGGATACTTACACTACCAAGACCTTACAGAAGAACTCATCAAACAACACACTATCATCATCAATGCAACACCCATCGGCATGTTTCCTGACATCGACAGTTGTCCGCCTATACCATACGAATATATAACACCTTCTCATCTTCTCTTCGATGTCATCTACAACCCCGAACAAACAATCTTCCTCATGCGGGGTAAAGAAAGAGGAGCTACAACCATCAACGGCCTACAGATGCTACATACCCAAGCACAAGCCGCATGGGAGATATGGAACAAAGAACAAAGAACAAAGATTAAAGACTAAAAACAAAATATTATGAAAAGATTAGCACTCTTAATATGCTCAGTGGCATTGTTGTCATTGAATATAACAGGACAAACCGTTTATCGCAATCAGACGGCTATGGGCTACTACATGCCAAAGACTGTGATAGCCGTTGATATAAACTATGCGCTCGTTGAGAAACAACCAGGTATCTTCTATCAGTATGCCGAACGGTATCTCGCTCAAAAAGATGTGATAACAGAGGCATCTAAGCAATACGAGATAACTGACATCACACTTCGCACCCTTACCATTGCCGATACTTCGCGCTTTGTAAGACTCACCGAGAAAATGCTCGGCACCATGAGCCTTAGCTTAACCGAAGATATGCGACTCATAGCCATCAATAGTGCAACTCCTGTTCCGACATGCACCAACGACCAAGAAAACAAGCATGCAGACTGCAAAAGTAATGCGAGAAAAGAACAAGTTGAACCTATTCCCTTTACCGAGGAACAGATCTTATCCAACTCGAAAACAAAAATGGCAGAGAGTACCGCCAAACAGATCTATCGGCTCAGAGAAAACCGCATGAACCTTCTCTATGGCGAAATAGAAAACGTACCCGCAGATGGGAAAGCCTTGGAACTGACCCTCGGAGAGCTAAACAAACAGGAGCAACAACTATGCAAACTGTTTATCGGAGAGAGTAAAACGACCAACTTCCGACAAACCATCTATTTCTTACCTCAAACCGACAACACAGGTGAGGTTGTTATTGCTCGTTTCTCACATGAGTTTGGATTGGTTAACTCTGACGATTTGTCAGGCGAACCTATTTATCTTGCAACAAAAGCAAGTGTTCGCAACTACGAGAAGGAAGAAAAAGAAAGCAAACAGCTCCTTGATGCTGTTTATTACAACCTCAATGGGACTGCCGATTTCAAAGTGTACGACATGCAAAAACAATACGACAGCATAACCTCTGCGGTAGCACAATTTGGTATAAGTGTACCAATATCTCCTATACTACTGAAGAATAAAGCACAGATATACTTCTCTCAAACAACAGGAAACATAATCAATATCATCGAGAAATGAAACGACTCCTTTTAGCCATATCACTTCTAATCTGCTTGGGCACCGCCGGCTCGCAAGCACAAGAACTTAACTGTACCGTAACCGTCAACTCCGACCAGATACAAGGAACCAATAAGAGCATCTTCAATACTCTGCAGCAAGCCATCAGCGAGTATGTCAACCAAAACAGGTGGACAAGCCTTAATTTTGCTGAGAACGAGCGCATAGAGTGCAGTATGACTCTTATCGTCAGCTCGGTCAACGACGACAACTACTTCACCGCCGAGATGCTTGTTCAGTCCAGACGACCTGTTTTCAACACCTCATACTCCACTCCGCTGATCAACATGAGGGATAAGAATTTCAACTTCCAATATTCAGAATATGACCGCCTTGACTATCAAGAAGGTGTCTTTACTAACAACCTCACCGCTATGCTGGGTTACTATTGCTACCTTATCATCGGCTTCGACCTTGATACCTATAGCCGATTAGGAGGCACACCATGTTTCCAGCAATGCGAGAGCATAGCTATGTCGGCGCAGACACAAACGATGCAAGAGGGCGAACTGATTGGTTGGGGCATAGCAGCTAAAGCAGGCTCCGGACGAAACAAAAACAGATACGCATTGTCCAACAACCTCATGGACGAAGCTTTCAAACCGCTCAGAAACTATTTCTACGAATATCACAGACTCGGACTGGATATGATGACTGCCAACGTGGCAAACGCAAGAGCAAAGATTGCCGAGGGACTACCCGTGGTAAGAGAGGCTAACAAAGCACGACCAAACACTTATCTCGTTCCTGTTTGGATGGATGCAAAAGCTGACGAACTGACAAACATATTCAGCAAAGCAACTGACAGTGAGAAAAAAAGCGCATACGACATACTCACTGCCATTGATCCGACACGACAAAACTTATACGAAAGCATAACAAGAGAATAAGCTCAATAGACAATGATACAAAATCTGAAAATACAAAACTACGCCCTCATCAAACATCTTGACATTGATTTCGAAAAAGGGATGAGTGTGTTGACGGGTGAGACCGGTGCCGGCAAATCAATCATCATTGGGGCATTAGGACTACTGATGGGACAAAGAGCTGACACCAAAACCATAAGAGAGGGCGAGCAAAAATGCATTATAGAAGGCACCTTCATCTTGCCTGAGAAAAAAGATAATCTCAGACAAGCGCTTTGGTTCGACGAAATGGATATCGAATATGACACACAATGTATCATTCGACGCGAGATAAATGTCAATGGCAAATCTCGAACTTTCATCAACGATACGCCCGCTCAACTCAATCAACTCAAAGAGCTTGCCTCATGGCTCATCGATATACACTCACAACACGAGAACCTCCTGCTCAGAAACGATGACTTTCAGAGAGATATAGTTGATGCTGTGGCGGGTAATGGCGAACTTGTCAGACAATATGAGAAAGAGTACAAGAACTACAAGAAGTTACTTAATGATCTGCAACAACTGACAAAGCAGAAAGAGAATTACGATCGCACTTACGACTATGTCAAGTTCCAGTACGACCAGCTGGAACAAGCTCATCTGCAACCTGACGAACTGGAAGCATTAGAGACTGAGCAACAACAACTGGAACACACCGAAGATATTCTCTCTGCACTATCAACTGCCATATCATTGCTCGACTATGAAGAGTCAGGCGTTTGTCAAGCCCTCAAAGAGTGTGTCAACCGACTTAAACATGTAGAACA
>CAMHOK010000103.1 GCA_946186735.1 uncultured Bacteroidales bacterium
TCTCTTGCGTCAACGCTTTATTGATGGTCGTTGGCGTTAAAAAATGAAAGAAATCGGCACGAAATGGTTACTTTTCGAAAGCGAGTGCAAAGATACAACATTTATCTGAAAGTGCAACATTTTGGACAACTTTTTCTTTTGTAAAAAATCGTAATACGTTGTGCTGTAGCGATATAATTTTTTATTTTGGACAACTTTTCTTATTTTAGTCTATTTAAAGTTTTACTTTTCTGACAACTTTCGGCTGTTTTTGTCAACAAGTTTTTGTAAGATAGGCCTTTGTGATTTGAGTCTGCTGATTGTTCTTTTTAACAGCAGAATTTTTCTCTGCTGATAGCTTGTTTTTTAACCTCAGGTTGTTTGTTTTTCCGATTGCAGAGGAGTAGTTTATATTATCATTATCCAACCACCCCTACTCTCTGACTAAGGTGTTCGTGTCGTGCGCCGCAAATACTGACACCCCTTGCGAGCAAAGCTCTGAGGGGACCCCGTACTGACACCCCTTGCGAGCAAAGCTCTGAGGGGACCCCGTATTCCTTCGAATGTCCACCGGACATTCTCGGTGCGGCTCAACCGCTTCGCCTTGTCTAAGGAGGGGAGCTCCATGCGGCTGAGAACATTTCTCAAGAGCTTCCGTGTAAGTCCGTGTTTCTCCGTGTTCGTTAAAACATCCGTGTCAGTCCGTGTTCGTTAAAAAATATTCGTTTTATTCGTGTGATTCGTATAGAAACAGAACTGATATGTTGTTCGGATACTATCCGAACGCAATGAACGTTGCCTAACTAAGCTTCCGTGAACCTCTGTGAACTTTTGTGAACATCCGAGTGCTTCCGTGTAAGTCTGTGTTTCTCCGTGTTCGTTAAAACATCCGTGTAGAAAAGATAAGAGGTATAGCAAAAGAGCTTGCTATACCTCTTTGTTTGTTATGCGGATCGGACCTCAACTCATCTCTGTTGAGGAGCGGGTGTGACGGTTATGATCAGAGTACGTTGATCTCGTGGAGTACCTTGGTTGTTTTCTCGACGGCTGCCTCTGAAGCTGCGAAGAGTTGTTTCTCTTCTTCGTTAAGCGGGAGTTCAACTATCTTCTCTATACCGTTCTTACCGATGATGCAAGGAACACCGATGGTGATGTTGTTGTAACCATACTCGCCTTCGAGAGCTGCCGAGCACGGTATCATCTTCTTCTGGTCTTTGATGATTGACTCAGCTACTGAAGCAGCAGCAGCGCCCGGAGCCATCCATGCTGAGGTGCCGAGCAGTCCGGTGAGGGTAGCACCACCCACCATAGTGGACTTAACCACTTCGTCTAATTGCTCTTTGCTCAGGCACTCGGTAACGGGTACGCCGCGGTAGGTAGCGAAGCGAGCCATAGGTATCATAGTGGTGTCGCCGTGTCCGCCGATAACGAAGCCGTCAACATCGTTCTGGTTGCAGTTGAGAGCTTTGGCAAGGAAATACTGGAAGCGTGCTGAGTCGAGCGCACCGCCCATACCGATGACGCGGTTGCGTGGCAGACCTAAAGCATGCAATGTGAGGTATGCCATAGTGTCCATAGGATTGCTTACAACAACGAGGATAGCATTAGGCGAATGGGTGAGCACTTGGTTAACAACGCTCTTAACGATACCGGCGTTAACGCCGATGAGCTCTTCGCGAGTCATACCGGGCTTACGGGGCAGACCTGAGGTGATGATGACTACATCAGAATCGGCTGTCTTTGAATAGTCGTTGGTGACACCTGTAACAACAGTGTCGAAGCCCATGAGCTGAGCTGTTTGCATGATGTCCATAGCCTTACCTTCGGCAAGACCCTCTTTGATGTCGATAAGACATACTTGGTTGGCCACTTCGTTAACTGCCAACACATTTGCGCATGTAGCACCTACGTTACCTGCGCCCACTACAGTTACTTTTGACATGATATGAAAAATATTTGTTTGTTGATATAATGACAATGGTCGCGTGCTATGACAAGAGTGCATGCTCTCGGCTGTGCACAGTTTTGTCGAAAGCGCTGCAAATTTACAATTTCTTTCTTAAATGCTAAAATAAATCTGTTGCTTTTCCACTAATTTTTCGAAATATGCAAGATAGGATTTGCATATTCCGTTTTTTTGTACTATTTTTGCACCCGCTTTTGAAAAGTTGCCGCGATGGTGGAATCGGTAGACACGAAGGACTTAAAATCCTTTGGCCCGAAACGGCTGTGTGGGTTCAAGTCCCACTCGCGGTACAAAGGACGATGCAGAATGGTCGGCATCGTCTTTTTTTTATGCACAAGGGTGTGATAAGTTCCGTTTTTTTTCTTACCTTTGCACCGACAAAGATCAATCACATAAACCATCATAATATCATGCGAAGACTCTTTTTCTCTTTTTCTTTTCTTTTTTTGTTTGTTTGGGTGTCGTGGTCGTCTCCCAAGCGTGAGTTCCGTGCCACGTGGTTTACCACTCATTATGCCATCGATTGGCCTAAGACCCGTATCACTAACGGCACGCAAGAGCAGATCAACCGTCAGAAGAAAGAGATGACCGACATCTTAGACTCTCTGTTAGCGGGTAACCTGAACGCTGCTTGTATGCAGGTGCGTCCTCTCTCGGATGCCTATTATAAGTCGTCTTACGAGCCATGGGGTGTCAACCTGACGGGTGTGCGCGGGAAGGACCCGGGCTACGACCCCTTGGCTTTTGCTGTGAGGGAGTGTCATGCCCGCGGTATGGAGCTGCATGCGTGGGTCAATCCTTTCCGTTATGAGGTAACGGCGGGCGAGTATGAGAAAGCGGTGAACAACGGCACTGCCACCGCCGATGCCGATGCAGTGAGGAAGAGTCATCCCGACTGGCTCCTTACTTATAATAACGGCACTTTCAAAGGTACAATACTCGACCCCGGTCATCCCGAAGCGAGAGCGTATGTGGTGAAGGTGTTGATGGAGATAGTCAATAACTACGATATCGACGGCATACTCATGGATGACTATTTCTATGCCTATGGTGGGACGACGACAGAGGATGAGGCGTCGGTGAAGAAATATAAGCCGGACGATATCTCTCTTGCCGACTGGCGTCGTGAGAACGTCAACAAGGTCATCAGCAGTCTGTATGACTCTATTCAGCAGGTCAAGCCATGGGTCAAGCTGGGCATGGGTCCGGGTGGTATATACTCTATGGATAAGTCGGCTGCCGAGAAGTATGGTCTGAGTCTGCCGGAGGGCATACGCGGAGGCGACCCATACACCAGCCTTTATTGCGACCCGTTGGCGTGGGTGAATGGAGGGTATGTTGACTATTTAGCTCCTCAGATCTATTGGGGAACGATGACCACCACCACCGACTACGATGTGCTGTCCGCATGGTGGGGGCATGCTGTTCATACTCTCTGCGACCGCCGAGACGATGGTAAGCGAGTGCATCAGTATGTCTCGCAAGCCAGTTATAGGTATGGAGCCGATGAGTTAGGCTTAGAGGTGGATGACAACAGGCTGTTCGCGCCATACGAAGCCCCGGGCAGCGTGTTCTATAACACCAATACTTATCTCTCTTTCAACGGCGAGCGCACTTGTCATAAGATGTCTTTAGGGCGGTTTGCCAAGAAAGCTCTCCCTCCTGTCGTGAGCTGGAAACAGGCGCAGACGCTGTCTAAGCCCGAGGGACTACAACTGACGGGCAGGTTGCTCACATGGTCGCATGCCTCAGCGCCTCGGTTCTCGGTCTATGCTTATCCTGTGGGGATGGACAGGACCAAGGCTTTGGAGCAGGCCGATTACTTATTAGGTATGACCTACGAGAAAGATTTTGTCATCGAAGAGTCGGTTGACCTGCAGCATAAGACGATAGCCGTATGTGCTATGGACCGCTATGGTAACGAGTACGAGCCTGCCCTGCTCAATGAGGGAGAGGTTAAGCCCGTCTATACTATCACTCTCGCCGTCAAGAGCGGTAAGGGCGTTGTCAGGTTCGCTGACTCAGAGTTGACCTCGGGTCAGTTCATGGAGGGTGAGATGGTTGTTGCTGTAGCCACTCCTGCCTATGGTTATGATTTCGCTGGATGGAGCGATGGCAATCGGTCTAACCCCAGAGAGATAGAGGTGAGGTCGGATATGACTTATGAGGCTGTGTTTGCGGTTAAGCAAGGCTCAGAGGCTATGGCAGGAGAGCTCAGCAGAGAGTTGTTGTGGGAGATGACGGCAGAGCAGAGCGGGTTCATGGGCACCAATAACGAGCAGCGCAGTATAGCTTACAAGGACGATAAGGTGTATGTGTCTAACGGTATCGACTACGCCTATCATGAGCTGGATGCTCAGACGGGCGAACTGATAAGGACGGTGTCGCTCCCGAGTCAGTACCATGTGTGGCATAACCTGCGTATCACCGACGACGGAGTGATGATGTCCGGCAACACAGCCACTACAGCCCGCAGCCTGTCGGTGTATGAGTTGGCGAACGGACAGTCGAGCATCATGTCGTCGTTTCAGATACCCGATTTCGGGCGTTCCGACTATTTCTATCCTATAGGTACCTTGTCGGACGGCGGCTATATGATGATGTTGAGTAATGTGAGTCATAAAGCTCTGTATATCCCTTTTGCTGACGGGGGCTTGGGTGAGCCCCGTGAAATGTATCACTCTGACCTGCCTGCAGGCACCTCTGCCAAAGCTATCCCTTTGGATGCCGAGTCGTTCGTGGCATCGGTGTCGGGTCGTCCGGCCACGCTCCATTCGCTGACCGACGGCTCTATGCTCGACGATTGGCAGAACCGAACGGCTCCACCCAAGGTCAATGTGTCGGGAGTAGGCTTGTTCTCGCTGGCAGGACATAAGTACCTGCTGGTGCCTAACGATGTGTATGGCAGTTTTCTTACCTACGACATAACAGAGGGCCTGAGCGGTGCTCGGTTGCTCTTTGCTGACACTCCGGCTTTGGGCGCCAACGACAACAAAGCTTTCACCATCGATTTTGCTTTTGCTTACACTGCTTTCGAAGGAGACATACCCATGGAGGTGACAACTTTTGTGCTGGCTCCCAACAACGGTGTGGCTGCTTATAAGTATAAGTTCGAGAAGGACTATACCGATGTCTCTAAGATAGACCAACAGACTGAACTGACGGTATGGGCTGAGGGCGATCAGTTGGTGGTGAGGTCTCTAACGCGATTGCCTGTCCGCATATACACAGCGGCAGGTGCTCTTGTATGTGAAGAAAAGGCAGAGTCGGACGATAGGTTATATCGTATCGTTCTGCCTCATGGCGTCTATATAGTACAATCGGGACAAGTAAGTAAGGTGTGCGTACTATGATGATGTGCGTGCTATGATAAAAAAGAAATCAGGAGCTTGCGGGCTCCTGATTCTTTTTTGCTTATGTTTGTTGCTTCTTATGCTCTTAGAAGTATTTCGTTTCTTGTCCGACGATAGACGAGAGCAGGTTGTTGGCGAGTCGGGAAGCACCGAAACGGAAGTTCCGGTTGTTGAGCCACTCTTCTCCTAACACCTCTTTGACTATGGTGTAATGCTCTACTGCCTCTTTGGTGGTGCTCACGCCGCCTGCAGGTTTGTAGCTCACTTTCTGTCCTGTTTTCTCATACCAATCTTTGATGGCGCGGCACATGACATAGGTAGCTTCGGTGGTGGCATTGACGCTTATCTTGCCCGTAGAGGTCTTGATGAAGTCGGCTCCTGCCTGCATGGCGAGCAGAGAAGCGTTGTATATGTTCTTCGCGTTCTTCAGGGCTCCGGTCTCGAGAATAACTTTCATGTGCACGGGAGCCTTGCAAGCATCGCGCAGCTCTTGCAACTCGTCGAACACCTCCTGATAGTTGCCCTCTAAGAACTTACCGATAGAGATAACCACATCTATCTCTGTGGCTCCGTTCTGTATGGCGAGGAGTGTCTCTGCTACCTTGACCTCGATGAAGGTCTGTGAGGCGGGGAAGCCGGCGCTGACGGAGGCTATGCCGATGGGAGCGGTGAGGTTGTCGCGCACGGTCTTAACCATAGCGGGATAGACACAGATAGCTGCCACATTGGGTATGCCGGGGAAGTGCTCAGGGAACTCGTTGACACGCTTCGCCATGGTTGCCACTTTCTCGGTGGTGTCGTCGCCGTTGAGAGTGGTGAGGTCGATCTGATGCAGACACTGTGCCCACACTTTCTCGTTGTTGTTCTCGTCGAAATGTTGAGCGAGGATATCGGCAACGGCTTTCTTCACTTCGTCGTCGGTCATCTGAAAATTATAAAGGTCGAAAAGAGAGTTGAATTTATCCATAAGAAAAAATATTAGAGTTAATTATCATTATTATTGTCGTTTTCTTCTGTTGTTTTGTGGTTGAGTCGTGCCACTATTATCTCGTTACCTCTGACTGAGTCTCCTATCTCTACGAAGACCTCGGTGCCGAGGGGGAGGTACATGTCCACTCGCGAGCCGAGCTTGATGAATCCGAAGTGTTGGTTGCGCTTGGCCATGTCGCCTTTCTTAGCGTAGGTGACGATGCGCCGTGCCATGGCACCGGCTATCTGTCTGACGGCTATCTCTTGTCCGCTCTTGGTCTTGATGACCACCAGCGAGCGTTCGTTCTCGGTGGACGATTTGGGCAACCATGCTCCTTTGTGCCGCCCTTTCTGATGTTCCGACACAAGCACCTCACCCTCGATGGGGTACCAGTTGGCATGCACATTGAAAGGTGACATGAAGATGCTCAGTTGCAAGCGTCGGTCATGAAAATATTCGGTCTCTTCGGTCTCTTCGATAACGACGACTCGTCCGTCGGCAGGTGCGATGATAAAATCGGGGTCGTTGACCTCGAGGATGCGAACGGGGTTACGGAAGAAATAAGTAACGAAACAGAGTAGCAATGCCGTGATGGCGAGAGTGATAGCAAAGACGGCGTCGGGTGTGTAGATATACACTGCTACATTGATGATGAAGATGAGAAGGACGAGGAAGATGATGAGTGTCCTTCCCTCTTTATGAATGAAGGGTCTGCGCATGATAAGTTGTTTTTATTGCTTCTTTTCCCATTCTTGGTATGGT
>CAMHOK010000104.1 GCA_946186735.1 uncultured Bacteroidales bacterium
CCGGCACCTTCTTGCTGCGAGAAGAAAGCATAACCATTACCGCCTTCGTCGAGCGAGAGAGAGATGTTATCACCTATACGAGCATGATACTCAGCCTCATCGCCTTCAGCATTGACTATACCCGTACCATCCCATGCCATCACCACTTCGGGTTTAGACGAAGGAGTAGCCCAGTGATAGACTTTGAGCGGTCCGTCGTTCTCACCTTCCACATTGACGCCTAATGCCGGCAGGTTGCAGCAGAACACATGACCTTGTGCCAGACGACCTGCACTGATATAGTAGGTACCACCTTCTATGCCTTCGATGTTGAGAGGCATCTTGTTGGAGGTGTTGTCGTTGAGCACATCGTCCACCATCAGCAGGTAGGGGTTAGGCTCGGTAGCACCGGTGCGGTTAACGACGAGGATATAGTTCTCGTCCATATCGCCGCCACGAGTGTTCTCATCAGCCCAGTCGAGGTAGATAGAGGTGTTGACGGTGAAGTCGTGAACGACAGCCTTGGTGAAGTCGGCACCCGGTGTGGGCGACGATGCCCACGAGAGCTCATAAGTAGTCTCTAAGCCCATGAAGTTGAGGGTGAGCGTTCCGGGGTTGCTCTTCGAGAGCTTGTTGTCAGCGAGAGCCGAGAAGGTGTAAGTGGCACGGGCAGGCTTGAGGGTCACACTGACCACCTCAGCCGTCTCCGACTCACCCATACCCAGCAAGAGCATGCTCTCGAACACATTAGTCATGGTAACGGTGTGCTCTTCGCCGGCATCGTTCTTCAGAACGATATTATCAATCACAGGCGCTGTCTCAGGTGCCTTGAGGCGGATAACTACCTCGTAAGCCTGCTCCTTCAGCAGGTCAGGATTGGTAACACCTATAGTCTGAGTGAGTTGCTTGGTCTCAGACTCCTGACCGGTGAGGAAGTCGTAGGTGGCTTGAGTGAGCTCAGCACCTATCGACATGCTCGCCTCGAACTTAACGGCCGTGAAGTCCGACTCCGAAGCCACATCCTCGAAGACGATGGTCTTCTCTTCTTGGTTCACCTTACCTGCATAACGCTCTGTACCTGCCAGACCTCCGTTGACAATAGAGATAGAACGGATCTCAGGAGTGGGAGCATTCTCGCGAGCACGCTCAAGAGGATCTTGGCAACCTGAAAGCAGAGTCGTTAAAGCAAAGAGTGCAAGTGTCGCAAAATTAAATATCTTTTTCATAATAACTCCTATTTTACTTATTATTGCCATTCTTTCGTTTGAGTCAGATGATATCCCTTAGCCTCGTAGAGCTGTATCTGTCCGGTGGGCACGGGGCTGATGTAGTTGCGTTCAACAGGTCTCTCTCTGCCCGCACCTGTGTTGCGCAGGATATATCCCTCAGAGAGGGTGTTGTCCTCGAGCGACACATCGTCAGCCTTGTTAGGATAGTCGGCTTTCTTGATGTAAGCACCGAAGCGTATGTCCGGGTTGCAGCCGTTCCATACATAATCGAGCTTGCCCCAGCGTTTGAGGTCGTTCAGACGGAACCCTTCGAAGCAGAGCTCGACGCGGCGTTCGCGGCGTATCTCCCATAGTAGCGAGGGTGTGATTTCGCCATTAGCCTCGTTCTCTATCTCCAGACGCTTGGGGTCGTCGAACACCAGGCCTTCGATAGCCGGCTGGTCGCCTACCATCTCCAACTTAGGCATCTCTATGCCCGTACGAGCACGGATGACATTGATAGAGAGGTCGAGGTCGGTCTGCGAGAAGCTGTAAGCCGACGATATCTTATTCAGCTCGTAGGCAGCCTCCACATAGTTGAGCAGCACCTCGGCATAACGCAAGCAGGGAGCATCGGTGATGTTCTTCTCGCGGGCAAAATTCGGATTGGTCGTTCCGGCTTTGGTGTCGTCCATGAACTTGCACCATGAGAAGCCGCTCAGAGCGTAAGCAAACGGTTGGCAGTTCTCACCTTTGATGTAATAAGCCGGACGTATGGTCAGACTCAGACGCGGGTCGCGGTTAGCAAAGAACTCGGCTGCCGTCTTTGGTTGCCAGAAAGCCTCTTTCACGCGCACCGGCTGACCGTCGGAAGCAAGGAAAGCCTCAGCCAGCGACTTGCTCGCTCCTGCCTGTGTGTCGGTATAAGAGTAAGCCAAGGTAGAGTGCATAAGCACACCGTCAACATAATGACGATACATCAGCACCTCAGGGTTGCCCGACAGATCATCGGAAGTGAACAGAGCGTTGAAAGAAGGAGCAATAGAGTACTTGCCCGAGTTCATGACCAGAAGAGCGCAGTCTTTGGCGAACTTCAAGCATTTCTCAGCCATAGCCATAGCCTCAGCGTCGGTGCCGTAGTGGTACTTGAGATATGTTCCTTCGCGAAGCATGAAACGCGAAGCCATACCGGCTACCACATATTGATTGACCTGCAGGTTGCCGTCTGACTGACGAACAGAATCGAGAGCGTATTGGAAGTCGTCGATGATCTTCTGGTCAACGAACACACGCGGGTCGCGGTCTTTATACATATAGTCCATGTCCTCTTTCTTATCGCTCACCACTACCATCTTGTCGAACCAAGGCACATCACCGAAAGTGAAGACGAGGTTCGAATAGTAGCAGGCACGGAAGAAGCGAGCCACACCACGCCAGTGGTTCTTCACATTGACCGACTCGTTAAGACGATCGATGTTCTCGAGCACATAGTTAGCACGGCGTATGTTACTGAAACTCCACGAGCCGTCAGAAACGGGCACCACCTCAGGTTGCAGGTTGTTCTGCGTCACATCGGAGGCAAAGTCATCGTTGAGAGTCTGTCCCATGAGAAAAGGACCATGAGCCGTTCCTGTACCATAGCCTGAGAAGACGGAGGTATAGAAGCCGTACATGAAAGTGCGGGTCTGCGCCTCATCTTTCCAGAACTCCTCATCGGTGAAGTTATCGAAAGGCTCTTGACTGAGGAAACTCGAACATGCTGTCAACATAACGGCAAGCATGCCGACAATTAAATATAATATCTTTTTCATAATCTAATCTCTTTTAAATGGTTTCCTTAGAGCGATATCTGCATACCGAACGACATCTGTCGGGTGAAGGGGTAGATACGTCCCCAACCCATGGCTCCGCCATCACCCGCAGAGGTTGCTGTCTCGGGGTCGATAGGAAGATTGCCCAGATGGTCGAACTCGCATACATTTTCGAAACTGGCATAGATACGGAATTTCTCGAAACGGATCTTGTCGAGCACCGACTTAGGCAGAGCATAGCCTATAGTGATGTTCTTCAGACGCAGATACGACATGTCGAGCAGATAGCGTGTCTGGCAGAGGAAGTTGAACGAAGCCGCAGAGTATTGTCCGGGTTGGTTCAACTCTGTCAGACGAGGATAGAAAGCGTTGGTGTTCTCAGGAGTCCAATAGTCGGTCTGATGAGCATAATAGGCACCTTCCGAGAAGTTCCATCCTGGTATGATCATCGTACCTGTAGCCCAGTACTGACGTGAGCCTACACCCTGGAAGAAGAGCGAGACATCGAGTCCTTTCCAGTCGAGTCCGACACGGAAGTTGTACTCATAGCGCGGAGTGGTGTTACCTATGCGTTTCAGGTCGCCATGGTCTGCCACGGTCTTGCTGCCCCAGTTGATGTCGCCGTCACCGTCGAGGTCTTTGTACTTGACATCACCCGGACCATACTTATAACCATATCCGTTGGATTTCTCGAAATAGGTCTGAGTAGGGATGCCGGGCAGGAGGTTGCCTGAAGCATCGAAGTCGCCTTCTTGGAAGAGGCGGTCGGTCTCAAAGCCCCATATCTCACCGTAGATCTTACCTTCGTAGTTAGAGCCGTCGATGATAGAGGTTGCTTTACGCGGGTGCTTGGTGACGATAGTGAGAGCGTCGGCAAGGTTGAACGAAGCGGTGAGTCGCAGTCCGTTCTCGAAGCGATGGTGGTAGTCGAGCGACAACTCCCAGCCGTTGGTAGTCAGTTGGGCTGCGTTCTGATAAGGTGCTGTCGTTCCGTAGGTAGAAGGCACCTCTTCGCCGCCAACCACCATGCCGTCGTTGATACGACGATACCAGTCGAAGCTCAGACCAAGGTCGTCGTTGAAGAAACGCATATCTATACCGGCATCGATGGTCTTGATGGTCTCCCAAGTGAAGCCGTTAGCTATGGCTGTAGGTATGGTGAAGGTAGGCTCGTTGATGTCGTTGATGATCCAGCCTGAGGTGGTGGACGACATGATAGGCAAGAAACGGTTGTTGCCTATATCTTGGTTACCTACCGAGCCGTACGAAGCACGCAGTTTCATGAAGCTCCACCAGGGCTTGAGTGTCTCCCAGAAGGTCTCCTCGCTGGCTACCCAACCCAGAGAGCCTGAGGGGAAGAAGCCCCAGCGCTGGTTGCTCGGGAAGCGCGACGAGCCGTCAACACGACCATTGAGCTCGATGAGGTAGCGGTCTTTGTACGAGTAGTTGATACGAGCGAAGAAGCCCATGATTGCCCACGAAGAGTGTGAGCCATAGACGAAGTCGTCGCCTGTGGCAAGCGAGATCTCCGGCTTGGTCATGTCGAGCAGTCCGCGCTTCTCGGCATTGACATAATCAACCTCCTTATACTCGATGTTCATACCGGCAAAAGCCGAGAACTTATGAGCGTCAGCCCATGTGTGCTTATAACGCAGCACGGCATTGCCTGCATGATACTGGCGGTAGTACATATACTTGTCCACCTTGTCGCGAGCCGACGATGCCCAGTTGTCGGAGAGCACGAGTCCGCCGTTCCAGAAGTCCCAACCGCCTACCGTACCACCACGCTGAGTGATGTTCTGGTTGTCGAGGTTATAAGAGTAGTCGATATCGAGCGAGAGGTCTTTGTAGAACTTAAAGGTAGCACCTACTGAAGCGCGCATGTAGTCCTTGAGGTTAGAGTCCATGTTTGCAGCTGCCGTCTCGGTGACGGAGTTGCGGAAAGGATGACCTTGATATGTTCCGTAAGGCATGATGCTGGGCCAACGATACAGATAGTAGAGAGCATCGTAAGAAGCAGAGCCGAAGTTGAAAGGAGTGCGAAGGTCGGTATGAGCATAGAGCATCTTCGAGCGAACCGACAACCACTTGAACACCTCAGTATCTACCGAGAAATCAATAGAGTAGCGAGCGTACTTGTCGGGATTGACCTTAACAACACCGTCCTGCCCCATATATCCCAGACCTAAATAATAGTTGGTCTTGTTGGCTGTTCCTGCCACCGATATGTTGTGTTGCTGCGAGAAAGAGAAGTCTTTGACATACTCGTGAGCAGCGTCCCATGAGCGATAGAAATAAGCGTCGCCATCGATGATCTCGAAGTCGCGTCCGAGCTTCATCTCTTCGGAGAGCGGGAAATTGCCATAGACGGTCTCCCAGTCTTTCATCTTATCGATAGCTGCTTGGTTCCACACCAGTCCGCACGAGTTTTTAAAGATAGTGGTGCCCGGTGTACGGCGGTTGCGTGCATCGAGTGCCATCTGTGCTCCTTCATACGACTTGGCCAACTCAGGCAGAGCGGTAGGTGTTGCCCAAGAGAAGTTGTTGGAATATTTCACATTGAACTTACTCTGGTTCTGCGCACCTTTCTTTGTAGTGATGAGGATAACGCCGAAGGCAGCTCGTGTACCGTAGATAGACGATGATGCTGCATCTTTCAAGACGGAGATGTCTTGTATGTCGTCAGGATTGATAAGAGCGATGTCGCTTATCTCCACTCCATCGACAAGGATAAGAGGTTGCGAGCCGCTCTCGTTGAGGAAAGTGCCGACGGCACCACGGATACGGAAGGTAGGAGACTGACCTATTCGTCCACTGCTCTGCGTGATGGTCAGACCCGGGGTAGCACCCTGCAAGCCCGTACCGAGGTTGGTGATAGGACGACCTTCTATCTGGTCGCCCACGCTCACTGTTCCCACAGCACCTGTAAGGTTAGCCTTGCGCTGAGTGTCGTAGCCTACGACAACAACCTCTTCCAGAAGTTTGTTGTCTTCCTTCATGATGATGTTGAGCAGCTCTCTGCCCTGTATCTTCACCGTGAGCGGTTGATAGCCTACATAGGTGAAGTTGAGCGAGCCGTTAAGAGGTGCCTCTATGGAGAAACGACCGTCAAAATCGGTAACCGTTCCCGTCTGAGTCCCCTCTACAACGACAGAGACGCCAATAAGCGGCTCTCCCGCTGCGTCAACAACCGTACCGCGTACGGTCTCGGCATACGAGATGCCGAGAGCCGACGCTAACAGTAAGAGACTTAAAAACAATTTCTTCATGATATTCGGTTTTTATAGAGTCAAGAAGGTTAAACTTATTTAACCACTTTCTCTCCATTAACTACATATACGCCCATAGGCAGGTTGTCAACCGACTCACCAAGATATTGTCCGGTGATGGAGTAAACACCTGTTTTGGCTGTTGAGTCATCGGTGATGTTGTCAACACCTACTGATCCGATAGTGAACGTAGCTGCTGAAGGAGCAGGTGTCTCGCACTTGTTCTCATCTTTGATAAGAGCCCATACCATGAGCGATGAGCCGTTACCTCCGGTATATACATTGAGAGCGCGGTCAACGGCTATCTGATAGCACGACGACGAGTTTTGTGCACCAAAAGTGGTAACGATTGACTGCTCTAACTCGAAGCGGTAAGGAGCCTCAGCATCATCTACTTTCTCTACTGCCCAAACGCGCAGAGAGTTGTCGGAAGCGGTGATGCAGTAGGTCTGATCCTCGTTCCATGCCATAGCACCGCGTGTACGACCACCCATTATACCTTTGGAGATGAAGTTGACGGTGGTGCGATCTTTGTCTAAGTGCACGAGAGCGGGTATGCTTCCGTCAGAGGGGTCGGCAGCACGGTCTTGCGAGATCCAGAAGCCGCCATCCAGGTCGGGCCAGATATCAGAGTTGCCGTTCTGGAAATATGCGGCGGGGTTGTTGTAGAAGACAACACCGGGTTTCTTGGCG
>CAMHOK010000105.1 GCA_946186735.1 uncultured Bacteroidales bacterium
AACAAGAAAAATCTGTCAGAATCTGTCATAATCTCAGAAATCTGCGGTAAAATAAACCTCCGCAGTGAAACAGACCATCCGTGGTAAAATAAATCATCCGCGGTGAAAAGAGAAATCTGCGTCATCTGAATAATCTGCGTCATCTGCGTGAAATTCCATTACATCATCCGCAGTGGAATGAACTTTTTCCTGCTCTCTTGTCCGAACGAAAAAAAAGTATTACTTTTGTAGGCTGAAAACTACAGCTGAACACTGACAACTGACAGCCACAAACTGACATCGGCAAACTACAAGCTGACAACGTTAAACTAAAAATGCAGGGCATCAAGCGATATATCCTCTCTGTGTTGCTACTCATAGCGACTATCTTGTTGTGCCATGCAGGCGGCAGCGTCAGGTTCTACGGCTATGTGGTTGATGCCGACAACGTGGGTATCGACATGGCTAACGTGTTCATCAAAGGTACCACCATCGGTACCACTACCAACCGCAACGGCTATTACTCGCTCAGTATCAACTCGCGCGACTCTCTCGTGCTCGTCTTCTCCATGTTGGGCTACCGGACCTTAGAGCTGCATGTGCTCCCCACCCTCGATGTGATCAATATCAATGCCTCCCTGCTTAGCGATACCGAACAGCTCAGCGAGGTGGAGGTGCGCGGCATACGCAAGCAGCAGAGCATGATGGACCAGACCGACGCCCAGTCGCTCCGACTCATGCCCGACGCCACCGGAGGCAGCATAGAGAGCATGCTCATCACTTTCGCAGGCGTTAGACAGAACAACGAGCTCTCCTCACAGTATAACGTGCGCGGCGGCAATTTCGACGAGAACTCGGTGTATGTCAATGGTATAGAGGTCCATCGCCCACTGCTCCTCCGAAGCGGTCAGCAAGAAGGACTATCGTTCGTCAACGCCGACATGGTCGAGAGTCTGGAGTTCTCGGCAGGCGGCTTCGACGCTGCCTACGGCGACCGTATGTCCTCCGTGCTCGACATCAGATACAAACGCCCCACCGCCACTGAGGCGCGACTCAGCGCCGGACTGCTCGGGGCCTCTGCATACGTAGGCGCCGGCAACGACAACTACTCCACCATGCACGGCATCCGCTACAAGACATCCAGATACATGCTCGGAGCACTACCCACCAAAGGCAACTACGACCCAAACTATATCGATTATCAGACGTTTACCACATGGCGCTTAGGACCACGACCCACCGACGCCACGTCTGACCAACGGCGGTGGACCATGTCACTGCTCGCCAACTTCTCGCAGAACTCCTACATCTTCCGACCCGACACTCTCACCACCTCTTTCGGCACACAAGACATGCCCATGCAGATGTCTGCCGACTTCAACGGGCAAGAGAAAGACCTCTTCCGCACCCTCACTGCCGCTCTCGCTATCGACGGACAGATAACACCACAGGTGAACATAGGCTTCTCGCTCTCAGGCTTCTACACCTCCGAACAGGAGAACTACGACATCACCTCTTACTACCGACTCATGCCCAAGCAGTTAAGCTCCGACGACTCCCCTGAGACCGAGATGAACAGAGATGACAACATCCTCCCGGGCGCCACCGAAGAGGTGCTTGCCACCGGCTACTACCATGAGCATGCGCGCAACCGACTGCATGCAGGTATAGTCACTCTCGCTCATCATGGCGACTGGAAGAGAGAGAACAACACCCTACGCTGGGAGCTGAGTGCACATGCTGAGCTCATCAACGACGACATACACGAATGGGAATGGCGCGACTCCTCAGGCTACTCCCTGCCTAACCAACCACATCAGCTTCAGCTATATAACACCATCATCGGACAGACACAGCTCTACTCCGCCCGAGTGCAAGGCTTCGCGCAAGACACTTATAAATGGTTGCTCCACAGCGGCAAGCTGCTGCTCACCGGCGGACTGAGGTTCAACTACTGGACAGTGAACAACGAGTTCTTGCTATCTCCAAGAGCCTCAGTGGTCTATCTGCCACAGTGGCAGCAAGACTTCTCTTTCCGCCTCGCCACCGGACTGTATTACCAAGCTCCTTTCTACAAAGAGCTCCGACGCGTCATCATCGACCCGACGGGCGTGGGTTACATCTCCCCTAACTACGACCTCAAGGCGGCACGCTCGGTACATGTGGTGGCAGGCATGGACTATTACTTCCGCGCGTGGGGCCGACCCTTCAAACTCAGTGCCGAGGCGTACTACAAGTATATGGACCGCATGGTCAGTTATACCGTTGATAATGTGCGTGTGAGGTATAGCGGTGAGAACGATGCCGTAGCCTACTCCACCGGTGCCGACCTCAAGCTCTACGGCGAGCTCGTGCCCGGTGCCGAGTCGTGGATATCCGTCTCTGCCATGCGCTCAAGAGAGAACCTGCTCAACGACCAACAAGGCTGGATACCAGCTCCACAAGAACAGCGGTACGCCTTCTCTATGTTCTTCCAAGACTACCTGCCCCGACTGCCACAACTCAAGGTGCACCTCAAGACTATCTTCTCCGACGGTCTGCCCTACGGCAACCCGCGACTGCCAAGCACCAGAGCCGCTTTCCGTACCTCACCCTACTGGAGAGTGGACATAGGAGCCAGCCTGCAGTTCTCAAGAAAGACCGACCGATGGATGGCACAGAGCAAAGCAGTGGACCGCTGGAGCATCACCTTCGAGGTCTTCAACCTCGCAGGACAGCGAAACGTCAACTCGCACTTCTGGGTGACCGACGCCTACAACAGAGTGTGGGCGTTCCCTAACAAACTGACAGGACGCATGTTCAACCTCAGAGTGGCAGTGGACCTGAAAGAAAAATAAAGACCTACCAACCAACAGAACAACAGAACAACCGACAAAACCTCATACCTATGGCAAGCACTAACATCGACACCCCGATGATGAAACAGTTTCGTCAGATCAAAGAGCAGTACCCCGATGCCCTCCTCCTGTTTCGTTGCGGCGATTTCTATGAGACTTATTCTGAGGACGCTATCGAAGCGTCTCGCATACTCAACATCACCCTCACCCGACGCAATAACGGCGGCTCGCAAGGCAACACCGAGATGGCTGGGTTCCCCTACCATGCCCTCGACACCTATCTGCCTAAGCTCATCCGACAAGGCAAACGCGTGGCTATATGCGACCAGTTGGAAGACCCCAAGCTGACCAAAACGCTCGTCAAGCGTGGTGTTACCGAGCTGGTTACACCCGGCGTGAGCTACTCCGACACCACCCTCAACACCAAAGAGAACAACTTCGTGGCTGCCGTCTATATGCCCAAGAAAAAGACCGAAGAGCCGTACGGTCTGAGCCTGCTTGACATCTCCACCGGCGAGTTCCTGCTCGCCGAGGGTACAGCCGAGTATCTGAACAAGCTGCTCTCTAACTTCCAACCCAAGGAGGTGCTCTACGAGCGCGGCAGGAAAGCAGAGTTCACCTCGCTCTTCACTAACCGTTTCTTCACTTTCGAGCTCGAAGATTGGATGTTCACCATCGAGTCCGCCACCGACCGTCTGCTCCGTCAGTTCCAGACGCAGACCCTCAAAGGGTTCGGCGTGGACACGAAGAAGAGCGGCATCATCGCCGCCGGTGCTATCATGCATTACCTCGACCTCACACAGCACCTCAAGACCTCCCACATACAGACAATCAGTCGCATAGAGGAAGACCGTTATATGTGGCTCGACAACTTCAGCATGCAGAACCTCGAGCTGCTCGGCTCACGACATCAGACCGGAGTCACGCTCATTGATGTGCTCGACCGCACACTCACACCCATGGGAGCACGACTGCTCAGACGATGGATATCTTTCCCCCTCAAGAACGTCAACGAGATACAGAAAAGACACGATGTGGTCGATCATTTCTTCCGTCAACCTCAGCTGCGCGAACAGATAGCCGAGCTTCTGCCTAAGGTGGGCGACTTAGAGCGTCTCTCCTCGCGTGTGGCTACAGGCAAAGCGTCGCCGCGCGAGCTCCGACAGCTCGCCTACTCGCTCGAGGCAGTGAGCGAGATCAAACAGATATGCTCCGCCGAACAGCAAGCCTATCTGCAGACTATCTCCAAGGCTATCAGTCCGCTCGCTGACGTGAGGAAACGCCTGCTACACACCATAGCACCCGACGCACCCGCACTCCTCTCTAAGCCCGGATACATAGGACAAGGCGTGGATCCCACACTCGACGAGCTCCGACACCTACAGACCGACGGCAAGCAGTTCTTGATGCAACTGCAAGCGAGAGAGGCCGAACAGACAGGTATTCAGAGCCTGCGCATCGGCTATAACAATGTGTTCGGCTATTACATAGAGGTGCGTAACACCTACAAAGAGCTCGTACCACCCACCTGGATACGCAAACAGACACTCGCTAACGCCGAGAGATACATCACCGAAGAGCTCAAAGAGTATGAGAACAAGATAGTTAACGCAGAAGAGCAGATAGCCGTCATCGAGACCCGTATATACAACGAGCTGCTCATGTATCTGTCTGACTTCGTCTCACATATACAAGCCAACGCCATGCTTGTAGCTCAGGTCGATTGTCTGCTCTCTTTCGCCTTAGTGGCACAAGACAACAAGTACGTCCGCCCCGACATCAACGACTCGCTCATCATCGACATACATGGCGGTCGGCACCCCGTGATAGAGAAGCAGATGCCTATAGGTGAGCAATATGTGGCGAACGATGTGCTGCTCGACAACAACACACAGCAGATCATCATCCTCACCGGACCTAACATGTCGGGTAAGAGCGCTCTGCTCCGCCAGACAGCCCTCATCTGCCTGATGGCACAGTGTGGCAGTTTCGTGCCGGCGGAGAGCGCGAAGATAGGCATCGTCGATAAGATCTTCACACGCGTCGGTGCCAGCGACAACATCTCCGTGGGCGAGAGCACTTTCATGGTCGAGATGAACGAGGCAGCCGCTATCCTCAACAATATCTCCGAACGCTCACTCATCCTCTTCGACGAGCTCGGCAGAGGCACATCCACCTACGACGGCATATCCATCGCATGGGCTATTGTGGAGTATATACACGAGAGCCGGTTCCGACCGAAGACACTCTTCGCCACTCATTATCATGAGCTTAACGATATGGAGAAGACCATGACACGCATCCGCAACTACAACGTGTCGGTCAAGGAGGTCAACAACAAGGTCATCTTCCTCCGCAAGCTCGCACGAGGCGGCTCTGAACACTCTTTCGGTATCCATGTGGCGAAGATGGCAGGTATGCCGCAGAGCATAGTCAAACGTGCCGAGAAGATACTCCAAGAGCTCGAGAACGCCAACCGAGAAGGACGACAACGACCCACCGCCAACATAGCACAAGGCAAAGAAGGACTGCAACTCAGCTTCTTCCAACTCGACGACCCCGTGCTCGCACAGGTCAGCGACGAGATAAAGAACATCGACATCAACGCACTCACACCACTCGAAGCCCTCAACAAACTGAGCGAGATAAAGAAGATTGTCACGGGGAAGTGAGGTGTTAGACGTTAGACCGCTGCGCTGTTAGGGGTTAGACCGCTGCGCTGTTAGGGGTTAGACCACTGCGCTGTTAGACGTTTCCGCCGCATGGAGCTCCCCTCCTTGCTAAGGAGAGGTTGTGGTAGATTTTTAGACAGCTACACTATCAGACAAAATACATACTTTATGAGACGCTTTCTCAACATCCTCATCATCTGCATACTATCTGCTGCACAGGGCATAGCATGCACCTCCGTCATCGTCAGTGGTAAAGCCACAGAGAGCGGTCGCCCGCTCATGCTCAAGCATCGCGACACCGACGACCAGAACAACCGTGTGGAGTACTTCGAAGGCGAGAAGTACTGTTTCCTCGGACTCGTCAACTCCGACGCACCCGCCGGAGAGGTGTGGACCGGCACCAACACCGCCGGGTTCTCCATCATGAACACCGCCTCTTATAACTTCCGCGACGACACCCTCGACATACCCATGGACCGCGAGGGCGAGATGATGTACAAGGCACTATCGGTATGCGCTACGGTCAGCGACTTCGAACAGCTGCTCGAAGACTACCCCAAGCCCATGGGCGTAGAGGCTAACTTCGGCATCATCGACGCTCACGGCGGTGCCGCTTATTTCGAGGTGAACAACTTCCGCTGGGTCAAGTACGATGTCAACGAGATAAGTTGCGGCTACCGCGTTGTCACTAACTTCTGCCAAGCCGGCCGCCGTGAGGACTACAAAGGTTATGAGCGCTACCTGATAGCCTCCGAGGTGATGCGTGGTGAGTTCACACCCGACGCCGACCACCGTTTCTTCTTCAACCGCCTCTCGCGCAACACACAAGAGCTGGATGGTCAGCGCATACCGCGGAAGATAACGTCCGCCTCGATAGTGATAGAGGGCGTCAGAGAGGGCGAGGACGTGAACGATATCGTCATGTGGACCATCCTCGGTAACCCGCTCACACATATAGCCTACCCCCTGCAGGTGCGCCCCGGCACACGTCTCAAGATGCAAAAAGAGCAACTCATCAACAAAAAAGACAACAGCAAAGAGCTCAACAGCAAAGAACTCAGCGGCAAAGAACTTAACGGCAAAGAGCTTAACAGCAAAGAGCTTAACGGCAAAGAGCTTAACCTCAAAAAAGAACAGAGGATATACAACCGCTTCATGAAGAAGAAGTTACGAAGAAAAGAGAAATGAGAGCTTTTCACGTAGGGAATTGCGTTTAATAGAAAAAAACAGACGAACCTAATCGCTTTTCCCGTAGGGAATTTCGTTTAATAGCATAATGAAAACGCCCACAGATGAAGCAAAATATATTTTTTTTTAACCGCAGATTCTTATTTTAACCGCAGATTGAACAGATTTATATAGATTAACATTTCT
>CAMHOK010000106.1 GCA_946186735.1 uncultured Bacteroidales bacterium
GCAAACGACGTTGCATAGGCATCTGACCACCCTCGAAACCAATCTTCTTGGAGTAGCCCGAACGAGACTTAGCACCCTTATGACCACGGGTAGAAGTGCCTCCGAGTCCCGAACCTGCACCACGACCGATACGCTTACCTGTCTTAACAGAACCGGCAGCCGGCGTTAAATTGTATAGTTCCATAACTAATTGATATTTGTCTGAGCACGAAGCTCAAGTTCATTAATCTATTACCTTTACCAAGTGTTTAACCTTCTCAACCATACCGAGAATCTGAGGTGTAGCCTCGTGTTCAACTACGGCATTCATCTTCTTAAGGCCGAGAGCCTCCATAGTCTGCTTCTGTACCTTAGGGCAGCGGATCTGGCTGCGCACTTGTTGAATCTTAATTGTTGCCATAATAATCATTGATTAACCGTTAAACACTACATTTAAACTTACACCACGGTTCTGAGCAACTTCTCTTGCATCACGCATCTGCGAGAGAGCAAGGATGGTTGCTTTAACCAAGTTGTGAGGATTAGACGAACCCTTGGCTTTGGCAAGCACATCTTTAACGCCTACCGACTCAAGCACTGCACGCATAGCACCACCGGCCTTCACACCGGTACCCTGGCTTGCGGGCTGCAGATAAACTTGAGCTCCACCAAACTTAGCTTCTTGCTCGTGAGGTATAGTACCTTTGAGAACAGGAACTTGAATGAGGTTCTTCTTTGCGGCTTCAGTACCTTTCTGGATAGCAGCGGTTACTTCACCGGCCTTACCAAGACCCCAGCCTACTATGCCGGCCTCGTTTCCTACTACAACAATGGCAGCAAATGTGAATGTACGACCACCTTTGGTAACTTTGGTTACACGGTTAACGGCTACAAGACGCTCTTTCAATTCGAGGTCGTTTGTCGATTTTACTCTATTCATCATAATCTTGCCTGTTTTTAGAATTTAAGACCAGCCTCACGAGCTGAGTCTGCCAATTGTTTTACACGACCGTGATAAAGGTAACCGTTGCGGTCGAATACAACCTCTTCAACGCCTGCCTTCTTTGCTTCCTCAGCAAGCTTCTTGCCTACCAAAGCAGCCTTCTCGGTCTTTGTCATTTTGTCTTTGATTGAGAGCGACGAAGCCGAAGCTAATGTCTTACCCTCTGCGTCGTTGATAACCTGAGCGTAAATCTGACTGTTGCTGCGGAATACGCTAAGACGCGGACGCTCTGCCGTTCCCGACAACTTGGTGCGAATGTGAGCCTTAATTTTAAGTCTTCTCTGAATTTTCTGTGTCATAGTCTTACTCCTTTAATTATTTACCAGCCGATTTACCAGCTTTACGACGTACAACTTCACCTTGGAAACGAATACCTTTACCTTTGTAAGGCTCGGGCTTGCGGAAAGAACGAATCTTGGCACATACCTGACCGAGCAACTGCTTGTCAGCGCTCTCAAGCATGATAAGAGGATTCTGGTTACGCTCACTCTTCGTCTCTACTTTAATCTCTTTGGGCAACTCCATATAGATAGGATGCGAATAACCAAGCGAGAAGTTCAGGATCTGACCCTGCGACTCTACACGGTAACCTACACCTACCAACTCAAGAGTTTTCTTGTAACCCTCTGATACACCATATACCATGTTGTGGATAAGGGCACGATAAAGACCATGTTTCGCGCGAGACTCTTTCTCGTCGTTCGGACGAGTAACATGGCATACTGCACCTTCTACCTCAACCTTGATGAGAGGATCAACATACTGACTCAGTTCTCCTTTCGGACCTTTGACGGTCACAACATCGTTCTGAAGCGTTACTGTTACGCCTGCAGGAATCTCAATGGGTAATTTACCTATTCTTGACATAAATTGGTCCTCCTTACATTAATAAACATAACAAATAACTTCACCTCCGAGCTTGAGGCCGAGAGCTTCTTTGTTGGTCATCACACCCTTCGAAGTAGAAAGGATGGCGATACCCAAACCATTGAGCACGCGAGGCATCTCACGATAACCTACGTAACGGCGCAAACCGGGAGTCGATACACGTTGTAAACTCTTGATCGCGTTAACTTTGTTAACCGGATCATACTTCAAAGCGACCTTAATGGTGCCTTGAGGACCATCCTCTACAAACTTGTAGGAGAGGATATAACCCTTCTCAAACAAGATGCGGGTGATCTCTTTCTTCAGATTCGAAGCAGGAATCTCCACTACACGGTGGCCTGCCTTGATTGCATTTCTGAGACGAGTCAGATAATCTGCGATTGGATCTGTCATAGTTGTTAAATTAATCCCGCCTTCCGGGACAATATTTAATAATTATTTATATTGAGCTGCCGCCTCTATGCGGCCAACTTTTTTTCTTTCTTACCCTTAGCTCACCTCGGTTACCCGAGGTTGAGCATGAGGTTCGAACAGTTTTTTACCAGCTTGCCTTCTTCACTCCGGGGATCAAACCTTTAGAAGCCATCTCACGGAACTGGATACGCGAAAGACCGAACTGACGCATGTAACCTTTCGGACGACCGGTGATCTTGCAACGGTTGTGCAGACGAACAGGCGAAGCGTTCTTAGGCAGAGCCTGCAGACCTTCATAGTCGCCGTCCTTAAGAAGTTGTGCGCGTTTCTGAGCGTATCTCTGAACCAGCTTCTGACGCTTTACCTCGCGAGCTTTCATTGATTCTTTTGCCATAGTCGCTTATTTTTTAAATGGTAAACCAAACTCACGAAGAAGAGCAAAACCTTCTTCATCTGTCTTTGCTGTGGTAACGAAAGTGATGTTCATACCCAGCAACTTCTGAATGTTATCGATATTGATCTCGGGGAAGATGATCTGCTCGGTGATACCTAAGGTGTAGTTACCACGGCCGTCCATCTTGTTGTTGATACCCTTGAAGTCACGGATACGGGGCAGAGCAACGCGTACTAAACGCTCCAAGAACTCATACATGCGGTCGCCACGCAGGGTAACGCATACGCCGATAGGCATCTTCTTACGAACCTTGAAGTTGGAGATATCCTTCTTCGACAGAGTCGTAACAGCCTTCTGACCGGCTATCTGAGTCATCTCAGCTTGAGCCACTTCGATGATCTTCTTGTCTTGTACTGCCTCACCAAGACCTTGGTTGAGAACAATCTTCTGAAGCTTGGGACACTGCATAACAGTGGTGTAACCAAACTCCTTCATCAACTGAGGAACAATGCGCTCCTTATACTCTTGTTTTAAGCTTGCTGTATTCATAATCAAATCTGTTTACCGGTTTTTTTACTAACACGAACGAGCTTACCATCTTTCTCTACTCTGCCTACGCGTACGGGCTTGCCGTCTTCTACGGGGTTGAGGTTGGAGATATGGATAGGAGCTTCTTGTTTAACTATTCCGCCTTGCGGGTTCTTTGCATTGGGCTTGGTACTCTTCGATACCATATTGACACCCTCTACGATAGCACGCTGTTTCTCAACAAGAACTTCAAGCACACGGCCTGTCTTGCCCTTGCTGGCACCTGCGTTCACGTAAACGATATCACCCTTTTTGATGTGTAACTTTGCCATTACTGTGTGATTTTTTACTTGTTAGAGCACTTCAGGTGCAAGAGAAACGATTTTCATATTGGTTTGACGAAGCTCACGGGCAATCGGACCGAAGATACGACTACCGCGAAGTTCACCTGCATTGTTGATAAGAACGCATGCGTTGTCATCAAAGCGGATATAGCTTCCGTCTTGGCGACGAACTTCTTTCTTTACGCGAACTACGATGGCACGGCTAACGGTGCCGTCCTTCATTTCCGACGAGGGGATAACGCCCTTAACAGCTACAACGATGGTATCGCCAAGAGTGGCATAACGCTTACGTGTACCACCAAGTACGCGAATGCACAATGCTTCTTTTGCGCCGCTGTTGTCGGCTACTGTAAGTCTTGATTCTTGCTGTATCATATTACTTAGCCCTTTCAATTATCTGAGTCAGGCGCCAACGCTTGGTCTTGCTCGTTGGGCGAGTCTCCATTATTCTAACTGTATCGCCTATGCCACACTCGTTGTTCTCATCGTGAACGTGATACTTCTTGGTCTTGTTCACGAACTTACCATAAATGGGGTGTTTCTCTTTCCACTTCACTGCTACCGTGATGGTCTTGTCCATCTTGTCAGAGGTAACAATGCCCACTCTCTCTTTTCTTAAGTTTCTTGTTTCCATCAGATAATAAATTTACTTTGTTAATTCTCTCTGACGAAGCTCTGTTGCAAGGCGTGCTATAGTCTTCCTTGTAGCCCTCAGTTGCAACGGATTGTCGAGCGGAGAAATACTGTGGTTCAGTTTCATGCGTGTGAGTTGCTCTTTCTCGGCTTCCAGACGCTCCTGAATCTCACTTGTGGTTAATTCTTTAATTTCGCTTGTTTTCATAATCTTGCTTAAACATTTTGGGTTGGATCGTAATCACGTCTTACGACAAACTTAGTTATGATAGGAAGCTTCTGGGCGGCAAGACGAAGTGCCTCTTTGGCTACCTCGTAGCTCACACCGTCAATCTCGAAGATTATACGGCCCGGCTCCAACGGTACAACAAATCCTTCGGGAGCACCTTTACCTTTACCCATACGAACATCCAACGGTTTCTTGGTTATCGGCTTATCGGGGAATACGCGAATCCATACTTGACCTTGACGCTGCATGTAACGGGTTAGAGCAACACGGGCAGCCTCTATCTGACGACCGGTCAACCATACCTGATCAAGTGCCTTTATACCGAATGAGCCGAATGCCAGTTCATTACCGCGCTGCGCATTACCTTTGATGCGACCTTTCTGAGAGCGGCGGAATTTGGTTTTCTTTGGTTGTAACATAATTACTGTCTTCTAATTCGGTTTAACTTATTTTTTGTTTCTGCGGAAACCGCGGCGTTCGCCATCACGGCCACCACGACGCTCACCACCACGACCGTTCTCTTGCTTCTGCGAGAACTGAGGAGCCAGGTCATGCTTGCCATAAACTTCGCCACGGCAGATCCAAACCTTAACGCCTATCAGACCAACCTTGGTGAGAGCACCTACATGGCAATAGTCGATGTCAGCACGCAGAGTGTGAAGAGGAGTACGACCTTCTTTATACATCTCCTTACGAGCCATCTCAGCTCCGTTCAGACGACCGCTGACCTGCACCTTGATACCCTCGGCACCCATGCGCATGGTAGAAGCTATGGCTTGCTTAACGGCACGACGATAAGCTACCTTGCCCTCCAACTGACGAGCAATCTTTGTGGCTACGATAACAGCATCCAACTCCGGACGCTTAACCTCGAAGATGTTGATCTGTACTTCTTTCTTGGTGATTTTCTTAAGTTCCTCCTTCAATTTGTCAACCTCTTGTCCGCCCTTACCGATGATGAAACCGGGGCGAGCAGTGCAGACAGTAATAGTTACAAGTTTCAGAGTTCTTTCGATTACAATACGAGAGATACTTGCCTCTGCCAAACGGGCGTTGAGGTACTCGCGGATCTTGCTGTCTTCGAGTATTGTGTCTCCGTAGTTTTTGCCGCCAAACCAGTTGCTGTCCCATCCACGGACAATACCAAGGCGGTTACTAATTGGATTAATCTTCTGTCCCATTTTAGCAATTAGTTTTTCTGATCGTTTGTATTCTTTGTATCTACATATATAGTAACATGGTTCGAACGCTTGCGAATACGATATCCGCGACCTTGAGGAGCGGTCTGCAGACGTTTGAGCATCATACCGCCATCGACGTAGATGTTACTAACATAAAGTGTTTCTTCATCAGCTTTCTTACCGGTCTTCTGTTCCCAGTTAGAGATAGCTGACTTGAGCAGTTTCTCAACCTTGCGAGATGCTTCTTTGGTCGAGAATCTCAATGCGCCCAACGCACGGTTAACCTCCATGCCGCGAATCATGTCTGCTACCAGACGCATCTTGCGAGGCGAGGTCGGTACATTGTTGAGCTTTGCAAAGTATTGGCTCTTCTGAGCTTCTTTCCTTGCTTCGGCTGTATTTCTTTTTCTAGCACCCATTTTAAATCTAATTTTTTAATGTTTCTTGGATTCAATGGATTAACGGTTTCCTGAGTGACCACGGAAAGTACGGGTGGGAGCAAACTCGCCCAACTTATGACCTACCATGTTCTCGGTTACATAAACAGGAATAAACTTGTTTCCATTGTGAACTGCAATAGTATGACCTACAAAATCAGGCGAAATCATAGAAGCACGCGACCATGTCTTAACGACAACCTTCTTTCCGGTTTCGTTCATGTCGAGTATCTTCTTCTCAAGTTTCAGGTTGATGAAAGGTCCTTTTTTCAATGAACGGCTCATAATTTGCTAATTTAATAGGTTATTTTTTTCTTCTTTCAATTATGTACTGGCTTGTTTGTTTCTTAGGATGACGAGTCTTGTATCCCTTAGCCAGCAGACCCTTACGTGAGCGTGGATGTCCACCGCTGGCGCGACCTTCACCACCACCCATCGGGTGATCTACAGGGTTCATGGCAACACCACGGTTTCTCGGACGACGACCCAGCCAACGACTACGGCCAGCCTTACCTGATTTCTCAAGAGCATGATCGGAGTTTCCTACAACTCCTACTGTAGCCTTGCAAGCTGCAAGAACGCGACGAAGCTCGCCCGAAGGCAACTTCACAATTGCGTATTTGTCCTCACGAGAAGTGAGCTGAGCAAACACACCTGCCGAACGAACCAGACTTGCGCCCTGACCCGGACGAAGCTCGATGTTGTGAATCAATGTTCCCAACGGCATGTTCTGCATAGGCAGCGCGTTTCCTACTTCAGGAGCTACATCAGCACCTGATATTACTGTTTGACCTACTTGCAATCCATTAGGTGCAAGAATGTA
>CAMHOK010000107.1 GCA_946186735.1 uncultured Bacteroidales bacterium
CGATGACGAGACATAAGGTGGCAGGTATGTATGAGGCATGGGTGCAGAAGTACCGCGAATATAACGGAACCGATCCCACCTCCACCGCCGAGCTGCAAGCGTTCATCGACTGGTGGTTAGGTCAGGGTTTGTTCGCACCCGAGCCGGACACCGATGACGACAGCGGCGGACCAAGCTCGCTATACAACGCATGGATGGATAAGTTCTACGACTACTACGGACGCTATCCCAACAACGAGGCAGAGTTAGAAGAGTTCATACGCTGGTGGCAAGGACAAGGCGTGTTCACGCCCGACACACCCGTGGGCAACGGGGTGATAGTGTTGGTGCTCATTGCATTGATATGGGCAATGAGAAGAAGACGGAAAACGAAAACCACCTATTAAACGAAAACCACCTATTGAACGAAAACCCCTACAGGGTAGATGTTATTAGAACGATTAATGCTATTGAACGAAAACCACCTATTGACTATTGAACGAAAACCCCTACAGGGTAGGTATTATTAGGCAGAACAATCGTGGCTATTGAACGAAAACCCCTACGGGGTATCCAACGACACAGAAAGAAGATTAAACAAACATATATTAAACAAACAGATATATGAAACGCATAATTACATCATTATCGTTGGTCATGTTGCTGTCGTTGTCAGCGCATGCCGTTACTTACACCGATATCGTCATCACGCCGAGTGAGAACACTCTGACGGCGCTCAGTTCTGAGCTCAGTTCTCTCCTGCCCGCCGACTTCTCGACAACAGTCTTCGATAGCAAGGGTAAACCCACCATGGACCGCGTTATCATCATCCTTACTATTCCTGATGGTGTAGCCGACTACGAAATAACTTCAAGCATACCGGCAATAACAGGATGGAATGGGTCATCGCCGATAATAGGAACAGCCTCGGTTACGCTACATAGGGGCGACGATGTGCTACTATCATATATAAAAGATGAAAGCGGTTATGTGCTCGACCAACTGCCTTTCGACCCTACCGTGCACTCTATGAAGACCATATATCTTGCTGAAAAAGAGCAAACGAAGATATATATCACAGGTACACTTACAGGTACGGATGCAAGCGGCAACCCAAAGAAACTGAAAGCAGAACAACCCGAAGGCATAAAGATGTATCTCACACCTACCCTTGAGCCATACCGCGATGCCATAAACGCATATTTGGTACATTATGTAAAGAATTTCATAAACGACCCGAGCGGAGATATTGTCAAAACGTTGGGAGCAGACAGGGTGGCGACTTACATGCAGTTCGACTTTCTTGAGAACACCGAAGGTTTCTTTTATTTCGAGGGAAAGGAATCAAGTCAGCTTGACCTCTATCTTGATAACCTCGACATTCAAGTGAAAGACAAACAACTCGACTTTATCGGGACAATGTTCTGCTCGCAACTCAGTTTGAACCTGCTTGGAGCTGACCAACAAATGAAGATTGACACTGAAGAAGATATCTACAATGAAGTGGAAGCAACGCTCGGTTCGAGTAGTGATAAATGGGAGGCAATAGTGGCACGGCAAGGTGAAATATACGCCACAAAAAGAACTGCTTACATTACCGAGAAAGGCTACGAACCTGATGGTTCGCCCGATGAGGATGAGTTGCAAGCCGATGCTTATATCGATGCCATTTTAGAACTGCAACCGGCTGCACTTGCTACGGCACGTGGCAATCAGACTACCGACGAAAAGAACCTCAACCGCATGGTAGATGTAATAAGTAATATTGCTATGTCGCAATTCTCTGACAAGATGTCTGAATTCGGAGGTGGCGGTGGAGCCTTCGGTGCTATAGCAATGATGTTCAGCGAACTGATACACGGCACTGCGTCACCCATAGCATTCTCATCGCTATCTGAATATAACGAGAACAGAGCATTTAATATTAATATCCACACCAAAGGTACAACTACACTCGCAGGTGGTGCGAAGGCTACATTTAAGAATGTGAATATGTTAGGTATGGAATCAGGGGTTGGCGAACTGAAAGAGCTTTGCGATATCTTCCAAGATATGGTAAATTTCACTTCCGCGCCTCTCGCTGTTCGTCCGAGTTCTAAGGTTGGTGATGCCGAAGATTATAAATACACTTGTACGCGAATGACGTTAGACGATATATGGGTTGACTCCACGCGCACCAACGGACTGCTGCAACTGCCTGTTAATGGCAACGACAAAGACGCACCAAGCATCGACATAGGTAATCCTAACGGGCAGGTTGTGTTCAAATCGGGTAGATACAAACTCCACACTCCGGTAAGTAACAAGGTAAAGAACATGTTCTATGTAGCAACAATGGCTATTTGTTATCGCGAACTATCAGTTACTATGCCAATGAGCGTAGGAAAGATTACTTATTCAGGTATAGGCACCTCTGTTGGATGGGGACGTTCGGGCAATAAGCAAGACAAGTATCAGAACGTAATCATTAACGATGGTACCTTCGAGACATATTCAGCCGAGGCATGGAAATCGCTCGATGGCATCAACTCTGTCGATGCCGTGGCCAATGGTTGGTATCAAGACTACACCGACCTGCGTTTGCCCTACAACACATCCGTTTATGGAGGTTCGTTCACCAACTGCGACGTATATCGATGTGATGCTGCAGCCGAACAGGGAGTAGCACCTGTGTATATCTATGATCAGACCGAGATAACACCTCTTTGTATCCGCAAACCATACGGGTCTGCGGTTCTCGATGCCGACTATGTTTATAATGCTGCTGCACCTCAACCTATCGATGTGGATGCCGAGAAAGAAGCTGACCTGCGCTTCGAGGTAAATGGGAATCCTAAGAAGTGGAACTACGGGCACCAGTCGCTCACGCCTGCCACCGACGGGTTTGTATATCTATATGTTCCAGAGGGCGACTGCTCGGCTGAAACAACATATATGCGAAACTACACCACAGCACTCGCGCCACTTGGCGAAAACCACATGTCAACAGATATGATAACAATGGGAGGCAATGTTGAGGTTAAAAACCGCTACCAAAATTTGTATGATCAGACAAATGCATATTTACTTTACACCATGCTCGACCGTTACACGCGCGAGTATGCATACGTCGAGTTCGTAGGCGGCATACATCGCACTGTGCAAAAGGAGTTTGAAGACATGGACCAGAATAATTTGCACAAAAATTATACCGACCGTAACGACAAGCGCGGACTTATATTCTCCGACGTTACGAATGAGGATCAATATCGCATTGAGTATGGTATATATATGATGATGCCAATAATGTCGGACGAATGGATGCTGTTCTCACCGCCATTCGATGTAGCGAACGTGTATATCATGGAGACGACGACAGAACAGCCTAAGGCACCTAAAGGCGGATATACCGATGGTGGTAACGGGTGGACAGACGAAGACTATGACGCTTTCTATCAGAGGCAGGGCGAAGCCGACGGAAACATGGCGCAGATACTGCTAACCTCGGTGCTGCCCGACATATTCTCGGGGAAAGGTTCGGGTGTGCTAAAACCTTTGCCTGAGATTCTCACTAACATGACAAACAAAGATACAAAACTTACCCGACTCAATCATTGGGACGGTAGCGTTGACGCAAACGGGTATCCTACGATAGAGAGTCTGATGAAAGCTAATTACTATCTCAACATCATGCTCTCAGATGAAAGTAACAAGAACACATGGACACTCGAGAAGAGGGAAGAACTATATGGCAACAAATGGGCTCCTGCTCCTGCAACTTCTACACCTACGTTTATCTCAGAACAAGACGAAGACTGCGATTTGGATGAGAATCCCAACGGCTGCCCCGATAAAGTATATAAATACATAAAACAAGACGGCACTCTTCAAGACAAACAAACATGTATAATGAAGCGAGATTCTGTATATTCGATGTACTTCCCGGGTGGTGCCAATCGTTGGTACAACCATAAATATCTCATCATCGAAGGCTACGGACCGCAAAGACTATCCGGCACTAACAAGCAAGACGACTTTGCCTCGCCTGTAAGCAACCGACCGGGACTGAACACCATAACAATGCAGGGTAATACTACTTTTGCTACACATCTTGTGAACGGAGCAGACGCTGATAATCCATTTTTCATCGCCGAGAAACAAGTGGAGGGAGTATATAATGCTTCCGATCCCACGGCAGGAACAAAGCCATACTACGGATTCAAAGAAGTTACCGACGGCAACAGAAAAATATTACCTTCGCAGGTATATATGGTATCGAGTACCAACAAGAGCGTGAAAGCCATGCCGGCACTAAAGAACGAACCGTCCGACCTGAATAATATTCCTACCCTTGCCGATGAGGCAGTACGCGTCTGGACCGATAACGGCATTTACATCAGCGCTATTATATCGCAACACATCTCGGTCTATACCCTCGACGGCAGAACGCTTTGGAGCGGAGAGGTAAGCGGAGGTACCACACAGTTCGTGCCCGCCGACAGAGGTATGTACGTTGTACAAAGCGAGATAACGGCTGTGAAAGTGGTGAATTAAGACCGCTACGCTGTTAGAGCAAAGAACAAAGACCCCACCCCTCAGAGACGACTCAGCCGCATGGTCTCCCCCTCCTTCCACAGGAGGGAGGGGGTGAGGGGGCGGGAGGAAATTCAACCATTCAACTATTCAACTTTAACCAAAATATGAAACGCATTTATTCTATTCTTGCAGCCGTTGTAGTGCTGCTCACTTGCATGAGTCGCGAGACCTATGCCCAGACAGGTGCCACTTGCGATGATGCTATCTACGTGGATGGCGAATATACAGCCAACTTCGCCGCAGGCGAATATTGGTTCATGGCACTTACTTCTGCTTTACCGATGACGATAAAGTGCTATCCCTCAAATCCGGGGGCTAAAGCGCCACAGATACAAGTTGATTTCACTTGCACCTACGAGAACGGCAAGGCTGTGTATGACGATCCGAAAGTGGCAAAGATGGTTATGAATGCTGCGCAGTATGAGCTCACATTGCCAATGACGAAAACTCTTACCATGCAAATGGACGACAATGGAAAACCTTACTACTCGTACACCTTCCCTAAGAACTATCAGAACATGCTCTACGGACAAGGAGTTACCTATGCCATTCCGGCTTACGTGAAACTAAAAGTTTTCGGAACAACAAGTGCAGAAATAGTATCGGAGGCAGTAAGCAGTCGGTGCCGCGACTATGTTAACACCTTAGGCATGAACACCACACTGCTTATATCTCCTGAAGACTCGGTGAACACCTACGTTTGGCCGCTCGGCGAATGGCTAAAGCATAACTACGAAATGACATGGACAGGCACCGGCAGACTGTTCTTCTATACTTCAAAGGACTGCGAGTTTGATAAGGAAAGTGCTAAGGTGCGCGACATCTTTATTCTGCCTAACGACCAAGTAAAGATTACATCGGCTAAAGCTTCAGATTGGATCGACGATATATTCCAAACAGAATTGTATGTGCGCATGTATCCCGAATCGGAGGGTTACTTTAAGATAGCCACCTACGAAGAAAAAGACAATATAACTCAGTATGTTGTAGGAGGAGTACCGGCTTCGATAGATAATGAGAACATGACCATATCAGCCATTCTGCCTGCCGGTACCGACCGTAATGCTGCTATCGCGAAGGCTCAATATCGACCTACTAAGACTCACAACGGACAAACAGCCGAATACAACAGCAGCTATACCAAACTGACCTTCGGCAAACTTGTGTACGACCTGACAGGCATCGTAGTTGCTCAGAAAGCCGGCGATACGAACGCCGCACTTAAGTCGATATCAGTTGAGGGACTCGACCTGCCTGACTTTAGTCGTTACACCCTCGATTACTTCGACATCGAAGTGGCAGAAGGTAAAATACCTACCGTCGCTGCTACTCCTGTAAAAGAGACATCCGCGGTTGACATCAAGCAAGCCACAGCCGTGCCCGGCACCGCCACCATCACCATAACTGCCGAGGCAGGCAACACACAGGTCTATACCGTCAGCTTCATACGTCAGCGCTCGCGCGACAACACCCTCTCTGCCCTCTATGTCGATGGGAAGCTCGTCGAGGGCTTCCAACGCGACAACTACCACTACCGTATGCAGGTCATGTCGCTGCCTACCATCACCGCCACACTCAACGACCCCAAAGCAACCATGGTCATCGACCAGCCTAAACGAGTGCCCGGCTTCGGACAGGTCATCGTCACCGCCGAGTCAGGACAGGTGGAGGTCTATACCGTCAATTTTGTGCTCGACCCCGCCGTCAAGCAGTGCTCTAACACCGTCGAGCAGATGAACGCCTCACAGACCTACACACTCAACGCAGGCAACACCATCATGCGAGTGCCCGTGAGCGAGTGGGGAGGCAAGAACGCCGTGTTCACATGGACAGGACAGCAAGACCTCGATATCGATGTAATGTCCACCTGTCTGAACGAGGACGGAGTCACCTTCGCCAACCTCGACGTCACCATGCACAAGGGCGAGACGGTCAGGCACTGCTACCTCTCTACCACACAGACACTCACATGGAGACGACAAGGCATAGACGGATACGTCTATCTGCTCTTCAAACCCAAGGAGACGGCGGAGGTGTCTATCGCCCCTTTTGCACCCACTTGCTACACACGCTCCACACTCATCGACCTGCCTTCGCAGAACCAACTGCCAGCCAATGGGTTTAACATCAGTTACTCGTTCTACCTGCCCGAATGGCAGAAGAAAGACGTGAAGATAACATGGACAGGAGCCTCCACCCTCGAGCTCTTCATCGCCGACACCTGCGACTTCCTCCTCCAG
>CAMHOK010000108.1 GCA_946186735.1 uncultured Bacteroidales bacterium
TCATTATAAAGAAAGCCCCGTACGGGGCTTTCTTTATATGCAGAACTCATTATGTGCAGAATAATTCCCTACGGGAAAGGCTGTGTTTAGCTTTCTATCTCTCTGCTCTGATGGGGTTGTTGAGGAAGTCTTGGTAGGCGAGGCGTATACCCTCTTCGAGCTCGGTGCGGTAGGTCCAGCCGAGGGCTGTAGCTTTGCTCACATCGAGCAGTTTGCGGGGTGTGCCGTTAGGACGAGAGGTGTCCCAGAGTATCTGTCCGTGGTAACCCACTACCTTTGCTACGAGCTCCGTGAGTTGACGTATGGTGAGCTCTTTGCCGGTGCCGGCATTGACGGTCTGGTTGCCTGAGTAGTTGTTCATGAGGAAGACGCAGAGGTTAGCCAGGTCGTCCACATAGAGGAACTCACGCAGTGGTGTGCCGTCTCCCCAGCAGGTGACCGACTCGGCATGACTCACCTTAGCTTCGTGGAAACGTCGTATGAGAGCGGGCAACACATGCGAGTGCTCGGGGTGGTAGTTGTCGTTAGGACCATAGAGGTTGGTGGGCATGACGGAGATATAGTCGGTGCCGTATTGTCGGTTGAGATACTCGCAATACTTGAGTCCGCTGATCTTGGCTAAGGCGTATGCCTCGTTGGTTTGCTCGAGCGAGCCGGTGAGCAGACAGTCTTCTCTCATGGGTTGAGGAGCGAGTCGCGGGTAGATACACGAGGAGCCGAGGAAGAGGAGTTTTCGGCAGCCGTTGCGCCATGCCGAGTGGATGACGTTCATCTCGAGGATCATGTTCACATACATGAAGTCGGCGAGCGCTTTTTGGTTGGCAACGATACCTCCCACCTTGGCGGCGGCGAGGAACACATATTCGGGTTTCTCCTGCTCGAAGAAAGCTTCTACGGCCTCCTGTCGGGTGAGGTCTAACTCTTGGTGTGTGCGCAGAACGAGGTTATGATAGCCTTGTCGCTGCAACTCTCTGACGATAGCGCTACCCACCATCCCGCGGTGTCCGGCTACGTAAATCTTTGAGTTGAGGTCCATGATGATTGAGTGTGATGATGTTGTCAGCTGTCAGTTAATTTTATGCTTTTTATGCTTTGGCTAAGTCGCTCTCTACCATGAGGCGTACGAGTTGGTCGAAGCCGGTCTTGCGCGGGTTCCATCCTAACAAGGTCTTGGCCTTGGTGGGGTCGCCGCACAACTGCTCCACCTCGGTGGGGCGGAAATACTTCTCATCGACCTCCACGAGCACTCTGCCGGTGGCATCGATACCTTTCTCGTTGACCCCTTCACCTTCCCAGTGCAGCTCGATGCCGGCGTAGTGGAAAGCGAGGGTGCAGAACTCGCGCACCGAGTGCATCTCGCCTGTGGCGATGACGAAATCGTCGGGCTGGTCTTGCTGAAGGATGAGCCACATACACTCCACATAGTCTTTGGCATAACCCCAGTCGCGCAACGCCGAGAGGTTACCCAGATAGAGCTTGTCCTGCTTACCTTTGGCTATAGCAGCTGCGGCAAGAGTGATCTTACGTGTTACGAAGTTCTCGCCTCGCCGCTCACTCTCGTGATTGAAGAGGATACCATTGACAGCGAACATGCCATAGGCCTCGCGGTAGTTCTTGGTGATCCAGAACCCGTACTGTTTGGCTACTCCGTATGGTGAGCGCGGGTAGAAAGGTGTGGTCTCTTTCTGCGGCACTTCTTGCACCTTGCCGAAGAGCTCGGAGGTGGAGGCTTGATAGATACGCGTCTTTCGCTCTAAACCTAAGATACGCACAGCCTCTAACAGACGGAGCGTACCCACAGCGTCAGCCTCTGCCGTATATTCGGGCACATCGAACGAGACCTTCACATGACTCTGAGCAGCTAAGTTGTAGATCTCATCGGGCTGCACCTCTTGGATGATACGGATGAGCGACGACGAGTCGGTCATGTCGCCATAATGCAGATTGACAGCGCGTTTCTTCTTCATGTCGCGCACCCACTCGGTGAGATAAAGGTGCTCTATACGAGCAGTGTTGAAAGTGCTGGAGCGACGGAGAATACCATGTACCTCGTAGTTCTTCTCAAGCAAGAACTCGGCAAGGAAACTGCCATCTTGACCGGTGATACCGGTAATCAATGCTTTCTTCATGTCAATGTAGTGTTGTTTCTTATCAGTCTGCAAAAGTAACAATTTTTTTCTAAAGCAGCAAACAATAGCTGTCAGATTTGCACAATAGCAGCAATTTTATTATTTTTGCAGGCTGAAAAGATTGGCATTTTTGCAGCCGGAAGAGCTGCAGTCAGAAGAGCTCTAACAATAAGAGCTGTAGCAAGAAGATCAAGGAAAGCAAAAACGATTATGCGAGACAGACATATACTAAGGACACTGAGCTACACAACATTGATGCTGTGTCTGTCGTTGTCGCTCATGGCGGAGCAGCCTCTCAGTGGTAAGGTCATAGGCACTGAGACATCGGTTGACTACACCACTTATGCTCAGTCGCGCACGGTCAACACTCGTGAGATGGCTTTCGATGGTGATATGGAGACTTGCTTCGCGTCGTGGGAGCGCTCTTACACATGGTGCGGTCTGGACCTCACCACACCGCATGTCATCACCCGTGTGGGGTGGGCTGCGCGTAACGACGGTCTCGGACCTAACCGTATGGTCTTGGGGGTGTTTGAGGGTGCTAACAATGCCGATTTCTCTGACGCCTTACCTCTGTTCATCATCACCGAGCCGGCCAAGATAGGGGCGATGACCTACGCCGACATCACCGTGTCGCGCTCTTTCCGTTATGTGCGATATGTGGGACCATCGGACGCCCGCTGTAACGTGGCGGAGCTGGAGTTCTACGGCTACGCCGGCAGCGGGAGCGATAAGCAGCTCTATCAGCTCACCAACCTACCTACCGTCAGTATCAAGACCGAGGACATGCAAGAGCCTTACGACAAGGTGCACGACATCAACGCTTTCATTACCATCATTTCTGAGGACGGACAACAGCTGCTCCAAGCCGAGGGAGCCGTTCGTCTGCGCGGCAACGCCTCGATGGAGTTCCCAAAGAAGCCTTATCGTCTGAAGTTCAATAAGAAACAGAAAGTACTCACAGCTCCCGCCAAAGCCAAGAAATGGGTGCTCATCAATAACTATGGCGACAAGACGCTCATGCGTAACCTCGTGGCTTTCGATTACTCGCGCCGTTTAGGTATGGACTATACCCCTTATTGTCAGCCTGTTGATGTGCTTCTTAACGGGGAGTACAAAGGTTGTTATCAGCTTGCCGACCAGCTCGATGTGCGTGAGCACAGAGTGGATATAGACGAGATGACTCCGCAAGATAATAGTGGTGTGGCGCTCACCGGCGGCTATTTCATTGAGATAGACGGCTATGCCGACCGTGAGCCCGAGCAGGCTCGGTTCTACTCGGCTCGTCAGCATATAGGCGTCACTATCAAGTCGCCCGATGAGGACTCTATCACCGCAGTGCAGAAGAGCTATATACAGTCGTTCTTCAACCAGATGGAGGCGCGGGTGATGAGCAACGACTATACCGACCCTCAGAACGGTTGGCGGAGTAGGTTAGACGAGGACTCGTGGCTCCGACATTTCCTCATAGGTGAGCTCACCGGTAACACCGACACCTATTGGAGTTGTCACATGTATAAGCGCCGTGGTGAGGACATGCTCTATACCGGTCCGGAGTGGGACTTCGACATCGCTTTCGACAACGACTACCGGCAGTATCCCACCTGTCAGAAGAGCGACTATGTGTATGTGAGTGCCGGCACTCATGCGACTTTCGTCAGTCGTATCATCAAGCAAGACCCTGCCACCGCCGGCTCACTACTCAGGCTGTGGTCGGAGGCGCGACATAACGGTATAACAGAAGAGCAGGTGTGCTCTCTGATTGACAGCATAGCTGACGAGCTACAACGCTCGCAAGAGCTTAACTTCAAGCGTTGGCCTATCCTCTCGCAGGATGTGCACATGAACCCCAGACATGCGGGCTCGTATCAAGGTGAGGTCAGTTTTCTTAAGGACTATGTGCGCAAGCGTATAGCGTGGATGGACCGTAAGATAGGCTATACACCCTCTGACGCAGAGCAGTTGAGCTCTACCACTACCATCAACTACGCCGAGAAGGTAGATGTCTATACTATCAGCGGAGTGCCGATGGCAGAGCAGGTTGACCTCTTCAGCCTTAACCTGCCGCAAGGCGTATATATCATCCGCCAACAAACGCACTCGCAGAAGATTGTGGTGAGCAGGTGAGGCTGAAAGGTTGAAAAGTTGAATCCCACCCGCCGCATGGTCTCCCCCGCCCTTGGGAGGGAGGGGGTGAGGGGGCGGGTGGCCGGAAAAGTGAAAGATTGAAAAGTGAAAGGGGGAATTCGCGTTGTGTAGAGACGCATGTGAATGTGTCTCCTCAGTACAGAAACAACTTGATGTTGTTGTTCGGATACTATCCGAACGCAATGAACGAAGAAAGCAATCTTCCGTGAATCTCCGTGTTCGTAAAGAAAGAGAGCTTCCGTGGTTTCCGTGAGTTCCGTACATAAAGAGAACATTCGTGAGATTCGTGAGATTCGTACAGAAAAGCCGTTCCGTGTAAGTTCCGTGGGTTCGGATAATATCCGAACACAATGGACGTTGCTAACTTGGTTTCCGTGAATATTCCGTGTAGATTCCGTGTTCGTTAAAAAAGAGAAGCAGTGTAGAAAAAGAGATTCGTGTAATTCGTGAGATTAGTACAGAACAGCCGTTCCGTGTAAGTTCCGAGGTTCGGATAATATCCGAACATAATGGACGTTGCTAACTTGGTTTCCGTGAACCTCCGTGTAGATTCCGTGTTCGTTAAAAAAGAGAAGCAGTGTAGAAAAAGATATTCGTGTGATTCGTGAGATTAGTACAGAAAAAGAGCTTCCGTGGTTTCCGTGAGTATCCGTGTTCGTAAAGAAGAAGTCCGTGTACAGAGGATATCCGTGTAGAAAGAACAATCCGTGTAATATAAAAAATCAATATATATGGAAAGAAAAGTACGTGTTCGCTTTGCACCGTCGCCGACGGGTGCTTTGCATATTGGTGGTGTTCGTACCGCCCTTTATAATTATCTTTTTGCTCGCCAGCATGGTGGCGACATGATCCTGCGTATCGAGGATACCGACTCCACACGTTTCGTACCCGGCGCGGAGGAGTATATCATCGAGGCTCTTCAGTGGCTTGGTATAGAGATCGACGAGGGTATAGGCGCGTGGAACCGTCAGCAGGGGCGTCTCACCAAGGACCTCTGTGGTCAGTATGGTGACAAGGGTCCGTATAGGCAGTCGGAGCGCAGGGCAATCTACCACACTTATGTCCGTCAGTTGCTTGACTCGGGCCATGCTTATATTGCTTTCGATACTCCTGAGGAGCTGGAGCGTAAGCGTGAGGAGGTGAAGAATTTCCAGTACGATGCCTCCACCCGTATGTCGATGCGCAACTCGCTGACCATGCCGGCCGATGAGGTGCAGCGTCTGATGGATGCCGGTGAGCAGTATGTGGTACGTTTCCTTGTGCAGCCCAACGAGGAGGTGCATGTCAACGACCTCATCCGCGGGGAGGTGGTTATCAACTCTAACATCATCGACGACAAGGTGTTGTATAAGTCGGCGGACGACCTACCCACCTATCACCTTGCCAATATCGTGGACGACCACCTGATGGAGGTCAGTCATGTCATCCGTGGTGAGGAGTGGTTGCCGTCGGCTCCGTTGCATGTGTTGCTGTATCGTGCTTTCGGTTGGGAGCAGTCCATGCCGCGTTTCGCTCATCTGCCGTTGTTGCTCAAGCCGGACGGCAATGGCAAGCTGTCTAAGCGTGATGGCGACCGTTTAGGTTTCCCTGTCTTCCCTCTTGAGTTCCACGACCAAAAGACGGGAGCGGTCAGCTCGGGGTATCGTGAGAGTGGCTATTATCCTGAGGCTGTCATCAATTTCTTGGCGTTGCTCGGTTGGCACGACACCGGTGACAAAGAGATGTACACGATGGACGAGCTCATCCGCGATTTCTCGCTCGATCGCGTGTCTAAGGCGGGTGCAAAGTTCGATTATGAGAAAGGTAAGTGGTTCAACCATCAGTACCTCATGCTCCGCGACGATGCCGACCTGGCTCGTGAGTTCGCCTCGGTGGTTGCGGCGCACGACACCCCGGAGTCGCCTATCACTCATCGCCTTACGGAGGCTCAACTGACTCATGTGGTGGGCTTGATGAAAGAGCGTGTCACTTTCGTGAGCGAGCTATGGGAGCAGTGCTCTTTCTTCTTCAAGGCACCTGAGGAGTACGATGATAAGTCGTTGCGCAAGCGCTGGAAAGAGGAGTCGCCTCGCCACATGCAAGAGCTCATAGGTGTGCTCGAGCAGGTCAGCGAGGAGGACTGGAGCAGGCGCGTGGTAGTGCCGGCAGCTGAGCCTACCGCCGAGAACCCCGACCCGCAACCCACTACCACTTGGTTCATCGACACCGTGGTCATGCCGTGGATAGCTGAGCAAGGGTATGGTGTGGGGTTGGTGATGAACGCCTTCCGTATATGCCTGGTGGGAGCAGCACGCGGACCGCATATATGGGAGATCACCGATATCCTGGGCAAGACAGAGACCCTCAACCGCGTACGCCAAGCTCTCGATAGACTACGTTGATGCCAGCGATGAGACCGCTTCGCTGTTAGATGTTTGCGCCGCATGGTCTCCCCCTCCTTCCCATGGAGGGAGGGGGTGAGGGGGCGGGAGG
>CAMHOK010000109.1 GCA_946186735.1 uncultured Bacteroidales bacterium
TATGAGGCTTTGTGGCAACAGGGTGCTTTGTGGTCGAAGACCGACACCATGTGCTCGCCTATCACCCTTGAGTTCACCGATGGCACTTATGGATTCCTGCACGAGGCTAACCTCACCGATTGGGCAGCGCAGAACTTCTATGTTGATGGAGAGCAGATACTGAAGACCTTCCTCACTCCTTGGTCTGATGGTGTGTCGGTCTATGCCCAACGAGGCACCACACGCAGTCCGTGGCGTATGCTTATCCTTGCCGACGACATTAATGAGCTCGCCACTTCACGACTCATGCTCAACCTCAACGAGCCGTGTGCTATAGAGGACACATCGTGGATCAAACCCATGAAGTTCATAGGTATATGGTGGGCTATCCATCTCGACCATTACTCGTGGTGCTACCGTCTGCTCAATCCCGACGGCACGGTCAAAGGGCTCGCTCCTCATCATGGCGCCACCACCGAGAACATGAAACGCTATATCGATTTTGCAGCCGACCATGGCTTTGGCGGTGTGCTGGCTGAGGGATGGAACGAAGGATGGGACGGCGACTGGACCAGCAACCTCGCCGACTTCTGTCAACCATATCCCGACTTTGACATGGACTACTTGAGCCAATATGCTCAGCAGAAAGGGGTGCAGATCATCGGACATCATGAGACAGGAGGCAACGTCACACACTATGAGCAGCAGATGGAGAAGGCGTTCCGATATTACGACGAGCATGGCATACACAATGTCAAGACAGGTTATGTGCATCGTAAGTTAGAGGGCAAGGAGTATCATAAGTCGCAGTATGGTGTGCGCCACATGCGTAAGGTCATCGAGCTGGCTGCCCTCAACCATATATGCATCGACAACCACGAGTGTGTCATGCCTACCGGACTGCAACGTACCTATCCTAACCTCATGACAGGCGAGGGAGTGCGCGGACAGGAGTGGGACGCATGGTCAACGGACGGAGGCTCGCCCGCTGAGCACCTGTGCGTACTGCCTTTCACCAGAGTGCTGGCAGGACCCGTCGATTTTACACCGGGCACTTTCGACTTCAGCAATCCTATCCACCCGCAGACAAGAGTACATTCGACACTCGCCCGACAACTCGCTCTGTTCGTCGTCATCTATTCTCCGCTGCAGATGGCATCCGACATGCCCGAGAGTTATATGAAACATCCGGATGCTTTCCGCTTTATCGAACAAGTGCCATGCGATTGGCAGAAGACGCAGATCGTTGATGCAAAGATAGGCGACTATGTCATCACCGCCCGACAAGACCGTAACTCCGACACATGGTACATAGGAGCCATCACCGACGAGCAGGAAAGAGATATCCTCATACCCCTCTCCATGCTCGACAACAACAAACAGTACTCCGTTCAACTCTATCAAGACGGTGCTCAGGCCGATTGGCAGACCAACCCTTACGAGGTGAGCATCACCAACTCCATACTCAGCTCTGCCGATACCGTCAGCGTACACCTCGCCGCTGCCGGAGGATGCGCACTCAGACTCGTCCCGATAAAGTAAACAAATGGTTATTTAAATAGGTTGTTAATTGTGCGAGACTTAGCAAAGAGCTGAGTCTCGCTCTCATTATTAGTGAGTTATGTTTTTGGCACGGTATTTGAATATCTATTGGCAGAAGAGCTCTCTAAAAAAAACGTATCAACAACCAAACAAAACAACAGGAGGTACAATTATGAAACGAATGATTTTTTGCACTCTCATGTGCGCATTAGTAAGTTTTGGAGCAATGGCTCAGACGCAAGATAGTGTGGCTCTTCGCCGCTCACATTCTCAAGAGGGAAAGCAGATGCACCTCAAGCACCAAGACTGCAAGAAGCATGGCAAAGCATGCCGGTTTGAGCAGCAGAAGCAGATGGACAAACAAGAACTGACAGCTGAGCAGAGAGCTCAGATGAAGGCTAAATATCTGAAGGAGAAACTCACGCTCACGGATAAGCAAGAAGGTAAGATCTATAAAGTATTTCTCGCTGAGGCTCAGAGCATAGAAAAGAGCAAGGCGGAGTCTTCTGACAAGAGCAAAGAAGCAAAGCGTGAGGAGTTCCGTGCCCTCAAGCTCAACACCGACAAACAGGTAAAGCAGATCCTTTCTGACGAACAGTACGCTAAGTACGAACAGATGGCCAAGGCTCGTAGGGGCGGTCATGGCGCCGGGGGCGACAAGCACTTCCGCGGCGACAAAGGTGAAAAGACAGTCCGCAAAGGCTGATTGATAACCGGAGAATAGGTCTCCGATTATTCCGGTCTTTTACCTAAGATTAAACAAAAGTTTTAGATATATTAAGTGATTTCCGAGAGCAGGGGCACGCGAGGTGTCTCTGCTTTTTTTTGAAAAAATACTAAAAAAGGTAGAATTATTTGTGTATTTCAGAAAATTGTAGTACTTTTGCAGGCAATTTGGCGTAAAAAGTGTTGTGAAATATGTTTTAAAAACGCGCCAAAGCCGATGAATACTGGGTTTTTTGATGTTCGACCAATGCTTGGAAGTGTCTGAGTAGTTGGTTGTGAATTTGCGTCATGGCAGGTAGCTTGCTTCTGTATATATTAAGGAGTGGTTCCTCACAAGAGGGGGTAGAGAATAAGGTTGAGCTGGCATAAAGGGACGATATGGTGAAGATGACTGTCAGCAGGGAGGGATATGGGGAGAAAGACGCAATAGGGAAAGAATATAAATTTAAAAATTATACTACAATGTCAAAGATTTGTCAAATTACCGGCAAGAAAGCCATGGGTGGATGCAATGTGTCTCACTCAAAACGTCACACAAAGAGGACGTTTGATGTGAACTTGTTCCACAAGAAGTTCTACTGGGTAGAACAGGATTGCTGGATCAGTCTGAACGTGAGTGCAGCTGGTCTGCGTACAATTAACAAGATCGGTCTGGACGCTGCTCTGAAGCAGGCCGCCGAGAAAGGGTATTTATACAAATAACAAAAGGAGGACTACACAATGGCAAAGAAACAAAAAGAAGCTCGCGTGCAAGTTATTCTTGAGTGCACTGAACACAAAGCCAGCGGTATGCCCGGCACTTCTCGTTACATCACAACGAAGAACCGTAAGAATACCCCGGACCGTCTGGAACTGAAGAAGTATAACCCCATCCTGAAGCGTTATACCATTCACAAGGAAATCAAGTAAGTAACTAAACAATTCTACAACTATGGCAAAGAAAGCGGTTGCTACACTTCAAACCGGCAACTCCGGTAGAGCTCATTCGAAGTGCATCAAGATGGTTAAAAGCCCGAAAACCGGTGCTTATGTTTTCCAAGAGGAAATCGTTCTGAACGAGGATGTAAAAGCTTATTTCGCTCACTAATCAGAACGCACATACAAAATAAACGGCATTGCTCAGGCAGTGCCGTTTTTTTTGTACATGAAAGAAAGATTTGCATATTTCAGATTTTTTCTCTACCTTTGCAACACTTAGACGATAAATGACCACCATTGAATAACACAAGAGCCTATGTTAGGTATCATTATCAATCCCAAATCGGGTAAGAACCGCTATCGTAAACAGCGGTTGTATCTGTTCCAACTGATCAAAAAACGCCATCAGCCCTTCACATATAAAGTGACCAAGTATGCCTCTCATGCTATTGAGTTGGCGCGTGAGCTCGTGGAGAAAGGTTACGACGAGTTGCTCGTGCTCGGTGGCGACGGTACGCTCTCGGAAGTGATCGACGGTATCATGCATGCGTGTATCTCTGAGGAGCAGAGGAAGAAGATAGTGTTCGGCCTCATGCCGCGAGGTACGGGTAACGACTGGGGACGTTTCTGGAACCTCACACGCAACTACAAGAACTCGCTCGACCTGTTCTTCAACTCCGGCAAACAGCAGTCGGTGGATGTGGGGTGCTTGACCTTGAAAAGGAACGGCGAAGAGGAGAAGCATTATTTCATCAACTCCATAGGCTTCGGTATCGATGCTAAGACCTGTCAGCGGGCTCAGGTGCTAAAGTATTATGTGGGCAGTCACGGACTCAACTACTTCTTTGGCTTGCTCTCGGCGGTGTTCACGCATAAGTCGTTGCCGGTGGTCTTAACCACTGACGAAGGGCTCACCATCGATGCTCCCCTCTTTACCATGAACATAGGCAACGGTCCTTTCTCAGGAGGAGGCATACGACAGAACCCGGATGCAGACCCCAGAGATGGTATCTTCCACGCGATGTTTGTGGCGCGGCCTACCATCAGACTCATACTATCTGCCATACCCAAGTTGTTCAACGGACGGCTGACAGAGGTGAGCTTCATCAATAACTTCAAAGCGCACTCTGTCTTCGTGAAGACCAAGCAACACCTGCTTATAGAGAAAGATGGCATACTCGTGGACGCCTGCGGACCATATAAGATAGACATCGTTCCCGCAGCACTCAAGATGATGGTGCCCGCCGACAAACAGCTCCAACAAACCGCAGATTAAATCTGCGGCACTGTTGGCAGACGGAGACAGAGAATGAAGGGAAGGAAGGCGGCTATATGTCTAAGGCTTGGGCGAAAGATTGGGCTTCTGTGAGTTGGTCGATCTTACCTACATCCATCATCTTGTAGTTGTCGGGGACATAGGCGCGTATGCTCTTGTCTTGACAGACAGACACATAAAGGTCGATGAGTGAGAACTTGTCGCCTTTTTCTTTCTGCACTTCTCTGAGCGGTGTGATGATGTCGGGTGAGAGCAGTTGCATGCCGGAGAAAGCCAGCTTGCGACAGCCTTGGAAGGCAGCATGAGGCAACGATGGACGATACTCGTTAGTCGCGATGTTGGTCCATCCTCGCATCTGCCCCTGCTCGTCAAAGAGCAGGTAACGCTTGGTTGGACGGTCAGACACCACGAGCGTGGCAAGGTCAGAAAGCTTGGCGGAGCTTAAGAAAGCGGGTATGGATATGTTGGAGAGGATATCCACATTGCAGGCTAAGATAGGCTCGCCGGCGCGGAAAAGAGGAAAAGCTTTCAGCAGTCCGCCACCCGTGTCCAGAAGCATGTCGCTCTCATCGGAGATGAGCACGTGGGCACCAAAATTCCGGTTGGCACGGAGATAATCAACTATCTGCCCGGCAAGATGATGAACATTGACGACTATATGTGTGAAGCCGGCTTGTCGCAGCCCCTGTATCTGATACTCCAGCAGGGTCTTGCCGTTGAGAGGCAGCAGAGCCTTGGGTAGGGTGTCGGTGATGGGCTTGAGACGAGTGCCCAGTCCCGCGGCAAAAATCATCGCGTTCATTGTCGTAATCAGTTCTTAGCAGGCAAGGTGTTCTCTATGTTCTGTTCGCGGTGGATGAGTTGTACCTCAACGCCGAACTTATCGTTGATATGTCTTGCCATCTTCTCGGCGGCATAGACGGAGCGGTGCTGGCCGCCTGTACAACCGAACGAGACCATGAGGTTGCGGAACCCGCGGTCGATATATCGTTTGACGCTGGCATCAACAAGGTTGTAAGCGTTATCAAGGAAGGTCAAGATCTCGCCATCCTCTTCTAAGAACTGAATGACGGGCTCGTCCATGCCTGTGAAATAGGTATATCGCTCGTACTTACCGGGGTTGTTGACGGCTCGGCAGTCGAAAACGAACCCGCCACCGTTGCCGCTATCGTCGTTAGGAATACCTTTCTTATAAGAGAAGCTATAGACGCGCACCACCAGAGGTTTTCTCACATTGACCTCTTTGAACTGCTTGAGCTCGGTCATCTCACGGAGTACCTCAACCAGATACGGATAGTCTTCGGAGCCTTCGATGAGCAGTTGGCGCAGGTTGTCGATAGCAAAAGGAATAGACTGCAGGAAGTGCGGTTTCTTCTCGAAATAACCACGGAAGCCGTAGGCACCTAACACCTGAAGGGTGCGGAAAAGGACGAAATGGCGGAGCATCTCTTTGAACTCCTCGATGTTGATGTCCATATACGAGCGCAACTCATCAAGGTAGATATCGATGAGCTCTTGTTTGAGCTCGGGGTTGTAATGCGCTTTGGCTTGCCATAAGAACGAGGCTACATCGTAATATACCGGACCGCGACGACCGCCCTGAAAATCGATGAAGTAGGGCTCGTTGTCCACAATCATCACATTGCGGCTCTGGAAATCGCGATACATGAAAGTGTTGCTGCGCTTCTGAAGGAGCACGTATGCCAGACGCTCGAACTCGTTCTCTAACTTATCTTCCTGAAAATCCAGACCGGTGGCCTTGAGAAAACAGTACTTGAAGTAGTTGAGGTCCCATTGTATGGAGCGCAGGTTGAACTCGGGCTGCGGGTAACACTGATAGAAATCGAAGTCTTCGGCTCCCTTCACCTGGAAGCGCGCTAAGGCACGCATCGTCTTGCGCAACATGCGTTTCTCGCGCTCACAGAACACACCGGTCTTTCTCCCGTCAGCAATAAAATCGAACAAGAGGGTGTTGCCCAGATCTTCTTGCAGGTAACACATCTGATCGTCGGAGGCGATGAACACCTCAGGCACATTCAAACCTTTCTTTTTGAAGTGCTCTGCCATATAGAGGAAAGCCTTGTTCTCATCGCGTGAGGTGCCCTGAACACCGATGATAGACTGACCCGCTCCTGTCAGACGAAAATAGCGACGGTTGCTGCCCGATGCCGAGAGCTCTGTCTGCTCGGTAGGCAACTGAGAGGTGTATTGTTGAAAGAGTTGAGAGAGTGATTGCGACATAGATAGAAAACATTAAGGTTATGGTTGTTGATTTTTTTTCTG
>CAMHOK010000110.1 GCA_946186735.1 uncultured Bacteroidales bacterium
TTACTTTAATTGTTAATTGTTAATTATTGATTTTTCTGCCTTCCCGCTCACTCTTTTCCCACTGCTTTAGGTCGTCTTCTCCTGCTGCTTGTAGGACGTTTTTCCCACTGCTTTAGGACGTTTTTTCCTGCTGTTTTAGGAGTGTTTTCCTACTGCTTTAGGTCGTAGTGCGCCGAAAAAGCGTGCAAAATTACAACATTTATCTCACATACACAAACTTTCACCGAAAAAACTTGTTTTTTTTGTGATTTAACAGGAAAAAGACCCTTCGATATAACGATATACCGATATAACGACATCTCGACCGCCCGACACTCCGACATCCCGATATAACGATATACCGATATAACGACATACCGACACGCCGACACGCCGACCCTTCGACATCCCGACATCCCGACATCCCGACATCCCGATATAACGAAAAGAAAAAAAAAGAAAAACCTTACCTCACTCTCAGTTTCTGTCCGATACGGATGATAGAGTTAGGTTTGATCTTATTGAGCTGGCAGATCTTCTTCACCGTCGTGCCGTGGCGTTTAGCCAGCACCGAGAGGTTGTCGCCCTGCTTGACGGTGATATACTTGGCCGCTTTCATTGCCTTGAGCTCTGCGTTGTGCGAGTAAGTGGACTTGAGCGTCATCAGATAGACCGAGTCCTTAGGCTCGAAATTGGTATAGTTGAGAGCTTTCTCGGTGTTGAAAGCATTGCCTAAATAACGCATCTCGAAATGCAGGTGCGGACCTGTTGAGCGTCCCGTGTTGCCGCCCAGACCGATGATCTCGCCCGCCTCTATCCATTCGTTAGGCTCTGCTATGATCTGCGACAAGTGTCCATACACCGTCTCTAAACCGTTGTGGTGGCGCACCACCACATAGTTGCCATAGCCGCGAGGGTCGTAGTCGCATATACGCACCTGACCACCGAAAGCGGAGCGCACAGAGTCGCCTACATGCAGCTTGATGTCGGTACCATAATGATAGCGCGTCTTGCGCATACCGAAATGAGAGGTGATATAGCCCTTCACCGGCATCACGAAATCGCTCATGTCGACAAGCAACGAGTCGGGCATGCTGTCGATAGGCACCTTATAAGGATTGACCCAGTTGTGAGTCCATGTGAAACCATAAAGAGAGTCGCTCGGATGGTCGCCCTCGTCAATACCCATATCTTTGAACAGACGCTTATAAGTGTTGCTTCCCGTCGAGGCACTCACCGTCACATACTTGGGCAGTATGCCGGCATCACCGATGACGAAGAGAGTATCGTTGCGATACTCGAAACGAAGAGGCTCCTGCGGCTCCTGAGCCACCTGCTCTTCTACTAACTCTTCTACAGTGGGGATACTATCGTCGGCATAAACAGATACCAACGCCAACGACATCACAAGACTCAACAGACATCTTTTCATAATCTCACGATTTAGGTTAACGGGTGGAGCTGGAGGGAGTCGAACCCTCGTCCAAACAAGGAACAACCCAGCTTTCTACATGCTTATCTTCGCCTTCATTTTCGTGCCCGAGCAAGACCGAAGCCACCAACTCGAACCTTATCTGCTTGTTCTCACCCTGACAGCGCAGCCTGCCAAGGCTATCTCCGATTTGTCTGCACCGCCTGGTCCTCAACCTCGAAGAAACGGTCTTGGGGCGATGTCTCGATCAGGCACCTTGTGCCCGAATAAAGCTAACCTACTGTACTTCGATTAAGCAGCGAGAGCGTAAGAAGTTTCGCCAATTAAATTGTTCAGAACCAAGATTAACGAGCATCGTCCTGAGTGCTCGGCATGCTTACTAAGCCATCCGGCCTGCTGTCAAAACCAAACAGCCCCGAAAAAAAATAACGCAAACGACCTTCTCCGACGGCTTAACCACCTCGCTTGGTCGTTTCGGGCGGCAAAGATAGACAAATTATCTGAATTATGCAAACAAATTTTGCATTTTTGCCACAAAAACATGTATTTAGTACAACCCTTTGGTGAGCGAACGGAACCTCAGATGGAACATCACGGCTGCCATCGTGAGAGCGATGATGAAAGCTACCCACATACCCTCCACACCTCGGTGGAAAGTGAACATGAGTGCATAACCCAAAGGCAGAGCCACCACCACGTATGCCACGAAAGCATACCACATAGGTCGCTTCACATCGGTGATGCCGCGCAGCATACCCGCACCCACACACTGCAAACCATCGGCATACTGGAACAAGCCGGCATAAACCAGCAACTTTGTGGCAACAGCTATCACCTCACTGTCACTCGTGAAAGCCAAAGGCAGAACATGTCTCAGACCTATCATCAGACTCGCACCTATCGTGTTCATCAGCAGCACCAAGTGCACACTCGCCTCCGACGCCATACGCATAGCCCGATAGTCACCCAGACCATACTGGTGCGACACACGGATGGTAGTAGCCGAGCCTACACCCAGCGAGAGCATGAAAGCGAAGTCTGCCACCTGATTGGCTATGTGATGCGCCGCTAAAGCCTCCTTGCTGATCCAACCTACCATGATGAAAGAGATAGTGAACAGCACCGTCTCCATCGTCGTCTGCACTCCTATAGGAAAACCAACACGACTCAGCTCCTTGAGCGTCGCCTTGCTCCAACGACTCCAACGGAACAGCAACAGGTACTTACGCCAAGGCTTATGCCATAGTATCACCACCAAGAAACAGACGGGCATCACCGCCATCGCTATCAGACTGGCAAGACCCGCACCGAAAGCACCCATCGGCTCCAAACCCCAATGACCGTAGATGAACACCCAGTTGAGCAACACGTTAAGCAGATTGACCGCCACCGTGATCACCATAGCCACCACCGTGTTACCCACTCCCTCAAGGAACTGCTTACTCAGGCAGAATAGCATGAAAGGAACGAGACCGATGATACGCGTTATCAGGTACGGACGAGCCACATGAGCCACACTCGCATCCTGACCCATCTGATCGATGAAAGGTAGGAACAACGACAACACCAGACAAGTCACTAAGGTCAGCAACAGCGTGAACAAGAGACCGTTCTGCAAGAGCGAAGAGACACGCTCGTCGTCATCCCTCACGAACGACTGACCCACCAACGGCGTCAGACCCATCACCGAACCCATCGCAAAAACCATGAAGGTGAAGAACACACCATTGGCAAAACTGACAGCCGCTAAGTCCACCGTAGAGTAATGACCCACCATCATACTGTCAGCCAGACCCACAATAGCACCACCCAACTGAGTGAGCATGATGGGGAAAGCAATACGCAGGTTGCGCTTGTAATATGGGAGGAAATCATTAAAGGTCATAACAAAACGGCGGCAAAGATAATATAATTTGCGTACTCAGACAAATTTTCGTACCTTTGCCCGACAAAAAAAAGCAAACCAATGAAACGACTCATCCTCATCCTTGCTCCATGCCTCATCCTCGCCGCATGCCAACACCGTCCCCTCCAAGTGACCCAAGCCTCAGAAGAACTCATCAGTATCGACACCTCGCTCGACGCTATTGCCGACAGCGCTTACCTCACACTGCTGGAGCCCGTACGCCTCTCGCTCGAAGAGCAACTGTCCAAACCTCTCGGCACAGCCCCCGAACACATGCAAGCCCTTAAGCCCGAGAGCAACCTACTCAACTGGTCGGCTGACGCACTCTTGCACATGGCACAACAGGTCAGCGGACAAGATGTGGACATGTCGGTGGTAAATATAGGCGGACTGCGCTGCGAATGGCCCGCGGGCGACATCACTTTCCGCAACGTCTTCGAGCTCATGCCTTTCGATAACGAGCTGGTCATACTCACACTCACCGGACAAGACCTGCTCGACCTCGCTCAGTGCTTCGCCGAACAAGGCGGACAAGGTATGTCGGGCATGCGACTCGTCATACACAACAACAAAGCCGAGAGAGTAACACTCAACTCCCACCCTATCGTACCACAGATGCTCTATCGAGTAGCCACCAGCGACTACCTGAGCGAGGGAAACGACCGACTCACACCACTCAATCGCTACTCAGCACGATGGAACTCAGGCATGAAGATACGCGACCTCTATATCGACTATATACGCCAACACCCCATCGTCAGCGCCCCCACCGACGGACGCACCACCATCAGGTGAAAGTAAAAAGTGAAAGTGAAAAGTGAAAGTAAAAAGTGAAAGTAAAAAGTGAAAAGTGAAAGGTGAAAGTGAAAAGTTGAATACCGCCACGCCGCATGGAGCTCCCCTCCTTAGCAAGGAGGGGTAAGGGTGGTTGGAATTATCTTTTAGATTTACGCTATAACTCTTGTTATACGTTACTTCCCTCCTGCCCCCTCACCACCTCCCTCCAAGGAAGGAGGGGGAGACCATGCGGCTGAGTTGTCTCTGAGGGATGTGGTCTTTGTTCTTTGCTCTTACAGCATCGCGGTCTTACAGCGCAGCGGTCTAACCACTAACAGCGCAGCGGTCTGACAGCGCAGCGATCTAACAGCGCAGCGATCTAACATCTAAAACAACATAAACAATGAAACATCTCTTATCTCTGCTTGCAGCTCTGCTCCTTGCAGTAGCACCTGCCCTCGCCTGCACCAACCTCATAGCAGGCAGACAAGCCACCGACAACGGTCATATCTACATCTCTTACGCAGCCGACTCCTACTCGCTCTACGGCTTCCTGCGTTTCCAACCCGCCGCCGACTACGAGGAGGGTGCCATGCGGCCTATCACCGACTGGGACACCGGCAAGCCCCTCGGACAGATACCCCAGGTCAGACATACCTACTCCGTCGTTGGTAACATGAACGAGCACCAGCTCACCATCGGTGAGACCACCTGGGGAGGCAGAGAAGAGCTCTATGGCGAGACAGGTATCGACTACGGCTCACTCATCTATATAGCCCTCGAACGCTGCCGCACAGCCAGAGAGGCTATCGACTGCATCACCTCGTTAGCACAGACCTATGGCTACGCCTCCGAAGGAGAGAGCTTCACCATCGCCGACACCCAAGAGGTGTGGATACTCGAACTCATAGGCAAAGGGAAGACAGAGAAAGGATGTGTGTGGGTGGCCACTCGCATACCCGACGACTGTATCTCCGCTCACGCTAACCAAGCACGTATCACCACCATCGATTTCTCCGATAAGAGACATAAGAACTGGATGTGGGCAGACGATGTGGTCAGCTTCGCACGAGAGAAAGGCTATTTCGACGGCAAAGAGCGCGACTTCTCTTTCTCCGACACCTACAACCCCCTGGATTTCTCAGGTCTATACGTGTGTGAGGCACGCGTATGGTCGTTCTTCCGCCGCTATGCCGACATGGAGCAGTACCTCGACTATGTCATGGGTCGCTCCAAAGAGCGCATGCCGCTCTATGTCCGTCCTAACCACCCCGTGACACTGCAAGAGATGAAAGAGGCTATGCGCGACCAGTACGAAGGCACCGCGCTCGACATCACACAAGGCATCGCTGCCGGACCATGGAACAGCAAGCTGCGCTACGGCTCTCTCGGCTTCAAGCTCGACTCCGTGCAGTACTGGTACGAGCGACCTATAGCCACACAACAGACAGGATGGTCGTTCGTGGCACAGATAAGACCAAACGCACCCGACCATATAGGGGGTATTTTCTGGTTCGGCGTGGACGATGCCGCCACCAGCATGTATATGCCCATGTACTGCACCATCAACGATGTGCCCGAGTGTCTCAAAGAAGGTAACGGAGACCTCTACACCTACTCGCCCACCTCGGCTTTCTGGACCTTCAACAAAGTTGCAAACTACGCCTACTCTAAGTACTCGAGGATGCGACCCGACATTCGGCTCGTGCAACAGCAATGGGACAGCCACCTCGCCGCTCTCATTCCCGCTATCGACAACATGGTCATGCACATGTCGGTGGAGGATGCACGCGAGGCTCTCACCTCTTTCTCGTGCCAACAGGCCGAAGCGGTGACTAACGCATGGAAAAAACTGTTCGAGTATCTGCTCGTCAAGTACTTAGACGGACAAGAGAGAAAAGAGACAGGCGCTCCCAAGAACGGTCGTGGTCAGTTCCTCCGCAACGACTACGGCATGCCCGTCGGTCCCAACCGCCTCAACTTCCCCGACGCTTTCCTCCGCCAGATAGCCCCACAAACAGCCCACGAGTAACCGTCAGACGTCAGACCGCTACGCTGTTAGACCGCGTTGCTGTAAGACCGCTACGCTGTTAGACCGCTTCTCTGTTAGAGGTTAGACCGCTGCGCTGTAAGAGCAAAGAACAAAGACCACACCCCTCAGAGACGACTCAGCCGCATGGTCTCCCCCTCCCTCCAAGGAAGGAGGGGGAAACCATGCGGCGTGGCGGTATTCAACTATTCAACTTCTCATCTTTCCCCTTTCACTTTTCTAAGCTATCTGTTTAATCTGCTTAATCTGCGTCATCTGAGTGAAATTTCATTATCATCATCTGCGTTATCTGTCATGGCGTAGCGAATCGAGACCAAATAGAAAGAAAAAAAATCTGTATAAATCTATATAGATCTGCCCAATCTGCGGTTAAAAAAATCAGCGGTCAGTAGTAAGCGATCTGCGGTTAAATATAAATCTGTTTAATCTGCTCAATC
>CAMHOK010000111.1 GCA_946186735.1 uncultured Bacteroidales bacterium
GGTCTATTAGTCCAGCAGGTTTCCGAAGTTGTTAGACAACTGCACCATGCGGTCGTACTCCTCGGGTGAGAGGTCTTGGAAATAGAAGTTACGGGGGTCGAGTGCCTTATCTTTGTAGTGCACCTCATAATGCAGGTGCGGTCCGGTCGATTTGCCGGTGTTGCCCACACGAGCAATAACATCGCCCCTCGTCACTTTCTGTCCTTTCTTCACGAGCGACTTACTCAGGTGAGCGTATAGTGTCTCATAGTTGAAGCCATGGTCGATGATCACGCAGTTGCCGTACCCTTGTTTCCATCCTGTGAAGCTCACCGAGCCGTTGCCCGTGGCATACACATCGGTGCCGATAGGTGCGGTGAAGTCCATACCTGCATGGAACCGGCGGGTGTGGTAGATAGGATCGTTGCGCCAGCCGTAGCCCGACGCCACACGGGTGAGGTCTTTGTTGAGCACGGGCTGTATGGCGGGCAGGTTCTCCATCTTCACCTCCTGGTCCTTAGCTAACGAGAGGATCTCGTCGTACGACTTGGCCTGCACATACATCTCACGCTCTAACATATCCACCTTGCGGGTGAGGTCGAGCGCTAACTGCGAGTTGGTCATCTTTGCTATCGAGTCGTAATACTGCACATTGGTCGAGGCGTTCAGTCGCGAGGAGAGGGGGATAGGCTCGGCTTGGAAGAGCGAACGATAGAGGTTGTCGTCGCGCTGCTGCAGGTCGTACATCACCAGCTGCATCTGGTCCACCTGCTTCGACAGCAGGTCGTACTGCGTCTCCAACGCCTCTTTCTGCTTGCGTATCTGCTTCTCACGAGGAGAGGGGAAGAACGAGAAGAAAAGGAAGAAGAACAGCACACCTATCAGCATGCCCGACAGCAGATGCCACCCGCTACGCTTAAGCCAATCCATAGGGGTGTGGGTCACCGGCTCCATCTGCAGAGTCTCCGGATTAAAATGATATTTCTTTTTTGCCATAATATATATATTTTCTTTACACGGATTGTCTATTCTACACGGAGGTCTTTTTAACGAACACGGATTCTCACGGATTTTTCACGGAAGGTTCTTTTTCTGTACTAATCTCACGAAATACACTAATATCTCTTTTTCTCTTTTTTAACGAACACGGGTGTTCACGGACTCTCACGGAAGGTTCTTTTTCTGTACGAATCTCACTAATCTCACGAATCTCTTTTTCTACACTGTTTTTCTTTTTCTACACGGCTTCTCTTTTTTAACGAACACGGACTCTCACGGAAGGTCTTTTTTCTGTACGAATTTCACTAATCTCACGAATCTCTTTTGCTACACTGCTTCTCTTTTTCTACACTGCTTCTCTTTTTTAACGAACACGGAGGTTCACGGAATTCTCACGGAAGGTTCTTTTTTCTGTACGAATCTCACTAATCTCACGAATGTTCTTCTGCTCTCTTTTGTTTATGTACTGAACTCACGGATTTTTCACGGAAGGTTGCTTTCTACGTTCATTGCGTTCGGATTGTATCCGAACATAAGGTCACATAAGGTCAAAGAAGGTTGCTTTGCTTCGTTCATTGTGTTCGGATATTATCCGAACCTACTACCCACCAGCTGCGGTATGAGGTCTTGGCGGCCTATGCGGCGGAGGGTCTGTATGATGGCTTGTCTGTACTGCGGGTCGTAATGGAAGAAGAACTGTCGCTGCTCAAGTTTCTGCTCTTTGGTTCGCGCTACGAACACCGGCTTCATGGTGTAGGGGTTGAGTCCGGTGTAGTACATGACGGTGGCGAGGGTCATGGGTGTAGGGGTGAAGTCCTGCACCTGTTCTAAGCGGAAGTTCATCTTCTTGGTCTTCACTGCCAGCTCTGCCATGTCCTCCACCCTGCACCCGGGGTGCGAGGAGATGAAGTAAGGTATGAGCTGTTCGCGCAGTTGTGCCTCTTGGTTGATGCGGTCGAAGAAACGCCTGAACGACTCGAACTGCTCAAACGGAGGCTTGCGCATGAGTGCGAGCACATGGTCCTCGGTATGCTCGGGTGCCACCTTCAGTCTGCCCGACACATGGTTGACGATGAGCTCTCTGCCATACTCTTCTGACATGAGGTCGTAGCGTATGCCGCTCCCCACAAAAGCTTTCTTGATGTATGGCAGGGCATTGACCGTGCGGTAGATATCAAGGAGCGGCGCGAAGTCTTGGTTGAGGTTCTTGCATATCGTTGGTTGCAGACAGGTGTGTCGGCGACAACGGCGACACAGCTCCGGGTCCTTACCGTGCATCATGTACATGTTTGCGCTGGGTCCGCCCAGGTCGCTCAGATAACCGCGGAACTCCTCATCACGGGCAATCTTCTCTATCTCTTGCATGATAGAGCGTTTGCTGCGCGACGCCACCTGCTTACCCTGGTGAGCCGAGATAGTGCAGAAAGAGCAACCCCCAAAACAGCCGCGGTGCATGTTCACCGAGAAGCGTATCATGTCGAAAGCGGGTATGCGCTTACCTTTGTACTTTGGGTGCGGCTGCCGCTGATAAGGCAGGTCGAAAGAGCGGTCTATCTCCTCGGTGGTCATCGTAGGGAATGGTGGGTTGACCACCACGAAGCGCTTGCCCACGGGCTCCACGAGCGTCTGCGCCTCCATCGTGGCTGACTGCTCCTCTATATGTCGGAAGTTCTCGGCATAACAAGCCTTGCTCTTCAGGCACTGCTCATAAGAGTGCAGGTGCAGTCCGTCGGTGTCGTTGTCGCTCACGAAAGCGGTCTGACGGAGGTCGTGTATGTCGGTCAGTCGCTCCCCTCGACGGAGTCTATCGACCAGCTCTCTGAGCGGTTGCTCGCCCATGCCGTAGATGAGCAGGTCGGCTCGGCTGTCGATGAGTATGGAGGGCATGAGACGGTCTTGCCAGTAGTCGTAATGGGTGAGCCTGCGCATCGACGCTTCGATGCCGCCTATCACTATAGGCACATCAGGGAAGAGCTCACGCAGTATCTTCGAGTAAGTGATGGTGCAGTAGTCGGGTCGCATGCCATGTCGTCCGTCGGGCGTGTAAGCATCGTCCTGACGCAGACGACGGTTGGCGGTGTAGTGGTTGACCATCGAGTCCATGCTGCCGGCGGTGATAGCGAAGAACAGACGCGGACGACCCAGCTTCTTGAAATCGCGGAGGTCGCCATGCCAGTCGGGCTGCGGCACTATAGCCACACGCAGACCCTCAGCCTCCAACGTCCTACCTATCACTGCCATACCGAAAGACGGATGGTCAACGTATGCATCGCCCGAGAAGAGGATAACATCTACCTCTTCCCAGCCGCGCAACTCTAACTCGCGCTTCGTCGTTGGCAAAAAATCTGTCAGCATATCACTATACTTTACACTGTTTCTACACTGCTTCTCTTCCTACACTGCTTCTCTTTTTCTACACTGCTTCTCTTTTTTTTCGAACACGGATTCTCACGGATTTTTCACGGAAGGTTCTTTTTTCTGTACGAATCTCACGAATATCACGAATCTCTTTTTCTACACTGCTTCTCTTTTTTAACGAACACGGAGACTCACGGAAGTTCACGGAAGGTTCTTTTTCTGTACTAATCTCACGAATATCACTAATCTTCTTTATGTACGGAACTTCACGGAAATCTCACGGAAGGTTCTTTTTCTTCGTTCATTGCGTTCGGATTGTATCCGAACAAACAACGCAAGTTGTTCTTATATGAATAGCGGTCTTTGCTCTTTCAGCGCAGCGGTCTTTTGTCTTTCAGCGCAGCGGTCTCTGCTCTTTCAGCGCAGCGGTCTTTGGTCTTTCAGCGCAGCAATCTTTGCTCTTTCAGCGCAGCGGTCTTCGTTCTTATTCTTGTGACGGTGCCCTCGGAGGAGGAGACTATGCACTCGGTGGCTGAGATAGGGCAGATGGTGTTGAGCACCGAGTTGCCTATCTTATGTATCCACAGTATGTTGCCTGTCTTGGCACTCACGCCGTAGAGCAGTCCGTTCTTCGTTCCGAAGATGACCACTCCACCCTTCTCTATCAGCATCGAGGGGTTATGGTCGTAGCCGTAAGCCCCGTTGGTCTTCCACTTGGTCACGGGTTGGTCGGTGGTGGCATCCATAGCCACTATGCTGTCCCACATACAGCGCGAGAAGACGGTCAGTCCGTCCTCGCTCAGTCCCACTGTCTCGCGCACCACATGTTGCTTGGTGCGCCATACGACCTTACCTGTCTGCGCATCCAGAGCGGTGAAGACGCGGTCGGGCGCTGCGAAAAACACCTTGCCGCACGATGCCACCGGCCACACGGCTGCCGGCGAGTACTTATCGCTGGGGTGAGCGTTGTTCCACGACCATAGCAGAGCTCCTGTCCGGCGGTCGAGGCAGTAGAAGTTACAGTCCCACGCACCAAAATATATCTTGTTCTCATACAGACACGCACGCGTCTCTATGTATCCTTTCACTTGGTTGAAGGTCCACACCTCGCTGCCGTCCTCTAAACGTAGAGCGCGGAAGCAGCCGTCCGACCCGCCTATATACACCACTCCGTTGTCTATCACGGGGCAGCCCATGACAGCTTTGTCGGTCATGCGGCACCACAGCTGTCGGCCTGTCTTGGTGGCGAAGCAATAGATGCCTCCGTCGGTAGAGCCCACCACCACTCTGTTGTCAGCCACGGCGGCTGTAGAGGCTATGCGGCTTCCTGTCTTCTGCTTCCAGCGTATCTTTCCGTTGCAGGCGTTCAGGCAATAGAACCACCCTTCATCATCGCCTATGAACACGCGGTTGTCGGCGAGCGCAGGAGCGGAGTAGAGTCCGCAGCCCAAGGCCGTCTTCCAACGCTCCTTGACGCCCTTATAGCGGTCGTTACACGAGTAGTCGGGCAGGAGCGAGGGGTCGCCCTCACCATAGTCGTAATGGTCGAGAAGAGGCAGAGCTAACCACTGCTCAGCAGCCTTACCTATCACTTTCTCTGAGAAACGGATAGAGTCCTTAGAGAGCGAGATGAGGGTATAGCCGCCCACCGGCTGTTTGTTGCGCAGGTTACTACGGCACAGCACATTAGGTATGCCGTCGCAGTTAAAGAGCAGGTTACGATGATAATGTCCGCCTATCACACACGGCACATCGTAATGGCGTATGACATTGGTCACATCGAACCAGTTGTCCACATCGCCTGTCTGCAGAGGATAATGGGTGATAGGTATGACATACTTGACCGAGCCGTCCACCTTCTCGCGGAGCATCTGCGAGAGCCATGCTATGTCTTGGGGCGCCACATGACCGTCAGCCATCTTGATGACCGGACCTGAGTTGAAAGCGATGAAATACACACCTTTGTGCTTCACCTCGAAGCGGTCGGCACCAAAGACACGACTGAAGTCGGTGCAGCCCGATTCCGACCACTTGGTCTCGTGGTTGCCGGAGGTGATAAAATAAGGCATACGGAGTCGGTCTAACTCTGCCTTCACTAACTCCATCGACAGTCGCTCGCCGGCGTCGGTCACATCACCCGAAACGATGACGAGGTCCACAGAGTCGGTTAGATTGAGCTCATCCACTGAGTTCTTCAGGTCCTGAAGGGCTTGGTTACGGCCATGCACATGTATGTCGGTGAGCAGGGCAAAACGGAAAGGGCTGAACTGCGCCTGAGAGGCTACAGCAAGAAGGATAAAAGCAATGAGGAAGATGTATCTTTTCATGAGCGGAGGTTGTTTTTATTCGAGTGTGAGGTCGAGTGCTTGCGTGAGCTCTTTGAGAGCGCTGTTCTGTTTGAGCAGCAGCTTATATCTGTCCATCGACGAGTAAGCCACGTTCGCATCCTCATGCTCTTTGATGGTTGTCTCAAGACTGACCTCGGTGGCAAGCTCTTGACTCAGTGCGCTCGTTATCGACGACATCGAGGCTTGCAGGTCTTGCACCTGCATCTCGTTGTCGAGAGCTAAGAGTATGGTGTTCGTCCCGCTGAGTTGCGGACGGGTGTTAGCTATCAGAGCTTTGAGTCGGGGACTGACCGGCAGTTTCTTCGACAGCTCGAACCACACTTTTTCTAACCTCTCTACATCGATAGGTTGTGGAGCGGCAGCAGTGGGAGCGGTGGGAGCTGCGGGGGTATCAGTAGGTGTAGCGGGAGCCGTGGGAGTAGCTGAAGCGGCGGGGTTCGCAGTAGGAGTAGCTGGAGCAGCGGGGGCTGTTGTCTGTTGGTTGATCTGTCTGAGGGCCTCGGAGATCGATTTCACCTGCGGCATGCGTGTCACGGGCCGTTGGGCTGCCGTCTGCGGAGCCGTCTGAGCGGCGGGAGCAGCGGGAGCCGGTGCCTGACGCTGCGGTGCCGCGCCTTGTGCAGGTGCGGGGGCAGCAGGACGGGCTACAGACGGGGCTGCCGGAGAGGTGATCGATGGTTGGTCCGAGGCCTCACGCCGGACCAGCAGTTGGCACAGATTGATGAGAGCCAGCTCTACGGTGAGGCGTTTGTTCTTCGACTGACGATAGTTGATGTCGGCCTCGTTGATGAGGTTGAGAGCCGAGATGAGATAGCGGGCAGAGCAGCGTTGCGCCTGCTCACGATAGCGCTGACGGATACTGTCGGAGGTCTCCATCAGAGAGATAGTC
>CAMHOK010000112.1 GCA_946186735.1 uncultured Bacteroidales bacterium
AAAACCCCTACGGGGTAGATGTTATTAGAACGATTAATGCTATTAAACGAAAACCACCTATTGAACGAAAACCCCTACGGGGTAGATGTTATTAGAACGATTAATGCTATTAAACGAAAACCACCTATTGAACGAAAACCCCTACGGGGTAGATGTTATTAGAACGATTAATGCTATTAAACGAAAACCCCTACGGGGTATCCAACGACACAGAAAGAAGATTAAACAAACATATATTAAACAAACAGATATATGAAACGCATAATTACATCATTATCGTTGGTCATGTTGCTGTCGTTGTCAGCGCATGCCGTTACTTACACCGATATCGTCATCACGCCGAGTGAGAACACTCTGCTCGCGGCTCGTCCTGCGCTCAGTTCTCTCCTGCCCGCCGACTTCTTGGCAACCGTCTTCGACGACTCGGATAACCCGACGATGGACAGGCTGTATATCTTCATGACCATGCCCTCCATCAGCGATTATGAGATAACCGCCCTCAGTCCGCGCATAACGCTCACTCCTAAGAACCCCGCGAACCTTGGTGAAGGGTTCGATATGGGCACAGAAATACCGTCGTTCACTCTGCAGACAGGCAAGGATGTGCTCTTCGCCTATAAGAGAGACGGCTCGCGTTATGTGCTCGACGGACTGCCTTTCGACCCCACCACCCGTGCGCTTGATGAAGTGATGATAGCTAAGGAAACGACAGAAAGAGTGTATCTGACCGGACATATCAGCGGTAAGCTCAGTGCTGAGTTGCCCGAACGGGTGCAGATACTCATGCCCTCTTATCTTGAGAGTCTCAGGCAAGCGATGAGCGACCTGTTCGTGGCATATATCAAGCAAGAGATAAGCGGGATGGGACTCAACGACTTCTCTTTCAACCCCAACTGCGAGGGATTCTTCTCTTTCACAGGCGATACAGCAACACATCTGCATCTCTATACCGACAACCTCTCGCTCTCTGTCAAGGACAAGAAGACCGACTTCCTCGGTTCTATCGTTGCCGGTATGGCAACAGTCAACCTCATGGGCTTGGAGAGCGTAGATGACAATGCTACCACCTATACCGATAGCGAGCTCAGTGCTATGACCACGGAGCAGGTGCAGCAGATTGACGAGCAGTCGATAAGGAAAATGTCGGTGGAGCAGATCCTCCTTATCGCCCAGAAGATGAGTCAGACACAGTGCGGCTATCTCACTCATGGGCAGATACTCACGCTGCTTGGCTATACCGACATCCTCCAGGCTTTTGCGGCTTCCCCCTCAGACATAGGGACAGCCCTCTATCTCATCTTCGGTGATGCCGACAAAGCACAGACGGTGGGCGATAAGCTCAACGGCATAACCGATGCCATCATGGAGATACTCGCGCCGATGATGAGCAACCCGATGAGCCTCATCACGGGTGGCGGCGGTCTTGATCTCATGACAATGATGGGTAAGCTCTTCTCTTCTTTCGTTGAAGGAACGGCTTCACCTTTCGCTTTCAAATCGAATAGTCAGCAGCTTGCCTCACAAGCCTACCATGTGCATATCCACTCGAAAGGTGAGAACACCATCACAGGTGGCGCTGAGGGTGAGTTCAAGAACACAAGCGAAGAGATGGCAGGTCTGCTGCAGTTAATGAACTTGACGAGTAACAAGAACCTTGCCTCGATGGTCAACGACCTTGCCATCATGTTCGAGGCGATGGTGCGTTTCTCATCCGCTCCTTTCGCTGTGCGCCCATCAGCCAAGATGATAGGCAAAGACGAAGTGGATGAGTATCAATATACTTGCACCAGACTCTTCTTCGATGATATATGGGTGAATGGTACGACCCGCACCAACGGACTGATGCAGATGCCGGTAGTGGGAAAGAATATCGATGCTCCATCAATAGATATAGGTACGCCTAACGGTCAGGTGGAGTTCAACGGCGGTCGTTATAAGTTCCACACACCGGTGAGCAACAAGAAACTCAATATGTTCTATGTGGCAACCATGGCTATCTGCTATCGTGAGTTCACAGTGACGATGCCTTTTGTTAATCAGAAGATCACTTATACAGGTATAGGCACCTCTGTTGGTTGGGGTCCGCAGCATAACCGTGCTGACAACTATCGTAATGTCATCTTCCACGATGGTACCTTCACCACCTACTCGGCAGAGGCATGGAAGAGTGCTGAGCGCGTGGCAGAGTATGGAGCCGACTATAAGATCGACGCTGTGGGCAATGGTTGGTACGAGCACTACACCGACCTACGTCTGCCTTACAACACCTCTATCCTCGGTGGCACTTTCCCCGAAGACACCTATGTGCGTCGTTGCGATGCTGCGGCAGAGCAGGGTGTGGCTCCCGTCTATATCTACCAGCCTACCGAGCTCGCCACACCTCACTACACACCGCTCTGCGAGCGCAAGCAGGTGGGCGCTCCCACTCTGAGCGAGGCGTTCGTGACAGGTCAGACGACTCCCGTCAGCGTCGATAACGACAAAGAGAGTGCGTTGCTCTTCAAGGTCAACGGTACCTCCGACAAATGGAACTACGGACACCTCTCGCTCATGGCAGATGCAGGCGGTATGCTCTACCTCTATGTGCCGGGCGACTGCAAGATAGACAACACTTATATGCGCAACTACGTAACGGCGCTCGCTCCTTTCGGCGAGTCGAAGAGTGGTACGGTGATGCTCTCTATGGGCGGCGATGTGGAGGTGAAGAGTCTGTATCAGGATAATGACAACTTCCCGCTTAAGAACGGCTATCTGCTCTATACCCAACTCGGCTACTACACCTATTACAAAGCAGGTGTCAACCTCGGTGGTCTGTTCCGTACCTTACAAGAAGAGTTCCAGATAGACCGTGCTCAGCATCATAACTTCAAGAACACAAGCATGTCCACCAATGAGAGTGGACAGACTATCATGAACACGACCGACACCACCGGCGTTGTTTTCTCTGAGGTAACAAACGACAATCAGTATGTCATCGAGTACGGACTGTATATGATGATACCTGTCATGTCGGACCAATGGATGTTGTTCTCGCCGCCTTTCGATGTGGCAAACGTGTATATTATGGAAACCACTTCGGAACAACCTAAGTCGCCTCGTCAAGGATGGACCAAAGACGATTACCATTCGTTCTTCGAGCGTCAAGGCGCTGCCGACGGCGACATGGCACAGACCCTTGTTACCTCCGTGCTGCCCGATATCTTCTCAGGTCGTGGTTCGGGTGTCTTGAAACCGCTGACATACATCCTCAGAGAGATGACCAACGACGAGACCCGTCTCACCCGTCTCACTCACTTCAATGGTGATAACTTCATGACGGCAAACTACTACCTCAACGAGCAGGTGCCCGATATCGCCGACACACATAAATGGGAACAGGAGGACGACGAGAAGAAGTACGGCAACAAATGGGAGGCAGCACCGTCAGCCCTCACACCCACTTATATCACCCGCACCGTTGCCAACCCCGACTGCGACATCTACGACGAGGACTGCGAAGATATCATCGTCACGCAGAAGTATGTCAACCAAGACGGTGAGGAGCGACCCGCCGCTGAGCAACAGATAATAATGAAACGAGATGGTATATACTCGATGTATTTCCCCGGCGGAGCCAATCGCTGGTACGACTATAAGTACCTCATCATCGAGGGGTATGGTCCGCAGCGTATCAATGGTAAGAACGCACAGCTCTCGTTCGCTAACCCCAACCCGTCGAGTCCGTACTTCCCCGAAGAGGGCTATGTGGCTCTGCAGGGCAACTCCACCTTCGGCAACGAGACTATCAGCGGTATCAGCTCGGCACACCCGCTCTTCTTCACACAGAGACAGCAGACCGGCACTTATCCTACCGGCACAGTCAACTATACCTTCGTGGCAAACACCAACTCTACACAGAAGATACTGCCTTCGAGCGTCTATATGGTGTCAAGCACCAACGCTGCCACCAAAGCCTCGATGCCCGCACTGCACTTAGACAACACTAAAGCAACAGGTCTTATTGAAAACCCTAACCTGCCCACGCTCGAACAGCTGTCGCTCGAGGTCTGGACCGACAACGGTATCTACCTGCGCGCACTGCAAGAACAGCATATAGAGATCTTCTCCACCACCGGCACACTGCTCTGGCAAGGCACCATCAATGCAGGTACCACCACCTTCGTCCCCGCTGACAGAGGTATGTATATCATCCGCGGCGAAGAGCGCACGGTGAAGGTAGTAAATTAAGACCGCTACGTTGTTAGACCGCTGCGCTGTTAGAGCAAAGAACAAAGACCCCACCCCTCAGAGACGACTCAGCCGCATGGTCTCCCCCTCCTTCCACAGGAGGGAGGGGGTGAGGGGGCGGGAGGAAATTCAACCATTCAACTATTCAACTTTAACCAAAATATGAAACGCATTTATTCTATTCTTGCAGCCGTTGTAGTGCTGCTCACTTGCATGAGTCGCGAGACCTATGCCCAGACAGGTGCCTCATGTGCCGACGCTATCTATGTGGAGTCGGAATATACCGGCACTTTTGCTGCAGGCGAGTATTGGTTCATGGCAATGACCTCGGCTCTGCCTATGACTATCCGCTGCTATCCCACCAACCAAGGAGCACAAGCTCCCGAGATAATGGTCGATTTTACGTGCACCTACGAAGATGGGCTGCCCGTGTATGACGACCCCAAGGTGAAGAAGATGATAGAGCATGCCGCCGATTATGGTCTGACAGTGCCTATGACCTATAAACTTAACGCTTCTATCGACGACAACGGACGCATCTATTACTCTTATACTTTCTCTAAGAACTACCGAAACATGCTCTATCACCAGGGTGTTACCTACGCTATCCCTGCTTTCGTGCGTCTGAAGGTGTATAGCAACGCCACCACCGAGATAGTCTCTGAGTCGGTCAACACCCGCTGTCGCGACTATGTCAACCAGCTCGGCATGAACACCACGCTCCTCTTCTCGCCCGACGACTCGGTCAACACCTATGTGTGGCCCGTGGGTGAGTGGATCAAGCATAAGTATGAGATAACATGGACGGGCAAGTCTGACAACAGCAGTCTGCTGTTCATCACCTCCAAAGATTGTGAGTTCGACCGTTTCTCGGGTAAGGTGCGCGACCGCTACTTCCTGCCTGCAGTGGACGAGATGCACGAGCTGAAGATGACTCCGGAGGCTTCGTCAGAGCTGGTAGAGGAGCTGTTCCAGACCGAGCTCTATGTACGTATGTATGCCACCACTGAGGGCTATCTGAAGATAGCCACCTACGAGGATAAAGATAACCTCACCGACTATGTCGTTGGTGGTGTGGCTGCCGTTGTTGATAACGAACAGATGAACATCACCGCCACCCTCCCCGTCGGCACCGATCGTAACGAGGCTATCAAGAAAGCTAAGTATCGTCCCACAGAGACACACGACGGACAGGTCGTGCAGTACGATGCTAACTACTTAAAGCTCTATTTCGGTAAGCTCACCTACGACCTTAGTGGTATCGTTGTGGCAAAGAAAGCAGGCGACACCGACGCCTCGCTCAAGTCAATCAGCGTCAACGGTATAGCTCTGCCTGACTTCTCGCCTGCCGTGCTCTCGTATGTTGACATCGAGGTGCAAGGCGATCAGTTGCCTGAGGTGACAGCAGTAGCGCGTAAGAGCACCTCTACCGTCGAGGTCAAGCAAGCCACAGCCGTACCGGGCACCGCCACCATCACCATAACAGCCGAGGCAGGCAATACACAGGTCTATACCGTCTCGTTCATACGTCAGCGCTCGCGCGACAACACACTCTCTGCCCTCTATGTCGATGGGAAGCTCGTCGAGGGCTTCCAACGCGACAACTACCACTACCGTATGCAGGTCATGTCGCTGCCTACCATCACCGCCACACTCAACGACCCCAAAGCAACCATGGTCATCGACCAGCCTAAACGAGTGCCCGGCTTCGGACAGGTCATCGTCACCGCCGAGTCAGGACAGGTGGAGGTCTATACCGTCAATTTTGTGCTCGACCCCGCCGTCAAGCAGTGCTCTAACACCGTCGAGCAGATGAACGCCTCACAGACCTACACACTCAACGCAGGCAACACCATCATGCGAGTGCCCGTGAGCGAGTGGGGAGGCAAGAACGCCGTGTTCACATGGACAGGACAGCAAGACCTCGATATCGATGTCATGTCCACCTGTCTGAACGAGGACGGCGTCACCTTCGCTAACCTCGACGTGGTGCTGCACAAGGGCGAGTCGGTCAGGCACTGCTACCTCAGCACCACACAGACACTCACCTGGCGCAGACAAGGCATAGACGGATACGTCTATCTGCTCTTCAAACCCAAGGAGACAGCGGAGGTGTCTATTGCCCCTTTTGCACCCACTTGTTACACACGCTCCACACTCATCGACCTGCCTTCGCAGAACCAACTGCCCGCCAATGGGTTTAACATCAGCTACTCGTTCTACCTGCCCGAATGGCAGAAGAAAGACGTGAAGATAACATGGATAGGAGCCTCCACCCTCGAGCTCTTCATCGCCGACACCTGCGACTTCCTCCTCCAG
>CAMHOK010000113.1 GCA_946186735.1 uncultured Bacteroidales bacterium
CTGAAGTGAAAAGATACATAATGAATACGATAAAAAAACAGCCGCGACCCCGACTGTTTATAGGCTCACGGCACTTAGTTTTTAGCATTGTTTAGCGTGGTTGCAAGCAGTCAAATCTATCCACGGCCCGAAAGCGGGTGCAAAGGTACAACATTTTTTTTATTCTGCAACTATAAATTGGTATAATTTTTGATTCGTGCCAATCGGTCGTCAGACTATAAGACTATTATAAGTGTATGAAAAAGATTGCGTTTTTATTTCTTTCCCTCTTTTGTGTGCTATTCACGGTCAGTGCTGAGGTAAAGATTACGGGTAGAGTGTTGTCGGCTACGAGTGCCGAACCGGTTGAGATGGCTACTGTTCGCTTGTTTGCTCCTGTCAACGGGACATGGAAAGATAGCGTGATGCTCAGTGGTGCTCAGTCGGACTTAGACGGTTACTTCTCGCTTGACAACATCAAGGAGGGTAGATATCACCTGGTCATCTCGAGTGTAGGTTATCGTCAGCACACTCAAACGGTTACGGTAGGAGCTCAGGATCTGACGCTCAAGGCTGTTCGTCTGCAAGAAGATGTTCAAGCGTTGGGCGAGGTTGAGGTGACGGGTAAGGCTGCAGAGATGACTGTCAAAGGTGATACTCTGGAGTATAACACGGCAGCTTATCAGGTAGGCGAGAATGCTACGGTGGAAGAACTGCTCAAGCGAATGAACGGAGTAGAGGTTGACAAAGAAGGTAATGTGACGGTCAACGGAGAGACTATCAAAGGCGTGCGTATTGACGGTAAGAAGTTCTTTGGAAACGATGTGCAGGCTGCTACCAAGAACATCCCGGCAGAGATGATTGATCAGATACAGGTTATCGACGAGAAATCGGATATGGCCAAGCTCACCGGTTTTGAGGACGATGATACAGAGCGAATCATCAATCTCACTCTCAAAGAGAGCAAGAAGAAGGGTCTGTTCGGCAATTTCGGAGGAGGCTTGGGTGCCGACATGATAGCCGACAACGGCAAGTGGTTCGGCTATACTCCTCAGTTCTTCTCCGAAGATTTCCGCTACAACGCTTCTCTCTTCCTCAATGTGCTGTCGGGCGAGAGTCAGACGACCGTCATAGGTGGTGCCAACAACACCAATCAGTTGCGTTCGGGTCGTGGTCGCGGACCGTTTGGCGGTCAGAACCAAGGCATCACATGGAACGAGAACATAGGTGTAAACACCAATGTGGCAGGCAAGAACGGTTGGGTGTATGGCGGTGATATGCAGTTCAATCACTCGTATAACGACACTCGGACTAAGAGCGAGAAAGAGCAGTGGACCGACAACAACACTTACAACCAGAACGACACCTCAGCCAAGCTGTCGAACACATGGGACGCCAAGACCCGCTTGGAGTTCGAATGGAAGATCGACTCGCTCAACTCCCTCTTGCTCAAACCGGAGATCTCTTATACTCAGTCGAACACCGACTCTTATCGTCATTACGACTACCTCACAGGTAAGGACACCACTACCATAGGTGAGCAGTCGAACATAGGCGTGTCGCGCGAAGTGGCAGCGCAGATGCGGACGATCTACAATCATAAGTTTGCCAAACCCGGGCGCTCGCTCACTCTCAATGCTTTGCTTAAGTTCGGCAACACCACCGGTGACTCGCACAACTTCTCTAAGAACGAATCGAAGGTCTCACCTATTCCATCGGTTAACCAATGGACCGACAAGAAGCAGAACTCGCTCAACTATCGCATACGCACATCGTTTGTTGAACCGGTGTATAAGACCAACCATTTGATAGAGACGGCTCTCACTTTCGAAGGTAACGACCGCTGGTCGGTTAAAGACCAATATAAAGACAGCTTGCGCACCGCGCTCGATACCGACTATAGCAACTCGCTCACCAACTATTTCTTCAGCGAGGCATTAGAAGTCAATTATCGTTGGGTGGAGAAATATTTCGATCTGACTGCCGGTCTGAAGTTCAATCCGTCGCAGACGCTCAGCAAGACTCATTATGGCAATGGTTATGTGCGCGACACCATGGTCAGTGTGTTCAATTTCTCGCCCAATGTAACCTTCAAGTATAAGTTCGGAAAGAAGGAGTTTGCTCGTATCATCTATCGTGGTCGGACCAATCAGCCTACCATCACTCAGATGGAGCCGGTGAAAGACAACTCAAATGCGATGAACGAGACGGTAGGTAACCTGAACCTTGTTCCGGCTTTTGCCCACAATATCCATTTCATGTATTCCAAGTACAACCAAGAACGCTTCTCGAGCATCATGACGGGTCTGCACAGCACCATCACCAAGGATGCCCTTGTGAGCAACAATATCTATGATGTGACTGGCAAGCTCTACCAGCAGACGGTCAATGCACAAGCTGTTCCTTGGTCGGTGTCGGGTGATTTCATGTACAACACGCCTTTTGCGAATAAGCTCATGCAGTTTCACACGCGCACTTCGCTTGGCTACAACCAGCGTATTGCATACGTTCAACGCGAGATGAACGCTACCGAGATAGCCGACATGCTTGAGAAGAACACCTGGACCTTAGGAGAGGAGAGTCGCACAGGTAACCTCAGTGCCTCCGAAGAGCTCACACTAAGACTCACGCACAAGATAGTAGATGTGGGTGCAAGGGCTAACTTCACTTATTCAAGGACGCAGAACAACCTGTCGGTAGCGAGCTTGAGTAATGTGTTCAACTGGTCGATAACAGGTGACCTGACCCTGCACTTGCCCAAGAGCTGGGAGATAATGACGGACATAGGTTATACGGCTCGATACGGATATAAGCTAACGGATGTCAATGAGTTGATATGGAACGCATCGATAACTAAATCGTGGGGAGTGGCGTCGTTGGCGCTCAATGTTTACGACTTGCTCAACCAGAAGAAGAACATAGTACAAGTGGTAGGTGAGAACTATGTGCAGTATCAGAAGTTCAACACTCTACCCACTTATTTCATGCTCACTTTCACCTATAAGATCAATCGTATGGGCGATTTGAAGGCCAAGGGTAGGGCTGCGTTCATGCAGGAGATGATTGAGTCGGGTGGCGGTCAGCCCGGGAAGATGCCGAGCGGACCTCCTCCAATGTTGAGATGACAGATGTGAATGAGAGTTTAGATGCTCATGAGAATGTATATAGATGCTTGCTTATGACAAGCGTCTGACCTCTTCGATGTCAGCCTCTATCTGATGTTGGAGCGAAGAAAGGGAGTCGAACTTTTGTTCGCTCCTTATTCTTTTTCTGAGCATGACGGTGATAGACCGGTTGTAGATGTTGTCGGAGAAATCGATGATATGCACCTCTATCGTCCTCTCGTTTTGTCCGAGAGTGGGGTTGGTGCCGATATTGAGGACAGCGGGGTGAGAGCCCACCTGAGCGGCATAGACGCCGTCGGGTGGTATGAGTTTAAAGTCATTGTCGAGACTGAGGTTGGCGGTGGGGAACCCGATGTTCCTGCCTATAGCCTTGCCGTGGACCACTCGTCCTGACAGACTATACAGGTGCCCTAACAGACGGTTAGCCGACTCTATGTCGCCGGAACTGATGAGTCGTCGGATGACAGTACTGCTCACATGAGTGTTGCCCAACGAGTATTCGTCAAGACAAACGACTTCTACTCCTTCTTCTTCCCCGAGAGACCGATAGTCGGCAAAACGGCTTAGTCGGTCGCTGCCGAAACGATGGTTGTAGCCGAGCAAGAGAGCACTGACACCATACTCGGTGTGGAGCAGGTGAAGGAACTGTCGGGCAGTGAGCGAACATATATGCGCAAAATCGAAGATGAGCACATGGCTCGCACCAAACTGCTCTAACAGCTGTTGCTTCTCGGTGAGAGTGGTGAGCAGAGGTTTGTGCTCTTTGGTAAGGACGGATGAGGGATGTTGGGCAAAACTAACGACCATTGACTCAAGCCCGTGGGCCTGAGCGTAGTCGTTGAGATGGCGGAGGACATACTGATGCCCCGTGTGCACCCCATCAAACATTCCTATAGTAGCAACAAATTGTTCTAACATCTAACTTCTAACAGCGCAGCGTTCTAACAGTGAAACGTTCTAACAGCGCAGCGTTCTAACAGTGAAACGGTCTAACAGCGCAGCGTTCTTATATCTTTATATATATCTTCTTTCGGTATAGCGGGTGTGCGATGAGCCACATGAAGATGACGAGTGTGAGTGCGGAGCAGAGCGAGCCTAAGGTAGATCCGAAGAGAGGCACCATGCACTCGTTGTAATAGAACGACCAGAGGTTGTAGTTATGTTCGTGGAAAGTGAAGCGTATGGCTCCCGATATATAGACGAACAGTGCAGAGAGGCAGTAGATAAAGAGCGGGTTAGCTCCGAACGATTCGAAGAAGACCGACCACCGTCTGTAGCCGTTGATGTCGATGATCCAGATAAGCAGAGCGAGCAGCAACGAGGCTAATCCGCAGGTAACGAGTACATACGACGCAGACCACATAGCTTTGTTGATAGGGAAGGCATAGTCAAGAAGGAAGCCGGAGAGGAGGATGATTGAGCCGAAGATGAACACCCGATTGATCTTCTCCCATTTGTTCTCGGTGGTCATTATCATCTTACCGACAAAAGCCCCTAAGAGCACATGTGCAAAGCATGGTATGGTGGAGAGTATGCCTTCGGGGTCGAATGCGATACGTTCGCCTTGAGCATCTCTCATGTGATACATGTGGTTGTCGCCCAACACTGCTACATCCACGCGTGAGAGTATGTTGTCGGTGGTGAGTTCGAAAGAGTTGGTAACAGCTATGAGTATAGAGTAGCCCACGAGCAACACAGCCGCCACCCACGGGGCGTTCTTAGGCTTGAAGGTGAGCAGGAGCAGTCCGCCAAAGAACGAGACTAATGCCAACCTCGGGAAGACACCTAAGATACGCAGGTTTGGTAACCAGCCTTTCATGTACTCCGCAAAATCGTCGGCATAGATACCTCTGAGCAGTCGGCTGATGAGGCTCAGCGAGTAGGCTACGAGGAAGATCATCAACATGCGGTAGAGCAGTTTGCCGAAGGTCCTCCAAGTGAGGGTGAACTCATACTTACGATAGGAGATATACATCGCCACTCCCATCACGAAGATAAAGAAAGGGAAGACGAGGTCAGTGGGGGTGCACCCGTTCCATGCGGCATGGCGGAGTGGAGCATAGATATGACTCCAAGAGCCGGGGTTGTTGACCGTTATCATACCCGCGATAGTGATGCCTCTGAGCACATCGAGGGCAAGCAGACGATTGCTTGATTTTTTTGCAGCCGGTGTTGACATAGTGTTGTTAATTTGTATTTATGCTGCAAAGTTACGCTTTTTTGATAAATTATGCAAGCGAGTTTTTGTTATTTGCGTTTTGTTGTTTCAAAAAGAATTTGTAATTTTGCGTTCCGAAAAGAAAACCACCTAATATTTCTATATTACGACCTAATATTTTTATATTATGGAAGAGAAAATTCGCTATTCTGATGCTGAACTCGAGGAGTTTCGTCAGTTGATTAATGAGAAGTTGGCCAAGGCTCAGGCCCAGTATGAACAGCTTCGTCAGATGATGGCAGGTGAAGGCAACGATGTTAACGACACCTCTCCTACCTTCAAAGTGTTGGAAGAGGGAGCTGCCACGCTCAACAAAGAAGAGGTGAGCGGATTGGCTCAGCGCCAGATGAAGTACATCCAGAACCTTCGTGCCGCTTTGGTTCGCATTGAGAACAAGACTTATGGTATATGTCGTGAGACGGGCAAGCTCATTCCTAAAGAGCGTCTTCGCGCCGTTCCTCACGCCACTCTGAGCATCGAAGCCAAAGAGAAACGCAAATGAGTAGGTTGAGTAAGAGGAATACGAGTCTGCTTGTGGCAGGCATCGTGGTGTCGCTGTTGCTGATAGATCAAGTGATTAAGTTCTATGTGAAGTTGCATTTCACTCTTGGAGAGTCGTTTGTGGTCTTTCCTTGGTTTCAGATATGCATGATTGAGAACAACGGAATGGCTTTTGGAATTGAATGGTTTGATAAGTTGTTTCTCACTCTTTTCCGCATAGTGGCAGTTGGAGTGCTGTGCTGGTATCTGCATAGGCTCATCAAGGCTGAGGCTCGCATGGGTTATATCATCATGGTATGCTTGGTGCTTGCCGGAGCTATGGGCAACATCATCGACTGCATGTTCTATGGCCTTATCTTCTCGGAGACGACACCTTTCGAAGTGGCAACGCTCTTCCCCGACGGCGGAGGCTATGCTCCTTTCTTCTATGGTAAGGTGGTGGACATGTTCTATTTCCCGCTTATCCATAATGCGGCAGGCGAGACCATCTTTTTCAGGCCGGTCTTTAATTTTGCCGACTCGTGCATAACGGTAGCTGTGATAGTAATCATCTTGTTCTTCTCTAAAGACTTGAACCGTTCGTTCGAGAAAGAGAAGGGCACGGATGCAACTTCTGATGAGAAAGGAAAAGAGGGATAGATGAATCGTGGAGCGTGTGTGATATTGCTATTGGCTTTAGTGCTGTCATCGTCGTGCACTATCCGTCCGAAAGGCATC
>CAMHOK010000114.1 GCA_946186735.1 uncultured Bacteroidales bacterium
TCCGGCTCTGTCGGCGAGGAAGAGCGCTTGTCCGAGTTTGAGGGCTATGAGGTAGGTCTTTTGTTGTCCTTGACTCCCTACTTGCTTGAGCGGATAGTCGTTGAGCAGCATGGTTATATCATCTTTGTGCACACCTTGTGAGGTCCATCCGAGGATGATGTCTCGCTGCCGTGTGTCGTGTAGTGAGAGGAGGATGTCTCGGTCGGCGAGCTGTGAGTGATAGCTCAGGCTCACGCTCTCTTTGTCGGAGCTGACGGCAGAGTATATCTCGTTGAAATATGGTATGAAGGCGTTGATGAACTCTCGTCGTTGGTTGAAGATATAGTGGTCGGCTGCAGCCATCCGCTCTTCTAAGATGTCGAGCACGGCGTTGTCAGCATCGTTGGCGGGTCGTTCTTGCAGCTGTTTGAGCAGTGCGTTGCGCTGTTTGAGCAGTCCTTGGTAGGTGGTGAGGTGCTCTAAGTAGGGTCGGTCGTATTGTGAGATGACGGCATCGAGGAAGCGTCGTCTCTCGTCGCTCCCGTCGCTGATGAGCTCTTGGTCGCGGGGCGAGACGAGCACGAGCGGTATGAGTCCGATATGGTCGAGAAGGCGCTTATAGTCTTTGCCTGACAAGCGCAGTTGTTTCTTTCGTCCCACCTTGAGTCCGCAAGAGACGGTCATCTCTTCATCGTCGTTGACATAGGTGGCTTTCACCATGGCCATGTCTTGTGAATGCATGATACACTGGGCGTCTTGCGAGGTGAGGCTCGACTTGGTGAAGCTCAGGAGGTAGATGGCATCCAGGAGGTTGGTCTTGCCCATACCGTTCTGTCCGATAAAACAGTTGATCTTTTTTGCCGGAGAGAGGTTGGCTTCGCTGATGTTGCGGTAGTTGAGTATGTTCAGTTCTTTAATAAGCACGGCAGACTTTCTTGTTTGTAACGGTTGACGGAAGTGACACAGATATAGAACTCTTCGGGGTCGATATCGAGGACGAGCTCTTTGTCGTGTGTGATGGCGATGATATATCGAGGGTCGTCGAAGTCGGCTTTCTCAAATTCAGGGAAGGCATAGACGACGAAGTAAGAGGTCTGTTGTCCGCCTGTGGCTTCTTCTTGTTCCCACGAGAGGAGGTAGTGGTGAGGCTGTTTGTGCAGTTGGAGGTTGGTGGGTGAGAGAGCTATCTCGGGCTGTAGGTTTTTGTTGATGGGGTGTAGTGCGGGCAAGCGGTAGTAGTTGTGTCGGAGGCTGTCGCATAGTCCGAGCGGGTTGCGCAGCAGTCCTGTGGCGGGGAAGAAGATAGAGCCTTGCACCTGTTCGATGCTTCTGTTCATGCTTATCTGTCGGCATATCTCGTTGGGTCGTCTCCACGGCTCGGCGGCGCGGCGTTGACCTAATCCGCTGACCGAGTGTCCCACATAATAGTTGATGTTCGGGCTATGTTCAGCCCACCACTTGACGAGCACGGCATAGTCGGCCACTCGCTTACCTATCTCCCAGTAGAGTTGTGGCGTGATATAGTCTATCCATCCTTGTTCAATCCAAAGCAGGATATCGGCATAGAGGTCGTCGTAGTTCTGCAGTCCGTTGGTCTTTGAGCCTTTGGGGTCGCTGCTGATGTTTCGCCATATACCGAAGGGAGAGATGCCGAACTCCACCCATGGCTTGATGGCTTGGATAGTATCTTTGACTTGTCGGATGGCGAGGTTAACATTGTCTCGTCGCCAGTCGCGTATGTCGGTAAAGCCGCGCGGGTCGGCTTTGAACTGCATGGTGTCGGGCAGCTGTTCTTGTCGGATGGGGTAGGGGTAGAAATAGTCGTCCATGTGTATGGCGTCGATGTCGTAGCGTCGTGTGATGTCGCCCACTACATGTGCGAGGAAGTCTCTTGTCTGTTGCAGCGAGGGGTCGAAATACCACTGTTTGCCATATTTCCAGAACCACTCTTTGTGTTGTCGGAAGATATGTGTGGGAGCCAGGTCGGTGGTGTCGAACTGGTTGGTGACCCTATATGGGTTGACCCATACGTGCACGTCTATACAGCGTTGGTGTGCTTCTTGGCAGACGAAGGTAAGCGGGTCGTAGCTGAGGTCGTTGTCTTGTCCTTGCTGTCCGGTGAGCCACGAGCTCCAAGGCTCTATGTCGGAGGAGTAGAGGGCGTCGGCGGTGGGGCGCACCTGAAAAACGACCATGTTGATGCCTATCTTCTTGAGGCTGTCGAGCATACTAATCATCTCTTGCTGTTGCTGTTTGCTATTGCCTCGAGCCTCTTTCGACGGCCAGTCGATATTAGCCACAGAAGCTATCCATGTGGCGCGCATCTCGCGTTTGGGAGCGGTCTGAGCAACGGCAGCGGATGAGAATAGCAGAAGGCTTACTGTTGCAATAAGAAGCGAAGAGCCAAGGTGTAGAAAAGATTTCATGGCGAGAGAGAATAAGTTTTTTCTATTTTTTGATGTTGAACATATCGTCAGAGATGATGTCGTTAAGCTTAGCGTTGGTTGTTTGATAGGTGGTATAGTTGCCGTTACCTTCCACTATCTTCAACTCCTGCAGGGCACCGGTCTTTTTGTCGTAGATGAGGACAAGCTGTTGGATACCTTGTTTTTGGTCGGTCTGTCGTGTGAGTGTCAAGAGGTAGTTCTTGCCTTGTTCTTGGGTCTCGATGGAGGCATTATTATCTTGGGCAATAGCCTCTACCCTGCCGTTGAGTGCGTTGAGCAGCGAGTGCTTGAGTATGTTCATCTTACTCTCTTTGTTCTGCTGAGCGAACTTCTGCTGTTTGTCGCCTTTGCGCACATACATAACGCCGTCTTTGATGAGCGTGTAGTCGCCCTCAGGGTCGCTGTAGTCCATGAGCAGACTCTCGTTTTGGCTCTTGAAAGAGAGGGTGCCTTTTCTTGTTGTTTGCTTTTTCAAACGCGGCATCACCTTGGTCTCTTCAAAATCGGCGGTAAGGGTGGCAACAGACTTGTTGAGGTTGGCGATACTCTCAATAATACGGGAGTCTTGTCCCCAACAATGGCACGAGATGAGCAAGAAAAGAGATACAAAAAGAAGGGTGGGTTTATTCATAGCGTCAATCAGTTTTTATTGTGTGTCAATCAGTTTTTTTATTGTTCTTTATCGGACATTCGCTCAAGCAAAAGCAGAAAAACAAATGCACGATTCTTGCAATTACAAAAATCGTGCAAAATTAAGAAAATTATTTCTAAGTGACAAATTCCAAATCCTTTGATTACTATGTTTGCTATAAAGATTCCAATCCAAAATGTCTTAAAATAACATCCCATGACTTACCTTCTTTGCTTAGAAGATTAACCCCGTTACCAAAGAAAATGGTTGTTTCTATTTTTCCAGATTCCATACGATATTTATCGGCAAAAGATTGTTTTACACATCAAATACAAATCATTCCTCAATCAGTTTGCGTTCCTCTTCCGTTAGACCATATAGGTCATAGACGCGGGAGTTGATTTCGGCATCTGTAGCGGCAATGGACGATTTCAGTTCTTCACAGGTTGTTTTGTACTTGTCAAAAAAGTCTAACCATTCGTCTTGCTGACTAAGCGAAAGTTTGATTTTCTGCTTTTTCAGTTCAGCAACAAAGCCTGCGAAATCCAGTGTGTCGAATGATTCCAAGGCACTTGTAATTTTGGCTTCCGGCAGATTATTTTGCAATAATTGAAGGAATCGCGCACGCTTGGTTTGCAGGTCTTTATTGAGAGAGAGCATTTTGTCCGCAAGGGAAGATAATTGCTCTGCCAAATCGCCCTCAATAACAGGAATAGGAATATTACCAAAATATTTCCAGATTAATTGGTAACCACCTTGTATTTGAGAACAATATTTTGTTATTAGCCACCACCCCATACGGGAATTTAGTATCGCTAACAATGCTTTGTTATTAGTAGGAATAAACCAAACAGAATTGTTGCAATATAATCCACTCTCGTCCAATAGGAAGCATGGTTTTATTTGAAATACTTGATATATTATCTTTGGAACTTCAAATTGTGCATAATAATCACATGCACGCAATTCCCACCAATATTCTCCTTTATCCGTTCTTTTACGTCCTTTTTCCGCAAAGGGTTCTAACCATTGAGCAATTGAAGGAAAGTCGCGCACAATAAAACTCCATGCTGTCGGCTCATCTAAATTACAGCCATACTTAGCAGATGTAAATCCTTTTTCAAATAATATCAAATAACTTTTCGCTTGCGCGTTGGTATATGCACTTATGTCACGTCCTTGCAGGAAAGGTTTAATTACCTGTACTGCTTTTGCATCAGCAGATATAATCTGTTGATATACTTCTTCTGAAATCAAAAATGCTTCTGTTAAACCGGTTTACACCAGACAAAGCTTCATTTACTACTTTTGATAGTGGCTTAAATGTTGCGGATAATTTATCCAAAAACTCTTTCTCCTTTTTGGATGAAATAACCCAAGTGTCACTTGTGAACTCCGATAAAGCAAATGTCTCTTCCGTCTCACTTATCATTTGATTAAAATCCGTAACTTTATCTTGTTTTAGAACAGAGACTTTCATGGTAGATGCTTCACTATCATTCTTCCCAATAAAGATACATGGATAAGTTGTCGCTCCTTCAAAAATCTGTAAATCACCAAAGTCAATCAAGCGTTTAAGATTGCGAGATAGCATAAACTCACGTAATTCCTTTCCGTATCCAGCCTGCATCCATTTATTAGGCATGATATAGGAGACAAAGGCATGTTCTTTTGCTATTTGGAAACCTTTTTCGACAAAAATGCAGTATAAATCTCCACGTTTGTTATACGTTTTGTATTGCCCAGTTTGAGCTAACGCAGTAGATGTCTCGTTAATACTCTCCAAATGTACATACGGCGGATTGCCGATGACAACATCAAAACCACCTTTGGCGAAGACTTGCGGAAACTCCTCTTGCCAATTAAATGCTTTTTCTCCGGCTATTTCGGAATCGGAGATTAGCGAGTTGCCGCATTTGATATTGTTATTGAGCGAGGAAAGTTTGCGCTCCTTTTTGGCGGTGCGCAACCATAAAGCAAGACGCGCAATTTCCACGCTTTCTTCGTTGATGTCCACACCATAAAGGTTATTCTCCAAAATATAGTTCTCCACATCCGGGTAAACGATACTATATCCGGCAACTTTGGCTACCATGTCATCCAATAGTTTGTGTTCCGCCATAAGGAACTGCAATGCAGCATTGAGAAATGCGCCTGAACCGCAGGCAGGGTCACAGATGGTGATTTGCTTCAACCATTCGCGATACGTGTCCAGTTTGTCGAGAAGCCGCTTCTTGGTCGCCATCTGGCGGTTCTTGTCCGCGAAATACTCTGCCTCGTCTATTCCCAATTCCGCTTTCTTTTCTGCACATAGTTTTCCTACCGTATTTTCTACTATATATTTGGTGATATACTGTGGGGTATAGAAGACTCCGTCGCGTTTCCTTTTGGAGATAGACGGCTTTTCTCCAGCATTGATTTGCGCCGATACCTCCTCAATCTCGCTAAGTGAGTTCTCAAAAATATGTCCGAGTATATTCACATCCACTTCGCTTGCGTAGTCATATTCGGACAATTTTCTTGTGTGCAGAGCCAATAACTCATCGCTAATAATCAGTTTATCCAGTTCCTCGTCCGGTTTGAACAAACCTCCGTTATAGGCATATATATTCTTTTTGTCGTTGCCGGCATCAAGGTATCCGAAATACTGCTTGATACGTGTATAGAGAGGAATATCTACATCCAATGCTTTTAATTGCTCCCACTCGCCTATAATCTGCAAAATCATATTAGGTGGCAGCAATTCGCAGTCCTCGGCAAAGAAAATAAACAATAGTCTATCAAGTAATTTTTGCGTCTTCTTAAACAGAAGCAGTTTTTGCTCTTTAGGCGTTTCATCGGTTGTATTGTTCTTGAGTATATCGGCAAATAGTTCACGCTTGAAAGCGGAATAATCGCGATATAGTTGTTGAGTAATCCGATCTTCGTTGCTGACGCTCTCAGTCTTTGCCTTTATCGGAAGGTCTTGGCTGAGCGTCTTCCATGACAAACAGAAATAGAGTTCCCGAAAATCTTCTTCTTTGAGTGAGAATAAATCCCATTCTCTGAACTCCGTTGTATCATCAATATAGAAACGAAGTTTTTCAAAATTAGAAATGATTACATAGCGCGTGCCACGATGCTGGTTTTTATAACCGAAAGCCTGTGTTTCTACTTGCTTTAAGTTAGGTGTTTTATGGTCTTTAAGTTCTATGATTCCGATTACCTTACCATCACGCAAAATAGCTCCATCTGCCTTTTTGGAGTCTGTCTCGTTTTTCTTCTCGGTAATGAGGTTGTAGTCTGGATCCGGGTTTATGATATAACCAAGCGTTTGTACAAACAACTCACGCAAGAAGCCTTCTTGGAACTGTTCTTCTTTGGAAGCATGGATATTGTCTTGCTTGATTTGATTGAAGAACAATGCCTTGTACGTTTCCCAAGCCACTTTTACCTCTTTATCATTGAGTAAAGCAAGGTGTTTCTTTAAGATGGTATTT
>CAMHOK010000115.1 GCA_946186735.1 uncultured Bacteroidales bacterium
GTTCAAGAAACGCTCGTAATGACCGAGGTCAAGGTCCGCCTCATGGCCATCAACGGTAACATAACACTCACCATGCTCGTAAGGATTGAGCGTGCCCGGATCAACATTGATATAAGGGTCGAGCTTCTGATTGGTCACACTAAAGCCGCGTGCCTTAAGCAAACGACCAAGAGAAGCGGCAAGAATACCCTTGCCCAGAGATGAAGCAACACCACCGGTAACAAAGATGTATTTGGTTGACATAACTATTGGGAATTAAAAAACGAGTGCAAAGATAATCATTTTTCCGCAACCGCGAAACACCTGAACAAAGAATATGCAAAAAATCGCAGTGTCCTTCTCCACCTCATTTTTTTTTCATAACTTTGCACCCAAATCTCTAAAACCGAACGGCATGAAACGCACTTTTCTTGTTCTTTTCTTATCTGTGCTGACTCTGAGTCAGTTGTTTGCTATCGACAAAGTTCTTATGGGTGACACTCTCACCGCTCTCTCCAACGACCTGGCCAAGGTGGGCAGGGTCAGGGTGAGTCGTGTGTTGCAGCGCGGCAATAATATTGAGGTCTATGCCTCCGATGCTCTTGCCTCTCTCCCTCTCACTCAAGCCGCTGTTGACAGCATGCGTCTGCTCATGAGTCGCATGGTGCTGGGCAACGACAACGGTCGCGTGCTCATCTTCAGCAACGGGCGCGAGCTCAGCGAGCTCATCCACGGAGCCTCCGGTGCTCGTTTCACCCACAAGCCGGTGACACCCTTGGTGACCAACCTCTCTGCCCCTTACTCACTCACCAAAGGATTAGAAGGGCGACACATAGCCATGTACGGCTCGCACGGTATATACTACAACCAGAAGCTCGACCTATGGAAATGGCAACGAGCCAAGCTGCTCACCACCGTTGAGGATGTGCACACCACAGGCTACACCATGCCCTTCCTCGTGCCTATGCTCGAGAACGCCGGAGCTATCGTCATCCAACCACGAGAGAGAGACACACATACCCAAGAACGGGTCATCGACGAGCTCGATGGCGACATACCATCACAATGGACCTTAGTGGACAGTGGCGGCTTCGGTCTCAAGACCACGCTGCTTGAGAAAGAGAACCCGTTCACCATGGGTGGATATGCCGTCGTAGCTAACCCCGCCAAAGCCACAGGCGAGAACGCTGTCAATGCCGTCATCTACCATGCCAACATGCCCATCGAGGACGACTATGCCGTCTATGTGAGCTATAAGACACTGCCTCATAGCACCCGGCAAGCTCTCTATACCGTCGTTCACCAAGGCGTCGCCACACGCATAAGCATCAACCAACAGATGGGCTCAGGCACTTGGATATATGTAGGTACTTTCCGTTTTGGTTTCAACCCCGAAAACAACTATATCGCCGTCTCTGCCGCTTCAGGCGATGGTCTGACCGTCACCACCGACGCGGTGAAGATAGGCGGCGGCATGGGCTCGGTAGCACGCTACCCCAGCCCCGTCACAGCCGACAACGTGCGCTCCTCCGACAATGCCGCCATCAAAGCTATGCTCAACAGCACCGACGACCAACTCAGCCTACAAGACTCTATCACTGCCGACTCCATAGCACGACTCAGCGCCTATACCTCAGGCTACCCGCGCTGGCTCGAAGGGTCGCGCTACTGGTTGCAGTATGCCGGCATACCCGACTCCGTCTATAACTTCACACATAGCAAGAACGACTATACCGACGACTACGCCTCGCGCGGACGATGGGCCAACTACCTCGCGGGAGGTAGCGAGGTCTATCCCGACGGACCGGGACTGAACATACCCATCGACCTCTTCCTCGCTTTCCACTCCGACGCTGGTGTCAGACAAGCCGACACCATCATCGGCACACTCGTCATCTATACCGACTTCGACGACGAACAGAAGACAGAGTATGAGACAGGCGTCTCGCGTCTGGCAGCACGCGACTATGCCGACCTCATGCAGACACAGATAGTGAGCGACATGCAAGCTCTCTACGCTCCCGAGTGGCAACGCCGACAACTGATGAACTCATCGTACGCCGAGGCGCGTAACCCGAAGATGCCCGCCGTACTGCTCGAGCTGCTCTCACACCAGAACTTCGCAGACATGCGCTACAGCCTCGACCCGAGAGTCAAGTTCACTATCTCACGAGCTATATATAAGAGCATGCTTAAGTTCGTGAGCGAACAGTATCAGCGCGACTATGTGGTGCAACCTCTGCCCGTCGAGAACTTCGCTGTCGGATACAAAGAGGGTAAGCTCCGCCTCAGCTGGGATAGTCAGACCGACCCGCTCGAACCCACCGCCAACCCCACTTTCTTCGTCCTCTACACCCGACTGAACGGAGGCGAATGGGATAACGGACAACTCGTCAAAGGCAACTCTTTCTCTTTCTCTCCTGAGCTCGGCATGAGCTACGACTTCCAAGTCAAGGCAGGCAACCAAGGCGGCTTGTCGATGCCCTCAGAAGTGCTCAGCGCTTGTATCTTCAACCCCCAAGATAAGCCTATACTCATCGTCAACGGTTTCACACGACTGTCCGCACCCGACTCCTATGCCGACTCTCTCCATGCCGGCTTCCTGCCGCAGAGCTACGGTGTGCCCTATAAACAGGATGTGAGCTATATAGGTGCACAGTATGAGTTCCAACGCGACCTGCCATGGCTCAGCGATGACAACGTCGGAGCCGGCGGCTGCTACGGCGACATGGCAACGGAGGTGATGGCAGGCAACCTCTTCGACTATCCTTCAAAGCACGGACAGGTACTCCAACAGATGAACATATCGTATGTGTCAACCGGCATCGGCGCCCTCATCCATCACCACTTCATCGACCTCAACGACTACCCCCTCGTTGACCTTATCCTCGGCAAGCAACGGCTCACCACCTTAGGCACCGTCAAGCTCACCGTCGATTATAAGACCTTCCCTCTTGAGCTCCAAGAGCTGCTACGCCAATACCTCGACAACGGCAACCGTCTGCTCGTCTCAGGTGCATACATAGGAGGCGACATGAGCACCAACCCCGACGACCGACTCTTCCTCAACCAAGTGCTGCATGTTAAGCTCGCCACAAAATGCGCCACACAGAACGGACTCATCCGGATGCGCGCACCCATATCCTCTAACGCTAACTTCATGCAACTGCAAGTAACTCCACACCCTAACATCACCGTCAGCGAGAACCCCGACGGACTCGACCCCTATGGACCGGGGGCTAAGTCGATAGGACGCTTCTTCGACACACAAGTGTCGGCAGGAGCTCTCTGGCAGAACCCCGACAACGAGAAGAACAAGACCGTCGTCTTCGCCTTCCCGCTCGAGTCACTTCTGGAGTTCGATGAGCTCTATCAGGGCGCCATCTACTTCCTGCTTCAATAACCACCACTAACTCCATCTACATGAAGAAAAAGAACTTACCCCTCTTCCACGACATTGAGATCACCGGTGTTGCCGCCGAAGGCAAAGCTATGACCCGCATCGACAACTGCGTCGTCTTCGTTCCTTACTGCGTACCGGGCGACATCGTTGACCTGCAGATAACCAAGAAGAAACACTCGTTCATGGAGGCACGCGTCGAGCGCTTCGTCAAGCTCTCTGAGGTGCGCACCGAACCCCGCTGCCGCCATTTTGGCGAGTGCGGAGGGTGCAAATGGCAGATACTGCCCTACGAACAACAGCTCGCCTACAAACAGCAACATGTGGTTGACAACCTCACAAGGATAGGTAAGCTTGAGCTGCCACCCATCAGCCCCATACTCGGCTCCAAACAGATATATGAGTATCGCAACAAGCTCGAGTTCACTTTCGCTGACCGCAAATGGGTGAGCTGGGACATGATCAACGAGGCAGGCGGCATCGAGAACATCGACCTCAGCTACGGTCTTGGCTTCCATATCCCCTCCTGCTTCGACAAGGTGCTCGACATCGAAGAGTGCCACCTCATGGCTCCTATCAACAACCGTATCCGCAACGACATCAGAGACTATGCACGACTGCACTCGCTCTCTTTCTACAACGAGCACACACACCAAGGACTGCTGCGTAACATGATCGTCCGCACCAACAACCAAGCTCAGGTCATGCTCATCCTCGCTTTCGGAGAGCCCGTCAACCAAGACGCACAACAGCTCATGCAGCACCTACACGACACCTTCCCCGAGATAATATCGCTCATGTACACCGTCAACCTCAAGCTCAACGACACCATAGCCGACCTGCCTATCCTCACTTTCTTCGGACAAGACCACCTCATCGAGACCATGGAACAGCTCAGCTTTAAGGTCGGACCCAAGTCGTTCTACCAGACCAACACCCTCCAGGCATACGAGCTGTATAAGGTGGTGCGCCGGTTCGCTAACCTACAGGGCAACGAGCTGGTCTATGACCTCTATACCGGCACCGGAACGATAGCCAACTTCGTGGCTCGTCAAGCACGACAGGTCATAGGTATCGAGTATGTAGAAGATGCTATACGCGACGCACGCGTCAACTCTGAGCTCAACCATATCGACAACACACTCTTCTTCGCCGGCGACATGAAAGACCTGCTCACTCCCGACTTCGTCAACACTCAGGGCAGACCCGATGTCATCATCACCGACCCGCCACGAGCAGGTATGCACGAGGATGTGGTCAACACCATACTCATGGCTGCTCCCGAGAAGATAGTGTATGTCAGCTGCAACCCCGCCACACAAGCACGCGACCTCATGATGCTCGACCAAGACTATGTCATCACACAAATACAACCCGTAGATATGTTTCCCCACACTCACCACTGCGAGAACGTCGTACTGCTTGAGAGAAGATAAGACAACCACCAACAAGGAACAGCTGAATAACATCATGCCTCTCCGCCTACTCTACATATCTCTTCTTGTCTCGCTGTCAGCAGTGGCGGTGGCACATAACACTTATTTCGTCTATCTGAGCGACAAGCACCTCACGCCCTACTCGCTCACCGAGCCCGAGCACTACCTCAGCACTCGTGCCCTCGAGCGCCGCCAACGCCAACATATCGCCATCGACTCCACCGACCTGCCCGTCAGTCCCGTCTATCTCGACTCTCTTCGGCACCTCGGTGCACACATCCTGCACACCACACGCTGGCTCAACGGCGTGAGCCTCGAAGCCGACGAGACAACCATAGAGACTATACGGCAGCTATGCTTCGTGGATAGCGTCCAACAGACAAAGACCGACAACGGCACCCGCACACCCACTCCAAAGCGCCTACCTTCCGTCATCACCGAGACACACGACTCTTTCTCCGCCCAATGGCAGTCGCGACAGCTCTTCCTCCACCTGCTGCACGAGGCAGGGTTCCGCGGACAAGGTATGCGTATAGCGATAGTGGACAACGGCTTCCTTAACATCGACCTCATCGAGGGCATGAGCCACGCACTCAGTCAAGTAACCGACACCTTCAACCTCCTGCCCGCCAATGGTGAGCTCTATGGCTCAGGGGCTCACGGCACCTATGTAACATCTATCATAGCCGGACTCATCGAGGACGAGTACGAAGGGGGTGCCACCGAGGCCGAGTATGTGCTCATACGTAGCGAGGACGACCTCACAGAGTCGCTCCTTGAGGTGGATAACCAAGTGAGAGCCTTCGAGCTGGCAGACAGCACCGGTGCCGACATCATCAACTCCTCGCTCGGCTATTATTTCTTCGACGACACCACCACTAACCTCAGCTACTCCGACCTCGACGGACGACATGCCCGCAACTCCATAGCCGCCACCATGGCCGCGAGGAAAGGGATGGTGGTGTGCATAGCTGCCGGCAACGAACGACAGAACACATGGCACTATATCGACACACCCGCCGATGCCGACTCTATCCTCGCCGTGGGCAGCGTCAACGCCGAGGCACAGAGCAGCTCTTTCTCCTCCGTCGGACCAACAGCCGACGGCAGAGTCAAGCCTGACATAGCAGCCATGGGAGAGAGAGCTTATGTCATCAGCACCGACGGACGCATCAGCCAAGGCAACGGCACCTCTTTCGCCTCACCCCTGATAGCGGCAGCCGCGGCATGCCTCTGGCAAGCACTACCCGAGCTGAACAACATAGAGCTCATCAGACGCATCGAGCTCTTCGCCTCACAAGCCCTCACACCCGACACCCTCATCGGTTACGGCATACCCAACCTCTGGGACAGCTACCTCAACCTCACCACCGACCTCGACCTCACCACCGACCTCGATAACATAACCACCCGCAACAACCCCTACTCCTACAACAGCAACAACCCCGACAATACTAACCTATATAATAGTAATAGCAATAACAACAACAGTAACAACAGTTACCTTCTCTACGACCTTCTTGGCCGTCCTCTTTCCGCCCCACCCGCCCAAGGCATCTACATCACCAACGGCAGAAAGAAGATAGTCAGATAGTTGAAAAGTTGAATCCCACCGCCGCATGGTCTCCCCCGCCCTTGGGAGGGAGGGGGTGAGGGGGCGGGTGGCC
>CAMHOK010000116.1 GCA_946186735.1 uncultured Bacteroidales bacterium
ATTGATACCGCAGGCCGACTACACAACAAGGTCAATCTCATGAACGAGCTGACCAAAATAAAAAAAGTGATGGATAAGATTGTACCCGGTGCCCCGCATGATGTCATGCTCGTACTTGATGGCTCTACCGGACAGAACGCCTTCGAGCAGGCTCGACAGTTCACCAAAGCTACAGAGGTTACATCGCTCTGTGTAACCAAGTTGGATGGAACAGCCAAGGGAGGTGTGGTTATCGGTATAAGCGACCAGTTCAAGATCCCTGTCAAGTATATCGGACTCGGAGAAAAGATGACCGACCTGCAGATCTTCAACCGTGAAGAGTTCGTCAAATCGCTGCTTGTAAACGAATAAATATGCATATCTGATATCACAATAAGCAATACGAATAATAACCATATTCAATATACTATTATGAAACACATGAAACTCCGACTTATCGTCATGAACTTCCTCGAATATGCCGTTTGGGGAGCTTATCTGACAAGCATGGGGCGCTATCTTGCTTCTCATGGATTAGGTGCCAATATCGGTATCTTCTATTCTATCCAAGGTATTGTATCACTGTTTATGCCGGCATTGATGGGTATAGTGGCAGACCGCTGGATTCCTGCACAAAAACTCCTGTCTCTTTGCCATGCTCTTGCCGGAGCTTTCATGATCTCTGCCGGTTTGTATGGGCTGATGATGGGCGATGCAGTCCAGTTTGGTATGCTGTTCACTCTTTACACCTTCTCCGTTGCTTTCTTCATGCCCACAATAGCATTAAGCAACTCGGTGGCATACATCTCACTCGACAAAGCCGGCTTAGACACGGTTAAGGACTTTCCTCCTATTCGTGTGTTCGGAACTGTCGGTTTCATCGCTACTATGTGGGTGGTGGATATATGCGGATTCCAATCAACGGCATGGCAGTTCATAGTGAGCGGTGCTCTCAGCGTTCTGCTGGCGATGTATGCACTTTCTCTGCCCGAGTGCGAAACGAAGAAAGACCAACAACCAAAGTCGTGGATCGAGGCTATGGGACTGCAAGCCTTTACTCTGTTCAAACAGAAAAAGATGGCTATCTTCTTTATCTTCTCCATGCTGCTTGGTGTCAGTCTGCAGATAACCAACGGTTTTGCTAACCCTTACTTAGGCTCTTTCGAATATTTCCCGCAATGGTCTGAGTCGTTCGGCGTACAACACTCTAACATCCTTATCAGCATATCACAGATATGTGAAGCTCTGTGTATCCTCCTCATTCCTTTCTTCCTCAAGAAGTTCGGCATAAAGAATGTGATGCTCATGGCTATGTTTGCCTGGGTGTTGCGTTTCGGTCTGTTTGGCACCGGCGACCCGGGAGCAGGCGTTTGGATGTTCGTCTTGAGTTGCATTGTCTATGGGTTTGCTTTCGATTTCTTCAACATCAGCGGTTCACTCTATGTTGACCAAGAGACCGACCCCAAGCTGCGTTCATCGGCACAAGGTATCTTCATGATGATGACCAACGGCTTAGGTGCTACCATCGGTACTCTCTCCGCACAAGCTGTGGTCAACAAAGTGGTGCCCGTTGCCGATTGGGACATGCTCGGAATAGTACGCAATGAAGCAGGTAAGATTATGTGGGACACTATTGCCTCTGACAAACTCATTGCCATACAAGAAGCTGCCAACAACATCTGGAGCGGATGGCGTACGGCGTGGTTCATCTTCGCCGCTTACGCTCTCGTGGTAGCTATCCTCTTCTGGATCTTCTTCGAATATAAGCATGAGCCAAACAAACCTGCAAGTGCTGCTTGATAGGCAACAACCTACAACAAAAAAAGGGCTTTTGAGCCCTTTTTTTGTTGTCTGAGGTATGGAGTATTAGAGCAGATATCCAAGCACAGCGCTGACAAGAGCCATGATAGCTGCCAGTATAACACACCATTTGTAACCATCTACCTTGAAAGAGTCAAGCAACTTGTCTGCCAACCAGATGACGAAAGCATCGATGAGCAAACCAACGATGAAAGCTACTAATCCACCACCGAAACCGGGAATAGGAAGAAGACTCACCAATGCATTCAGCACTGCAATAACCAGAGCAACAACGATTGCCCATCCATAACTCTTTACGCTTATCCCCGGCAAGTATTTAGCACAAAGGAAAACGACTAATGCTGTAATCAGCAAATTAACAATAAATCCTATCATGATTATAAAAATTTAATTATTGTTTCTGAGGAACAAACTTTATCTGAAGCTCATCGAGCTGAATCTGGTCAACAGGGCCCGGAGCACCAAGCATCATATCTTTTCCTTGATTGTTTTTTGGGAAAGCGATACAGTCGCGTATCGAATCGAGTCCTGCAAAGAGCGATACGAAACGGTCGAGTCCGTAAGCCAATCCTCCATGAGGTGGTGCTCCATATTTGAACGCATTCATCAAGAAGCCGAACTTCTGCTGAGCCTGTTCGGGGGTGAACCCGAGTATCTCAAACACTTTCTCTTGCAGCTTGGCATCGTGAATACGGATAGAGCCGCCTCCCACTTCTACTCCATTGATAACCATGTCGTAAGCGTTAGCACGCACTGCGGCGGGATTGGTGTCCAACAGAGGTATGTCCTCAGGTTTGGGCGAGGTGAAAGGATGGTGCATAGCCATCAAGCGCTGTTCCTCATCCGACCACTCGTACATCGGGAAGTCAACAACCCACAGACACGAATACTTGTTCTTGTCTCTCAGACCGAGCTGACTACCCATCTCTAAGCGCAACTCGCTGAGTTGCTTGCGAGTCTTGTTGGCATCATCACCGGAGAGAATAAGAATGAGGTCTCCTGCTTCTGCCTGCATAGCTTCTTTGAGCTTCTCAAGCACCTGGGGCGAATAGAATTTATCAACACTTGACTTCACTGTACCGTCTGCCTCTACACGAGCATAGACAAGACCCTTAGCTCCCACTTGCGGACGCTTAACAAACTCAGTGAGTTGGTCAATCTGCTTACGGGTGTAATGAGCCGCACCCTTGGCACATATACCTCCGATGTAAGCGGCGTTGTCGAAAACAGAGAAACCATAACCCTTGAGCACATCCATCAGCTCTACAAAGCGCATATCAAAACGAGTGTCGGGCTTGTCCGAACCATAGTACTTCATCGCGTCTGCCCAAGTCATACGAGGCAACTTAGGAAGGTCGATACCCTTAATCACCTTGAACAGATGACGACTCATACCTTCAAACATGTTGAGTATGTCTTCTTGCTCTACGAACGACATCTCGCAGTCTATCTGAGTGAACTCAGGCTGACGGTCGGCACGAAGGTCTTCGTCGCGGAAACATTTGACTATTTGGAAATAACGGTCAAAGCCGCTCACCATCAACAGCTGTTTGAGTATCTGAGGCGACTGAGGCAAAGCATAGAACTGCCCGGGGTTCATGCGTGAAGGAACGATGAAGTCGCGGGCACCTTCGGGTGTGGAGTTAACCAAGACAGGAGTCTCCACCTCCAAGAAACCTTGCTCATCGAGGTACCGACGAACCTCAAAAGCCATCTTGTGTCGAAGCTCAAGGTTCTTTCTTACGCATGAACGACGCAGGTCAAGATATCTGTATTTCATACGGATATCATCGCCTCCATCGGTCTCATCCTCAATGGTGAAAGGAGGAACGGCTGCAGGATTGAGCACATTGATTGACTCAACCTCTATCTCAATATCACCGGTGGGCAACTGAGCATTCTTCGAATAACGCTCTTTGACAACACCTGTTACTTGAAGCACATACTCTCTTCCAAGTTTGTTGGCTTGCTCTAACAAAGCCTTACTCTGCTCGTTTCCGGCTACTTCTTGGAAAGCCAACTGAGTGATACCATAGCGGTCGCGAAGGTCAACAAAAGTCATTGCACCCATCTTGCGAATACGCTGCACCCAGCCGGCAAGAGTTACCGTTTTGTTTACATCGGCGAGACGAAGCTCACCACAAGTTACTGTTCTATACATACTTATATATTTAAATTGTTTTATATTCAGCTATCAATCGAGCCTTTAGTTTACTTCTACGTTAGGATCTATCTTATGTATCAGACCTTGCAATACCTTGCCCGGTCCGAACTCCGTGAACACGGTAGCACCATCTTGAATCATGTTCTTAACCGTCTGTGTCCAACGCACGGGAGCTGTCAGCTGCGCTGCCAGGTTCTCTTTGATTGCATCAGGGTCATACTGAGGATAAGCATTCACATTCTGATAGATAGGACAGAGCGGTCGAGAGAAACGAGTGCTGAAGATAGCATCACGCAGTTCGTCAGCCGCAGGCTGCATGAGCGGCGAGTGGAAAGCACCATCTACATTTAGCTCAAGGGCACGGCGCGCACCACGCGCCTTGAGCAACTCGCATGCCTCATGTATTCCTTTCTTAGTGCCGGAGATAACTATCTGTCCAGGACAATTGATCTCGCCTTTAACCAGATCGCACACCTCGTCAACCACATCGTCAGACAAACCAAGAACGGCTGCCATAGTCGACTCCTGCATGTTGCATGCTTTCTGCATGGCGTGAGCACGTTTGGAAACTAACAACAATGCATCTTCAAACTCAACGGCACCGCTCACCACTAATGCACTATACTCTCCCAACGAATGACCTGCCACCATGTCAGGCATATCTATGCTCTGAACCTTAGATGCAATAACAGAGTGAAGGAAGATAGCAGGCTGAGTATAAATAGTCTTTCTGAGTTGCTCTTCTTCACCTCCGAACATAATGTCGGTCAGACGAAAACCAAGAACATCGTTGGCTCGCTCAAACAAATCGCGGGCCACAGGAAAAGAGTCATATAGATCTTTGCCCATGCCGACGAACTGAGCTCCCTGACCGGGAAATACAAATGCTTTCATAAATACATTAATTACCTTTTTATTACCGTTTGTTAAACACCTTAAATAAGCTTTTTGCTCATCTAACCTCGTAACAATGCCCACTTACCTAATCAAACGCAAAATTACTATTTTATTTTCAATTGTGCAAAAACTTATTCACGATAATTATCTGCCTGAGATATACCACTGATAATGTAGATAATATGATTGCCGGAACTTATATTCGTGAAATATTTTTCAAGAATATTTGCATAATTCGTAAAAACATATTACCTTTGCACTCGCATTTGAGAAAACGAGTGCATTATGGTGGTTTTAGCTCAGTTGGCAGAGCATCGGATTGTGGTTCCGAGTGTCGTGGGGAGGCTAAGACAAAAAATATAATCCGTTGTAACTCAATAAGTTATGACGGATTTTTAACTAAGATGGCCCGAAATTGTCCCGAAAATTCTTTCGAAAAATTGAAGGATAATTTGACTCAAAAGCGCTAAAATATCTGACATCGTAACTCTGTTTTCGGCAAAGAAAATGGAGAAAAAAAAATGTCAACACTAAGTCAATTTTCACCGCTCTTTGCGGGCTATGCCCCAGCGGTAGTGAAGCACATCGCAACTGGATGGTTCATCGAGTATTATGTAACCAATCCGTTCACCCAAACTTTAGAACGCCGCAAGTTCCGGCTAAACAATCTGCGCAAGCGTTGCCGCACGGCAATGGAGTTTCGTGTGCAAGCAAACACCATTTGCAGCCAGCTTAATATGAAGTTGGCTAACGGCTGGAATCCCTTTACTGAGACATCTAACGAGAAGCCTGGCACACTCCCTATTTCTGCTATGTACGAGAAGTATTTTGCAGATGTAGAGAAAGATCTTCGTCCGGACACTTTGCGCAGTTACAAATCCTTCAGCAAAATGCTGATAGAATGGTGCGAAAAGAAAACCTCCGATATGCTCCTTGGAGACTTTACCGATGTAATGGCTGTGCGATTCTTGGACGAGCAGCGTCAGGAGCGCAAGTGGGCAAATGCCACCTTTAATAATAACCTCGTGAGCGCGCAGGCATTCTTTACGTGGTGCGTGAAGAAAAAGTACATCGAGAAGAACCCATTCTATGGCATTGAGAAGAAAAAGAAGGAGGCTAAAAAGCGTACCGTGGTTAACGCTGATGCACGCGCTATCATTCGTGACTATTTCATGAAGCATCAGCAGGGGTATCTGCTCATCTGCGAATTGGTGTTCCAATCACTGATCCGACCTGCCGAAATCAGCAGGTTGCGCGTGAGCAACGTGGACTTGGAAAACAAGGTAATCCGCTTGGATGGCAGTATCACCAAGACCAAGTACTCGCGTAATGCCGTCCTCAGTGACGAGTTAATCGAGATACTGAGCCGTAACCTTGCCGGAGCCGATCCGGATGACTACCTCATCTCTAACGGCTATCTTCCCGGCAAAGAGCCTATCAGCACGAAGATGTATCGTAACACCTGGGCGAAGATGCGAAAGGACTGCCACCTCCCGGACACCATGCAGCTCTACTCCCTCCGTGATACGGGTATTATCA
>CAMHOK010000117.1 GCA_946186735.1 uncultured Bacteroidales bacterium
CAGGGTTGGGCAGGTGAGCCGATGCAGCATGTGAGCTACATCACTTGCCACGACAACTACTGCCTGCGCGACCGTATTGAAGTGAGTGCGGCAGAGGAGACAGAGGCAACCAAGCTGCGCATGAACAAACTGGCGCAGACGGCTGTGCTCGTCTCGCAAGGTATGAGCTTTATCTACGGAGGCGAGGAGATGTATCGCACCAAACGCGGCATAGACAACAGCTATCAGAGTCCTGACTCAATAAACATCATCCCATGGGAGAACAAACTCAAGTATAACGACTTGTACGAGTATTATCGTCAGATGATACAGATCCGCCGTCAGCACCGCGGTTTGCGTTTAGGAAGTGCGGAGTTGGTGAACAAACATTTAGATTTCTTGCCCACAGAACAGGAGGCATTAGTGGCTTTCCGTCTGAAAGACCTGGAGGGGATCGATTCGTCGAAGTCGCTTATTGTCTTGCTCAATGGCAGCTCTGAGGCTATAGAGACAAATATCCCGATGGGCGAATACTTAGTGTTGGCTCATGATGGCAAAGCCAATGCCGAGGGTCTGCAAACGCTCAGCGCTATGCAAGTGGTGGTGGAGCCATTCTCAGCCACAATCTTGGCAGAGAAGGAGTAGGAGGATTAGTCGTTCTTGTGACGCATGTTGCGAAGCATCTGAGTAAACTCTTCTACCCAGTTTTGCTCTTTATCTTTTTGGGCGTTTCTTGTACGTTTCTTGGTAGCCGGAGTACTCGATTTGGTCGTTTTCTTGCCGGTCTTTTCTTTGGTCGGAGTCTTGTGAGGCGTCTTAGGCTTCTCAAAGGCAGAGGGTGTGTCCATCTCAGGAACCACATATCTGCTTTTGGCTTTGAGTAGAGCTTCGGTGGTAGCCTGTTTGGCTGTGGCTTGCATAAGGACTGTCTTCTGCGATAGGATCAAGAACAGCTCTGCTATCATCGTATCGAAATCGGCAGCATCGGCTTTGTTCTTGCATCGGCAGGGGTGGGCACTGACTTGCTGTGCTAAGTCCGTTATTTTAGGCACGAAATAGCCGGCCGCGGCGGTCATGCGTTGTTGCAGGAGGTCGTTTGTTGCGGACTCGTCAGAGGCAGGCGATGAGTCTTGAGTAGGTGCAAGTATGATGGTACGGAGTTGCCTTTGGAACTTATCGGAGATAGGCGACAGTTCTTTGAGTTGACTCTTGAGTTGGTCTAAGAAAGGCAGTGTGGCTGCGTTGAACGACACCTGACTGACCACATATCGCTCTAACTGCTCTTCTAAAGACAGAAGGGTAGCAAGGCTGTATAGGTCGGAGAACAGCTTGAGTTCATATTCTCTCTTTGCCTCGTCGAGTCCGTCGGCCGACTGTTCGGTGGTGGGTTGTGTGTTGATGTAGTTGAGCACTTGTCGGTCGTTGCCTAAACTCACGTTCTTCAGCGGTGAGGAGAGCACTATGCCTTCTAAGGTGCGGCAACGGGACAACGCCACATAAACCTGTCCGGCTGCAAATGCCCGTTGAGCGTCTATTATCACACGGTCGAAAGTGAGACCTTGGCTCTTGTGTATCGTTATAGCCCAAGCCAACCTGAGCGGGAACTGCGTGAAGGTGCCAAGCAGCTCCTCTTCGATCTTGCCGGTCTGCGGGTCTTCCTTATAACGGATGTTCTCCCATGTGGCAGGTTCAACCTCTATGTCGCCGTCCTCACAACTGACGATGATAATGCCTTCCTCTTCGTCGATAGCACTGACGATACCAAGCTTACCGTTGTAAAAGCGTTTAGGTTTTTGCTCATCATTGCGGATGAACATGACTCGTGCGCCCACTCTTAGGGTCAGGGTCTGCTCGGTGGGAAAACTGCTCTCCGGAAAAGTGTTCTTAACGACAGCGTTGAAGATATAGAGCCTCCCTTGCAACTCATCTAAGCGCTTATGATTGAGGTCGTCAGCTTGTTGGTTGTGCGTGGTGAGCGTGATATGAAAATCATCGTCAAAAGTGTCTTTGCTCCTTACTCCTTCAGCGTAGCGGTCCTTGTTCACGAAATCAGGCAGGTAACGAGCCGCGAGCATAGCTTGTCCTTCTGCTGACAGTCGGTTCTCTCTGACCTCATTGAGTAGTCTGAGAAAATCGGCGTTCTGCTGGCGGAAAACGTGATCGAACTCGATATATACAGGTTGCACCTGTTGCATCACTTTGCTTTGGAAGAAGTACGGACCGTCATAGTAGCGTGTCATCATCTCGCGGTCTTCCTCTCCGTGCACGACAGGTTGTAGTTGCATCAGGTCTCCAATCATCACCACCTGCACGCCACCGAAAGACTCATGGTGGCGGAACCGGTAATGCTTGAGCACGGCATCGATAGCGTCGAGCACATCGGCTCTGACCATACTTATCTCGTCTATCACGAGCATCTCTAAATGGTAGAGCATCTGTCGCTTGCGCTGCATCATACGCTGTTCGGCGAACATCTGCTTATACGACTGCGGGGTAGGTGGGAGTGCGCGTATGGGCAGTTGGAAGAACGAATGGATGGTCATGCCACCGGCATTGATGGCCGCCACTCCGGTGGGAGCCACCACTGCCATGTTCTTAGGCGTGACCTCTCGTAAGCGCTTAAGGAAAGTGGTCTTGCCCGTCCCCGCCTTGCCGGTGATGAACAGACAACGGTTGGTGCGCTCTGAGAACTCTTCTGCTAACTGATATGGCGATGTGTGTGCGGATAAATCGATGTGGCAATGTGGCGACATTGACTAATAGTTTTCAGCCAGCAGTTGGAAATAACTCTGAGAGTGATTGCATACGGGGCACTCGTCAGGTGCTTGTTTGCCTATGACTATATGACCGCAGTTGGAACATTGCCAGATGCAGTCGCCCTCGCGCGAGAAGACCACCTTGTCCTCTATGTTTTTCAGCAGTTTGCGATAACGCTCCTCGTGGTGTTTCTCGATAGCACCTACCATTTCGAATTTCTCGGCAATCTCATCAAATCCTTCAGCCCGTGCTTCAGCCGCCATGCGTGCATACATATCCGTCCACTCGGCATTCTCGCCCTCTGCTGCCGACAAGAGGTTGGTCGTGGTGTCGCTTACCTTGCCGCCGTTCAGGTATTTGTACCAAATCTCGGCGTGCTCTTTCTCGTTGGCTGCCGTCTCTTCAAAGATTTTGCTTATCTGCACATAACCGTCTTTCTTGGCTTTGGAGGCATAGAAAGTGTACTTGTTGCGTGCCATGCTCTCACCGGCAAAAGCTTCCATAAGATTCTGCTCGGTCTTTGTTCCTTTTAAGTCTTTCATAACAATGTGGTTTAATGGGTTAATACTACGCCTAAGCAGGCTGGTTGTTTCAGCGGCAAAGGTAATCAAAAAATTACAGATACGAAAATACTTGCACGGGTATAAATGAAAATGTTGTTATGTACGATTGCGGCTCATATTGCAGTTGCAGGTTGACTGTCTTATCGTTCAAAAAGTTTCAGTAGTTGCATTTTCTTTTTGCCGGTCTTACCTCCATACGGATGTTCTCTGAGAGGCAGATTGAAAATGGTGCTGCCGTGTAGCACGGTCTGAGGGTGTGTGAACTCGCGGAAACCCCATTCTCCATGGTAGGCACCCATGCCGGAGTGTCCTGTTCCGTTGAATGGTACTCCTTTGACCATCATGTGTATGCACACTTCGTTAATGCATCCTCCGCCGAACTGCTGTGTCTGCATCACGCGGTTAGCCCAACGCTTGTTGCGGGTGAAGATATACATGGCTAAGGGGTGTTCGCGCCCGGCTATCACTTCCATCAGTTCGTCTGCTTGGGCATCTTTAAAAGGTACAACAGGCAGCAGCGGACAAAATAGTTCGTGTTGGACTATGTTTTCGTTGATATCAACAGGATAGATGATTGTCGGTGCGTATTTGCGAGTCTCGCGCACCCCTCTTCCTCCGAAGACGATGCGGCTGCGGTACTCATCTGCCCATTTGGCACATTTGTCGTATGCGGCATCGGTTATCAGTTTGGGGTATTCGTCGTTAGTCTCGGGATGCTCGCCTATCTGGTTTACAAACGATTGTTGCAGTTCGGCCAAGAAATCTTCAGCTATCTCTTCTGCTACAGCTATCTGATTGATGTTGATACATATCTGTCCGGCGTTGGTAAGTTTGAAGAAAGCTATTTTCCGTGCTGCATCTTTGATGTCGGCATCTTTACGAACGATACACCAGTTACCCGTCTCACCGCCTAACTCTAATGCTACGGGTGTCAGGTTCTTAGCAGCCTCTGTAAGTACATGTTTGCCTACGGCCGGTGAGCCGGTGTAGAAAATCTTATCGAAGCGTTGTGCTAAGCATAAATCAGCTATGTCGTGTCCGCCGTCAATGAGCGTTATATATTCCGGAGGAAAGACTTCGGCAAAGAATTGCTTCAATACTGCCGTACAAGCCGATGATTTAGAGCTTGATTTAATAACTACGGTATTGCCGCCGCACATTGCCGCTGCCACGACGCCTATGGTCAGCAGAATAGGGAAATTAAAAGGACTGATAACCAACGAAACCCCATAGGGCATCTTATAGACCTTGGTTATGAGGCTCGGGAAGCACATCAGTCCGCTCCAGTGGCACTCAGGCCGTGCCCATCGTCTGAGTCCGCTCAGCATCTCGTTTATCTCCACGATGATTGGTCCTACATCACAGAGGTAGGCTTCAACCTCGCTTCTGCCGAGATCAGCTGCTAAAGCAGCAGTAAAATCGTCAGCATGGGCTATGACTGCCTGCCGTAGTCGTTTGAGTTGTTCGATGCGCCATTTGACAGGCAGTGTGGTGCCTGTGCGGAAGAACCGACGTTGTGTAGCCACCACATTGCGGATAGCCTCTTCAGTCCATTCGCCATTACATGTTTTGTTAACTTCCGGCTCAGGCAGCGGGATGGCGTGTATTATCTTTCCCGGCAAGCGGTGAATCTGTTTTTCGCAACGGTATGTTTCCATGTTGGTGAGTGGTTATCTTTCCAAATAAGTTTTTTCTAAAATATGCGCAAAGATACATGTTTTTTAGAAGATACACAAATATATATTATATGTAGCGATAATCTGCTCGAGAGCGAGCCATCTTTAATACAGCCTTGGATTTGCCGACCCCTCCTGTAAGAGATTTTTACAATTGTGTAAAGATTCTTTACAGTTCCACAAATGAATAGAATTATCAAACTGCTTAATATCAACTTCTTCGCATATTTGGCACAGAATATGCCATATCAAATGCAGCAACTTGACTATTTCCCGTCAGTTGGAATAAATGCCAAGAACTGAAAATGGAAATAACCTGCAGAAGTAAGGAAAGAAATGAGCAGAAACACGTTAATATATCTAATAGCCATGTTGGCGGTAATGCCTGAGTTATGCTGTGCCCGGGACGACCGCACAGGCGGTCCCATGACTTTGCACGACTGCATGGAGTATGCCATATCGCACTCCACCAAGATGCGTATTGCCAACGCAGCCAAAGATGATGCACGCATAGCACGCCGTGATGCGGCGCTCGCTCTCTTCACTCCGCAGATAAATGCCAATACCTATGCCTATTACAACTTCGGACGCAGCATCGACCCGCAGACCAACACCTATTTCAAAACCACGTCCTTCCATAATAGTTACAGCGTTTCCGCCGGATACGACCTCTTCGACGGTTTTCAGACAGTCAACAACTACCGCATCGCCAAAACAGGTATCCTCATAGCAGCTTCCGAAGAGAAACAGGCAGAGGCGGATATTTGCCTCGCAGTGATGGAAGCATACTATAATGTACTCTATTACAAACGCCTCACGCAGGTGTATGAGCAACAGGTTCAGACTGCCGAAAAAACACATGAGCAGGCGCGCCGGCAAGAAGAGATGGGCAGGAAAAGTCACGCCGATGTCATTCAAACAGAAGCCGACCTTGCCGAACGAAGATATGAACTGACCAATATGCAGAACGAATATCGTGCTCAGTATCTCACGCTTACCGACCTTATGTTCTGGCAGCAGGAGAATGAGTTACTGCTCGATACTTCGGTGTTCCGCCGTAGTAATCATAGCGTCTTTGCCGAGCGCATCGATACTTCGGTGTTCCGCCGTAGTAATCATAGCGTCTTTGCCGAGCGCATTTATGCGCGACCTCTATCTAACCCCACCGCAACCGACCATCAGCAGCCTGCTATTACTTATGCCCTCGAGCACAACCCCGCGGTGCAGATCGCCAAGTGGCGGCAGGTCAATGCACGCCGTGAGTTGCAGACAGCCAAATGGCAGACGTTACCGACACTCGGA
>CAMHOK010000118.1 GCA_946186735.1 uncultured Bacteroidales bacterium
GGCGCGGGTTGAGCGTAGGTAGTTGCAGAAATCTATATCGTGCTCCCACACACGGCGGTTGGTAGTATAGACCGTTCCCGTCCAATAGTCGTGCCCGAAGTCTCTGATGTTCGACGACACCGATCGCAACAAGTTGAAAGCAGGCAAAGCCGGTATCTCAGGCGGGAAATAGTCGTTGCTCGTACCTTCCCCGCGGATAGCCGCCGAAGGCAAGATATAATCGCCTACCTTGTTCTTGTCTCTCAATCCCCCGCATTTGCCCAAGAAGAGTACCGCCTCCGGCTCGATAGCAGGCAACAGGTCCATGATGAGCGCCGCGTTCGGACTACCCATACCAAAATTGATGATGGTGATATCGTTGGCTGAAGCATTGGGCATACTGCCGTCCTTTCCGATGACGGGCACATCATAACGTTTGGCAAACAACTCGACATAATTAGTGAAATTGGTCAGGAGAATATACTTCCCGAAATCATCCAACTCACGCTTAGTATAGCGAGGCAGCCAGTTGGCTATAATAGTTTTCTTATCTCTTAACATTGTCTTTAACTTTAATTGTTGCTAACCCAGACTCGCAAAGAACTGCTTAATCAACGATGCATGGTGTCCGGTAAAGATAATATGGTGGTTGGCTATAGGATTAGTGAGGAAATAGTTGACGGCAGCCGGAGCTAAGAGTTGGACCTGTGTCCTGCATAAGTTTTTTTCATACTGATTATTGAGGAGTTCAACATCTTCGACCATCAACCTGCTCAAATCACCACTCACCTTACATATAGTAGCCTCACCACATGGCAGCTCTCCATGTAGTGCCACTCCTATGCCCGACTCGAAGTGTGTGTCGTAAACAAAACTCTTGACCATCGATATAGGTACCGTGCAGTGGGCAAAAAGCACTTGTCCGCTCTCCGGGTCAATCCTTGACGGGTTGGCTTGGAAGCCTGATTGCGAGAATAGTGCATTGCCAATCATCATTGTTAAGAGAGCCGGAATGTCTCCTTCGCAAGACGATGGGATACCTTCTGAATTAAGTAGCGATAGCGCAAGACAACCGGTGTTCTTAATGGTTGATAGCAGATCAAAGCAGCGAAGGGTAAGAGCCGACAGATGATATTTCTTAATCAGCACCTTTAGTACCGCGTAAATCTTCGAGGCTCCTTGGAAATACTCGCTCTTACACTCTGCAAGCTTAAAAGGTAAGTCAGGAACAGAAGTCGTCTTGTCATATATTTGCAAGAACTCATCCATCTCGATGAAGCGAAGGGCTGCTCCTAATTTCTTGCGTATAGCTTCGGCATCCACGCTGCTCGATATAAGCCAATCAGACGGTTGTCCGATGACGCCTATAGTTGAACCGGAGAGTTGTTTGCGAGCTTTGCTCAGGCAAGCGATGTCATTGATGCGTTTGCCTATATATGAAGGTGTTCCGTGAAGGATCTCACCGGTGAGTCCGCGCGAGTTGATAAACGATAATATCTCCATCGATGCTGCCAAAGAATTATTCTCGCCGGAAGTGAGCAGATAAATCTTGCCATGGCATACATGCTCAAAATTTTCGAGGAAAAGACTCTCGGTGCCACCCGTACGAACGAAGATGAGGTCAGCATCTGCTTTGCCGTACTGAGAAAAATTGTCGCCCTTCAGGTTGAGAGAAACATCTGTATGCTCGGCTATCATCTTTAAGAAAAGTGCCGACTGACTTTCTATAACATCAGCATTATGCAGAGCCGACGTAAGAGTAAAAATGTTAACTTCCATATCAAACAATATGCTTGTGAATCAGATATAAAAAACAAAGTATAATTGACTGCAGGGTTGTGGGTAAGGTCATAGACGAACACTCGTATTTAACCCCTGCTGACAAACCAACTGCAAAGGTAAGAAATAATATCCGAAATCACAAATTTTCTCAGGAAAGGAAAGAATTAAATGATTCCGGACCAAAAGGCAACTATGCTAATATATTCTTGTAGAAGACCTCTTGCGGCGAAAGGAAATTAAGTGGGAAACTTTAAAATCTAAAAGTGCATTTTCTATTGGAATCTACAAATATAAGATAATTATTAAAAAATGTAAGGTAAATGTTGCACAATTCGAAAAAAAGCAGTACTTTTGCGCGGGATTGAATGTGTAGCAACAGATTTGACAGCAATCACTTTCCTTTTAACCAATTTTCAGAGCTATATGTTTGAGGCATTCTACAAGACTCATGATTATTTAGTTGAGCACACTAACGCTCCCGTCCGCCGCATCCTCAACGATGAGATTGACTGGTCAGCCCGTTTGATTGGCATCAAAGGGTGTAGAGGTGTGGGCAAAACCACCTTCCTTCTCATGCACGCCAAGGAATTGGAAGGCGAGTATATAGCACCATATAAGATTCCCCGTTCCACGAGCGTGAGGCATGAGGCACACGAGAGAGTGACAGAAACCGACCGTGAGCTGGCAAAGAACCATGCATGCTTGTATGTCAATTTCAACCATTTTTTCTTTGCACAACACACTCTCTTTGAGTTCGCTGAATTGTTTGTAGCCTCAGGTGGACGCATCCTTTTGCTCGATCAGATATTCAAGTATTCCAATTGGTCGAAAGAACTGAAAGCATGCTATACTGTCTTCCCCGAATTGTCGATAGTCTTTACAGGCTCTACCGTGATGCGCCTCACAGAAGACAACCCCGACCTCAAAGATATAGTAACGATGTATAATCTTAGGGGGTTCTCGTTCCGCGAATATCTCAACTTAATGACCGGCAACAACTTCTCAGTACATTCATTGCAAGATATTCTCAACAACCATGTGAGCATCGCCCAAGAAATATGCAGAACGGTTAACCCTCTTGACCTTTTCGACGACTATCTTTATCACGGCTACTACCCCTTCTTTCAAGAAAAACGCAACTACGATGAGACTCTTCTCAAGACCATGAATATGATGCTTGAGGTTGATGTATTGCTCATCAAACTAATTGATGTATCATACCTAAGCAAGATACGGCAACTATTAAACATCATGCTCAACGAGACACCATGCTCACTCAATGTGAGCAAGCTCAGTCTGGACATCGACACCTCGAGAGCAACCATCATGAACTATATCAAGTATCTCAAAGATGCGCGTCTGCTCAACCTACTCTACCCGCAAGGCAAACAGTTCCCGCAAAAACCAAGGAAAGTGTATATGCAGAACACAAACCTTATGTTTGCCTCCACCCTGCGTCAGCCTACTGAGCAAGAGATTGCCGAGACTTATTTCTACAACGCCCTACATGGTTATCATAAGATCAACTCAGGCGACCGCAATGCTATGTTCATTATCGACGGACGACACTATTTCAATGCCTATGGCACAACACCTAAGCGCCCCGACCATCGTCTCACAGCAATCAAAGATCTGCCTATCGGCTCAGAAAGAAGCATACCATTATGGCTCTTCGGATTCTTGTATTGAGGCTTTCTTAACTGACACACACGAATACATATATTACCATAAAAGAGACATCGACCATACATACGATGTCTCTTATTTTTTGTAAGAAGACCTCGTTATAATCAATTTTTCCTTATCTGTTTACATAAAGAGAACAGACGGCATGTACAGATATTTTTCTGCACAAAAAACATACAATAATTATTTGTGAGTTCAGTTTTTTTTCCTAATTTTGCAAGCGGTTTATAATGCCTTAGAAGGTGCAAAACTTAGGGTGTTAGAAAATCATGTTTTTATTTGCTTTTTAGTTTAATTAATCATATTCGGGAAGTCATCCCGCTAAGAAAATTCAAAAACAATGAAAGAAAAGAAATTCATGACCATGGATGGCAATACCGCTGCTGCGCATATCGCGTATATGTTCACAGAGGTGGCTGCTATCTATCCTATCACTCCGTCGTCGCCGATGGCGGAGAATGTTGACGAGTGGGCTGCTCAGGGTCGCAAGAACATGTTCGGCGAGACAGTGCTCGTTCAGGAGATGCAATCCGAAGCAGGTGCCGCAGGTGCCGTACACGGCTCATTGCAAGCCGGTGCGCTCACCACTACCTTCACCGCTTCACAAGGTTTGCTCCTTATGATTCCTAACATGTACAAGATTGCCGGTGAGTTGCTCCCGTCAGTGTTCCATGTTTCGGCTCGTACACTCGCTTCACACGTACTCTGTATCTTCGGCGACCACCAGGACGTGATGGCTTGCCGTCAGACAGGTTTCGCTATGCTCGCTGAAGGCTCCGTACAGGAAGTGATGGACCTCGCCGGTGTGGCTCACCTCGCTACTATCAAATCGCGCGTGCCGTTCCTCAACTTCTTCGACGGCTTCCGCACCTCGCACGAGTATCAGAAAGTAGAGGTCGTTGATATGGAAGACCTCCGTCCGCTCGTTGACATGGAGGCTCTGCAGGCATTCCGCAACCGCGCCCTCTCGCCTATGCGTCCCGTGATGCGCGGTATGGCTGAGAACCCCGACGTGTTCTTCACTCATCGCGAGTCATGCAACCCGTACTACAACGAGGTGGCTGACATCGTTTCGGACTATATGGACAAGATTTCGGAGATCACCGGCCGCAAATACCGTCCGTTCTCATACTATGGCGACCCCGAGGCAGAGAACATCATCATCTGCATGGGTTCGGCTTGCGAGGCTATCCGCGAAGTTATCGACTACGAGGCTCAGAAGGGCAAGAAACTCGGTATGATCAATGTTCACCTCTATCGTCCGTTCTCGCTCAAATATCTGCAAGAGGCTCTGCCTAAGTCGGTTAAGCGCATCTGCGTTCTCGACCGCACCAAAGAGCCGGGTGCTAACGGCGAACCGCTCTATCTCGATGTAAAAGACGCTTTGTCAGAACTCGGACTCGGCAATATCCTCGTTGTAGGTGGCCGTTATGGTCTTGGTTCTAACGACACCACTCCGGCACAGATGCTCGCTGTTTATGAGAACCTCGCTTTGCCGCAACCGAAGAACCACTTCACCGTGGGTATCAACGACGATGTTACCTTCACCTCACTGCCTGTAGGCGAAGAGATTGCCATGGGCGGCAAGGGTATGTTCCAAGCCAAGTTCTACGGTCTCGGTGCCGACGGTACTGTAGGTGCCAACAAGAACTCCGTGAAGATTATCGGCGACACTACCGACAAATACTGTCAGGCTTATTTCTCCTACGACTCGAAGAAATCCGGCGGTTTCACCTGCTCGCACCTGCGTTTCGGCGACGAGCCTATCCACTCCACTTACCTCGTTACCACGCCTAACTTCGTGGCTTGCCACGTTCAGGCTTACCTGCACATGTACGACGTTACACGCGGCTTGCAGAAGGGCGGCACGTTCCTGCTGAACACCATCTACGAGGGTGAGGAGTTGGTAAAGTTCCTGCCTAACAAGGTGAAGAAATACTTTGCCGACAACGACATCAAGGTTTATTATATCAACGCTACCAAGATTGCGCAGGAGATTGGTCTTGGCAACCGCACCAACACTATTCTGCAATCTGCTTTCTTCCGTATCACCGGCGTTATCCCTGTTGAGAAAGCCGTTGAGGAGATGAAGCACTTCATCGTTAAGTCCTACGGCAAGAAAGGCGAGGATGTGGTTAACAAGAACTATGCAGCCGTTGACCGCGGTGGCGAATATCACGAACTCGCTATTGATAAGGCTTGGTCGCAGCTTGACGCAGCCGCTGACGTGGTTAAACCGACTGACGGCGATGAGTTCATCAATAAGGTTGTTCGTCCTATCAACGCACAGGACGGCGACTTGCTGCCTGTCAGCGCGTTCAAGGGTATCGAGGACGGCACATGGCCTGCAGGTACGGCTAAGTTTGAGAAACGCGGCGTGTCGGCTTTCGTGCCTGTATGGAACGCCGAGAACTGTATCCAATGTAACAAGTGCGCATACGTTTGTCCTCACGCTTGTATCCGTCCGTTCGTGCTCGACGAGAACGAAGTTAAAGGCTTGAACGCCGCCACTATCGAGATGAAGGCTCCTGCCGCTATGAAGGGTATGCATTTCCGTATCCAAGTGGGCGTGATGGACTGCCTCGGTTGCGGCAACTGCGTGGACGTTTGTCCGGGCAACCCGAAGACCGGCAAGGCTCTCTCTATGGTGCCGCTTGAGGGTCAGGAAGCAGAAGCAGCCAACTGGAACTACTGCGCTGAGAATGTTAAATCGAAACAAGACCTCGTTGACATCAAGTCGAACGTTAAAAACTCGCAGTTCGCTACTCCGCTCTTCGAGTTCTCGGGCGCATGCTCGGGTTGCGGTGAGACACCTT
>CAMHOK010000119.1 GCA_946186735.1 uncultured Bacteroidales bacterium
TGTTAGACCGCTTTGCTGTTAGATCGCTTCGCTGTTAGATCGCTTCGCTGTTAGACCGCTTTGCTGTTAGATCGCTTCGCTGTTAGACCTATTTCTTAATTTTAATAGTTTTGCCTATCATTATAATGCTGCTGCGGAGGTTGTTCCATTTCTTCAGTTGGTTGACCGAGCAATGGTACCTCTTAGCAATGCCGCTGAGGGTGTCGCCTTTCTTTACCTTATAATAAATGGTGTTTCCTGAGCGGTAGGAGCCATCGACGGCCGTTCGTTGCGCCATCTCTATCACTGCTCGGCGGTTGTTGATGAGACTATCGGCTTTGTAACTGAGAACAGAGTCCTGCATCTGTATGAAAGAGCCGGTCTTGTCCATGGGCAACACTAAGGCATATTGTCGTCCTCCGGGAAGGATATCTTTGCTATATTGCGGATTGAGATAACGCAGGTCTTCAAGGGGTATGTCGAGCACTGTCGCCACTTGCAAGAGATGGAGGCGTTTGTCGGTCAAGATAGTGTCGGTAGGGGTGGAGAGGAGCATAGGTGCTGCCTTGCATATCTGATGCTCGTCGGCATAGTTCATAGCATAGTTGGCAGCAATAAAGATAGGCACATACGAGCGTGTCTCACGCGGTAAGTAGTCGTATATAGCCCAGAAATCGCGTTTGCCACCCGAACGGTGTATGGCTTTGTTCACATTGCCCGGTCCGCAGTTGTACGCAGCAATGACTAAGGTCCAGTCGTGATAGATGGAGTAGAGCGAGCGAAGGAACTTACAAGCGGCTTCGGTGGACTTGTGAGGGTCGTATCTCTCGTCGATGAGCGAGTTGATCTCCAGACCGTTGAGCTTGCCGGTCTGAACCATGAACTGCCACAGACCGGCGGCTCCCATGCGAGAGTGAGCACGGGCGTTCAGTGCCGACTCAATAACCGGTAAGTACTTCAACTCCTGTGGCAGAGAGTAGCGGTGAAGAGCTTGCTCGAAGATAGGGAAATAATACTCTGATAATCGTTGCATCATTGCCACCTGTTTGGGTGCTCGGTGCATATATCTCTCTATCTGTGCTTTGACATATCTGTTGTAAGGCATCTCCATCTCGCATGGCAGAGCCTGCAAGCGTGCTATATATACCGAGTCGGGATAGCGGGTGGTGTCAGGCTGGAAGACGCAGTCGGTGGTGTCTAACCAAGAGAGCACATAGTCGATGAGACGCTCATCGTAAACTTCTAAAGGTGAGGAAGCTACGGGGTTAAGAAAAGAAGGAGCCACCGAGTCGAAGAGCTCAGAGTTTAGACTATCGTCTATGAGCTGTTCGGCAGAAGAGCCGGTGCTGTCGGTGAGGAGTACGAGGCTGTCAGACGGTTCGTCAATATCGGTCGTTAGCGATGGTATGGTGTCGTTGACGAGGAGCAGGCAGAGTATAGCGAAGAGTGTGTTCATTAGAAATTGATGGCGATGTTTATCTCGGTGTTGTTCTGTTTGAGGATAGGGTCGTGGTAGATCTCGGGTGAGACGTTCACCGATAGCTCTTCAGAGATGTCAAAGTCGTAGAGCTGAGCGTCAACATACGCATCGATGAGCGAGAGAGCATAGACCACCACTGCTGCCACTACGCTTATGTCTCTGTAGCGACGGAAAGAGCTCTGTCTGTTTTGTAAGATACGCGTGTAGTTCGACCTCCCGCCCAACCGTTCGATGGTGTAACCTTCTGGTAAGAGCTGGTTGTAGGAACGAGTGGGGTCGGTTGACAACTCTTTGTCGGTGATGATGTCGCGATAGGCGGCTTTGTAGTCGGTATATTTGCCTTGAGTATAGATGATGGCGTACGCACTTCCCATGAACGCTCCATAGACGATAGGCAGTTTCCAGTAGCTGCGATTATATATCTGTCCGTATCCGGGAATGATAGCTCCCATCCACACTGCTCTGAGAGGGTTGGGTTGCCATACCGGAGGCAGAGTGTCAGAAGCAGCAGACCGTAGAGTGTCGGTCGGGGCGTGTGGGAGAGTGTCGGCGGTCGAAGCGACGATGGTGTCAGAGAGCATCTTGACTCCTACGCTGTCAGCAACGACAGAGGTATATGCTCTCTCGTTAGAGAAAGCTGACGCACAAGCCGCAAGGCAAAGCAATATGTAAACGAGTCGGTTCAAGCGTGTGGGTGTCGTTTTATCTGAGCAGTTGTTGCAGCAGTTGTTGCAGTTGGTCGTCGGAGTTGAAAGCAATAGTTATCTTCCCTTTCCCTTTGTTGTTAGAGTCGATCTTGACCGGGGTGTTGAGTGTGGTACTGAGCAGCTCAGCTGTGTCTTGCCATTGTGAGGGTTGGCGTTGAGTTGTCTGAGTCTTCTTGTCAGGAGTAGTCGGAGTGTTGTCGGCGTTCTCGGTGTGGCTCGCCAACTCTTCTACTTGTCTGACCGACAGACCTTCTTGCAGTATGCGTTTGTAGATGGTGAGTTGGTCAGTCGGCGACTTGGTGGCGAGGATAGCTCGAGCATGTCCCATGTCGATGCGGTGCTCTTTCAGACCCATCTGTATCTCAGCAGGCAGTTTGAGCAGTCTGAGATAATTAGCGATGGTAGCTCTTTTCTTTCCCACACGTTCAGCCATGCGGTCTTGAGTGAGCGAATAATCGTCGATGAGCCGTTGATAGGCAAGAGCTATCTCTATGGCGTCCAGATCTTCGCGTTGGATGTTCTCAATGAGAGCCATCTCCATCACCTGCTCGTCCTTGGCTGTCTTGATATAGGCGGGTATGGTTGTCAGTCCTACTTGCTTAGCGGCCCTATAACGGCGCTCACCGGCGATGATCATATAGGTGCCGTTGTCGTTCTTCTTGAGGGTGATAGGTGAGATGACGCCATGCTCGCGTATGGAAGCAGCCAACTCACTGAGCGCCTCTTCGTCGAAAGAGCGGCGAGGCTGGTCGGGGTTAGGTGTGATGAGGTCAAGCTCTACCTCGTTGATAGAAGAAGAGCCGTTGGTGTTCACATGTGAGGTGTCGATAAGCGCATCTAAGCCGCGCCCGAGTCCAAGAGTGGATTTCATAAGTTATATGGTTTATCTTAAATCGTTGATATATGGTTGTGGCTTACCTTCGTGGTTGGTGGGGATGTTGGTGACGGGTGCTATGCGGCTCCACTGTTGCTGCTTGAAGACGATGGTGGCACCTGCGCCATTATGCTGCTTGATAGTGATGATCTCCGGCAACAGGTCAGCACTCCTCAGCTGAAGAGTGATCTTCTCCACCTCAGGGTCATCGTCGGTAGTGAGGTCGAGCGAGACGAACCCTTTGGGTTGGAGTCTGGACCAACCGACCTTAGCCGTCCGGGCAAAGTGTCTGACGACCATCAGAGGGTTGATATGCTCTATCTCAGCGGGAGTGGGGTAGGAGAGGGTGAGCTCGTTGTTATCCTCATCATAGGTGGCGAGTGTAACGCCGTCGTACGACACTTCCATGGTCCAGATGTTGGCATGGAACACCTCGCGTTGCATCTCCAACATACCGTTGAGCGGCATAGCCTGCTGCGTAGGGTCTTGCGTGATGGTGGCATGAAAACTGCCGATGAAGGTCTCTTGCTCCAGACGAGAGACCAACTGCTCTAAGGTCTTCGACGCCTCCGAAGGTGTCTGAGCACACAGACTCACACTCAGGCTAAGCAGCAGAAATATGTTAGTTAGTTTTCTCATGACAGTGGTTGATTTACGACAATCCTAATCCTTCCAAAATCTGTGCCAACTGCATCATGTCTTGCACGAGTACATCTCTTCCTTTGGGTCCTTTGTTTGGTCCGACTATGCCGGCGGCTTCCAGTTGGTCGCTGAGCTTGCCTGCTCTGTTGTAGCCTATCTCGAAAGCACGCTGCAGCTTGCTGGACGACCCTTCTTGCTTCGAGACCACATAGGTTGCCACATCTTTGAAGAGCGGGTCAAGACGTTTGAGATCGACGCTACCCGGAGCCAGCGCCTCACCCTCTTCGCCCTCAGGCACATAGTCGGGCAGCTGGTAAGGCTGGGTGAAGTGTTGCTGCTCGCTTATCGACTTGACGATAGTCTCTACCTCTGGTGTGTCCACAAAAGCACACTGGATACGCGTCACCTCTGTGCCGCCGGAGTAGAGCATGTCGCCTCGTCCTACAAGACCCTCTGCTCCCTTCTGGTCGAGCACGGTGCGTGAGTCAACCACCGACTGAGTGCGGAAAGCAATACGGGTAGGTATGTTAGCCTTGATAACACCCGTCACGATATTGACCGAAGGTCGTTGCGTGGCAAGGATCATGTGCATACCCACGGCGCGTGCTTTCTGTGTGATACGAGCTATGGGCGTCTCCACCTGCTTACCTGCCTGCATGATGAAGTCGCCGAATTCATCGATGATGATGACTATATAAGGCAAGAACCGATGGTGCTGCACACCGCCATGACTGTCCTTGATATCTTTCTCGGGGTTGAGTTGGCGCTTCTGAAACTTCTCGTTATAGTCCTCAAGGTTGCGCACATGGGCGTCCATGAGAAGCATATAGCGGTCTTCCATCTCGATGACGAGCGAGTTGAGAGTGTTGATCACTTTCTGGCAGTCGGTGATGATGATCTCTTCCTGTCCCGGCATGGCTGCCATATAGTGGCGAACGAGAGGCTCGAAGAGATTGAACTCCACCATCTTAGGGTCAACCAACACGAACTTGAGCTCAGCAGGGTGTTTCTTATAGAGCAGCGAGGTGATGATAGCGTTCAGACCTACCGACTTTCCCTGACCCGTGGCACCGGCAACGAGCAAGTGAGGAGTCTTGGCAAGATCGAACATGAACACCTCGTTGGTGATGGTCTTACCCATGGCTACCGGCAGACGCATCTTCTTCTCTTCTTGGAAACGTTTGCTTGCCACCACCGAGTGCATCGATACCGTCTGAGGCTTCTTGTTGGGCACCTCTATTCCCACAGTGTTAGTGCCGGGGATAGGAGCAATGATTCTTATACCATTGGCTGCCAACGAGAGCATGATATCTTTCTCTAATCCTTGTATCTTGGCAATACGCGTTCCCTCCTTTGGCACTATCTGATAGAGAGTAACGGTAGGACCGATAGTGGCTTTGATACCGGTGATCTCTATGCCGAAATTGCGGAAGGTGTGTAAGATCTGATCTTTGTTGGCTTGTTGTTCTGCCATATCAATGACGGGAGTGTTCTCGTTGGGCAGGGTGCGAAGCAGTGAGAGCGAAGGAAACTCATAACGACTAAGCTCTAAACGCGGGTCGTAAGGACCTAACTTCTTGAGCAGATACTCAGGGTCTTTCTTGAGCATCTCTTCTACATTCACTTCTATGCCCATATCCAAGTCGTCATCTCCCTCTCCTTCTGCCGGAGTCTCGCCTTCTCCTTCTCCTTCATCATGGTCAGGCTTCTCGTCCTCTTCACCTTCTTCGCCTTCTTCGCCCTGTTTGGTTGTTTCTTCGGTGGTCTCTTCGGTGTGCGTCTGAACGACGAAGTTGTCGTCATCCATGGTGGTGAGCGGTGTGGTGGGGCCGTCGTCGGTAGTAAGATCGATGGTGTTGTCGGTCTCTGAGTCGTCAGTGGTGATGTCAGTAATGGTTATACCATCGTTTCCTTCTTCGGTGTCGAGGTTGTCTGAGGGGTATTGCTCCGGCTCCGGCTCAGTGGGCGTCTTGTCTTTCTTGAAACGCGATACTAACTTAGCCCACAGCCTCTTGGTGCGTGGTACGGTCTGCTTGTCAATACAAATCAAGAAGACGATGAGCATACCGACAAGCATGAGTATGGTACCCCATAGTTGCAGGAAAGAGAGCGCTTGTGTTGACACATATTCGCCGTGTCGTCCGCCCCATAAGTAAGAGGTGAGACCATCTACCTGACACAAAGCCAGCACCACGCTACCCCATAGTGTGGCAAAAGCGCATGCGAAGAAAGGCCGCCACAGACTGCCGTGATAGACCCTCATGAGCTTGAACGAGAAGAAACTAAGGAAAACAAGCAGACCTATTGATGCCCATCCGAATGTCTTATGTACAAGAAAGAAAGCCATGTCGGCTCCTATCAGACCCATGAAGTTGTGAATAGTCTCGCGGTGAGCGCGACGGAAAGTCCAAGGCTCACTCAAGATAGAGAAATCGGCATTGGCGGTGAAAAGAAAACTGATAAGACTGAGGAGCAAGTATAGCACAGCCACGGCAATGATGATGCCGGTGTACATATAGGGA
>CAMHOK010000120.1 GCA_946186735.1 uncultured Bacteroidales bacterium
CCCGCGATATTGATTGCCAAAATAGATATGTGTGAGGAAAGGTATCTGTATGTAGTCTAAGCGTCGGGAGTAGGTGGGGAAGATCTTCTCTGTGCCGTCGTCCTGTTCCTCTCTTTCTATCTCTTGCCATCCTCGTTGCAGATAATTGACCTCTACCTGCAGTCCGACGAAGCGGTTGCCCACATATCTGAACACAGCGCCTGCGTTCCATGTGAGCAGCGGTCGGAGGGCTGACTGCGGCACATCAGGTGCGAACCACACCATCGATGCCACCCCGCCGCCTTGAGCTCCTACATAGAACTCTTCGGTGTTGAGATGGGCTTGAGCGCGCACCATATTCAGAGGTGCGAGCAGAAGGAGGATATAGAATAGTCGTTTCACTATAGTTACGGGTGTTGGCTTTGGTTATTTTTTCTCTTTCACTTCTATGCCGTTGTTGATGATACCGCCGTTGTTGCCTGCCTGTGTGGGTATGATATCGTTCTGCAACCCCATCATCTTGGTGCGTTTGGCTCGCTCCGAGAAAGGCGTCTCGGTGCCTTGTTGGAGCACTTCGATCATGTAGCGGGTCAGGTCGTAGCCGAGCAGGTCGTAGCGAGGTGTCTCGTCGTCGGGTTTAGTCTTGAAGTAGTTCTCGAACTTATGGTTGTAGAAGATGTTGTCGAGTGTGGAAGGCTTATGGAAGATGGTGGTATAGATGAGCGGCAGGGGTAGATTGCTGTCAGCCCATGAGTAGTGTCCGAGCACCTCCGGCTTATAATCGTCGGTGAGCGATGAGAGCTTGTTGATCACTTCTTGGCATGCGCTGAGCTTGTCGGTATCGAAGATGATGAGTTGTTGTCGGTTCTTATGTATCAGCGTAGGCAGAGTGTCTCTGAGCACTTGTTCGGCGGTGAGGTTGATACACTTGAAGCTGTTCTTCTTCATCAAGGTGTTGAGTTGTTGAGCATCGTTCTTGTTGCTCTGGTCGGTGGTGATGAACACGCACTCTATCTGTCCGCGCTTATCTTTGATGTGTTGGAGCAGGGCTTGTCGTGTCTGCTCGTCGGTGGGGTTGAACTGGAAGATATATGGGTTGCGTGTGGCATTGCTCACTTTCGATGTGAAAGGAACGAAGAGCGGTATATGATTCTCGAAAGCGAAGGCAGAGGCGATGCTCACTTGTTGCGAGTAGGCGGGTCCGATGATAGCGTCGATGTTCATCATCTCAGGCTGTTGGAGTATCTGTGTGAGTCGTGCTTCGCTCTTGTCGGTGTCATAGACGAAGAGCTCGAAACCTTGTCCTTTGTCTTGTGCCTCTTTGATAGCGAGCAGAGCTCCCTGATAGAACTCGATGAAGCGGTCGGTTGACTGTTCTCTCTTCACCGCGTCGGTGCAGAAAGGCAGGAGGTAAGCAATGCGCAGTGGCAGTTGTAGCATCGAGGAGTCGATGACGGGCACGAAGGTAGCCGGTCGGATAGAGTCGGCAGGCGGCACTTGGCGGTCAACGTTCATGACGATAGCCACACTCTGAGGCAGGGCCGCTACACTATCTTTCATTGGCACTGCCTGTTGGTCGGCAAGGGGTTTAACTATTTGCTCCGCCTGTTTGACAATCTCTTTTGCGGGTTCAGGCTTTGTGACGGGCACAACGACGGGAGCGGCGGTTTCCTGTGTGGGGGCTTCATGTGCGGCGGTTTCCTGTGCGGCAGTACGAGGCTTGACGATAAGGAGACGGTCGCCTATGTGCATCTTCTTGCTCACTTCGGGGTTAGCCTCGATGAGCTCGTTGATACTGATACCATATAGCTTGCTTATGCCGTAGAGCGTCTCTTTGCGTTGGATGATATGCTCTATGGTGTCGTTCTGTTCTTTGATCTGTGTGCCGGCGGCTTTGGTGTCAGCGGCTTTGGTGTCGGCTGTTTGTGCTTTAGCCGTCTCTTCTTTGACGGGGATGAGGATGGTCTCACCGAAGCGCAGACCGGTCTTGGTGAGTTGCGGGTTGAGCTTGATGATCTCGTCTTGACTGACACCGAAGGTCTGGCTGATGCGCCATAGGCCTTCTGACTTCTTCACGGGATAGCGATACACTTTCTGTCCGTTGACCTCAACGATGGGATAATCGAGGGTCTGTGCTAACATAAGAGTGGTGGTCAGCAAGATAAACAGAGTACAAAAGATATGTCGATAAGAATTCATGTTTATTTATGGTTTGTTATTTTTCGTTGTCGTAGTTGTCTGAGGCAGGCGATGCTTAGTCCCAGCAGAGCGAGCAGGATGAGAGGCACAAGGATGGTTGCCAGTTGTGCTGCTCTGAGGTAGTTGTTGACCGCTTTGTTGTTGAGCATACGCAGTGTTATGCTCTTCTGTCTGAGTTGTATGAGTCCGTTGTCGTCGGTGAGGTAGAGCACAGCGTTGAGCAGGAAGTCTCGGTTGCCCCACTGTCGGTGTGTTAGTCGGTCGTAGCCCAAGGGTAGGGGCTGTCCTTGTTGCCATTCGTTAGCCAGAGCAGAGCCGCAGGCGAGGAACACCTGCTTGGAATAGCCTTCTGACAGCGGCTGTTCGTTGGAGCTTATCTCTTTGGGTTGTGAGCGGAAGCGGAAGAGTGAGCTGAACTCGCCCTCTACCACTGCGGCTACGGGCACGAAAGCGTCGTGGTAGTAGTTCTCATCGAACTGTACCTCGCTCAGATCGACCTCTGCTGGGGTGCTGATGACATGTGAAGCGTTTGAGGAAGCAAGCAGCACTTTTTGTGTCAGTTGTTCGGAGTTGCCTACGAGGTCGATAGTGCTGCAGAAAGTGGTGTTGACCTGCATCACATCTTTGCTTATGCTGCTCTCGGCAGAGGTGAGGCATAGCGGTGAGTAAGCCCAAGGCATAGGCACTATGTGCGGTTGCGTGGGGTCGGGCGATATGTCCACTTCAATAGAGAGACACTGCAGGTCGGTGAGCAGTGTAGGGTTGATGCGCACACCATAGCGGAAGAGCATGTCTTGGAGGTTAAGGTCGAGCGGGATGACGGGAGTGTAGCCTTCGGTGGAGAGGATATCTTCGGAGAAGCGTACACCATTGAGTGCCCAGAGGATCTTGCCCCCGCGCATGACATACTGGTCAAGGATATACTTGTCGGCTTCGGTGAACGGTTGCTCAGGCGATGCCACGATGACACATTTGAACGAGTCGAGACAGTGCACATCGTTGTTGAGCGAGCCGAAATAGACGTCGAAGTATCGAGCAAGCGTCTGTTGCAGGTCGTAGGTCTCATGTTCGGCGAGCTCGCCATGTCCTTCGAGGAAGCATATCTTCTCTCGTTGAGTGGTGTAGAGGCGGTTGATACCCATCGCCACTTGATACTCTAAGGCTGCTATAGAGTTGTTGAGGTTGTCGGCACCTGAGAGCACTGGGTTGTTCTGCAGCAGTTGTACCATCACCGACTGTTGCCCTGAGCTAAGCAGGAGAAAGGGATAGACCAGTGTCTGTTTGTTCTGTCCTCGTCGCGATGTCTCGTAGATCTGTGTCGGTCGGAAGCCGTAGGCGAGCAGTTGCCGGTTGAGCTTGTCCATCTCTTTGTCGCTGAGTTCAAGCGGGTCGATGGTCTCTAAGCGAATGTCGGCCTGTCGGCTCATGTCGCTGAGGAGGTCGCGTGTAGCTTGTTCGAGGCGTAGGAAGCCGGAGTTGAGCTCTCCGGTGAGCAGCAGAGTGGCAACGAGTGGCTGTCGGTCGTGCTTGTGGTCAGAGAGGTGGTGGAGCATATCAATAGTGGTGGGCGAGAGTGTGTAGCGGTGGTCGCTTGTGAGGTCGAACCGACAAGAGACGGGTAGTAGCACTAAGTTGAGTGCTACTACCGCTATCACTATCGCTATGATATGCTTGAGTCTCATTGAGATAAGTGGTGTAGGGACTGATAGACAAATGTCTTACTCTTTCTTACTCTTTCTTACTCTTTCTTGAGCGAGTTGAACACTTCTTGGTTGACAACCACAGGGAACTTCTCTTTGAGTCGGGCTATCCACTGTTGCTCAAGATAGTCTTGGTAGGCCGACACCACCTTGCCTTTCTCGTCTTGATAGACCTCAGGTGCTTTGAGCGTCTTGCCTACGAGCTCAACCAAGGGGAAGAGGGAGTCGGTGGTGAGCTGAGCCTCTTTGTCTTTGAAGATAAGCTTGTCGATGACGGGTTCTTGTCCTTTCTTCCACAAACCTTTCTCGTAGCGTACGAAGAGCATGGTGTCGAGGTTGACGCGGTGCTTGAGGTACGACTCGATGGAGTCGGGGTTGGCATTGCGGATGATGCTCTTAGCGGCTTTCATCGATTCCTTATCTTTGGCATAGACTATCCAGCCTTTATAGCGCGGAGAGTCCCATGTATATTCTTTGCGGTGCTGTTTGAAGTATTCTTGTAAGCCAACGGTATCTTGTGTGGCTTTGTCCCACACCTCTTTGAGCGAGATGTCGAAGAGCAGGATACCGTCGTGATACTCGGTGACGAGGTTCTTGAGCTCAGGATACTTCTTCTCGAGCATAGAGTCTTCTTTCTCGGTGAGAGTCTGTGCGATGAAAGCGTTGTACTTGTCGTCGAGTGCGAGTCGGAGAGCACCATATTGCGAGAAGTTGTTCTTCTTGAGGAAGGCGTTGAAGTCTTGTTCGGTATAGGTCTTGGTGTCGATAGAGAAGAGGGGCTCGTTGAACAGAGTTATGCGGCTGAGGAACAGTGAGTCGGTGAGCGACGAGCAGCCTTGTGCAGCTTCATAGTAGTGCTCGGGGGTAGGTTGGATGAGATTGAAGTGGTACTCTTTCTTTAGCTTTTCAACAAAAGCTTTCTCAACAGTTGTTCTGTGCTCAGACTTCTGCAGACGTTTGCGTATGTTCTCTTGCTCTTGTTCGAAAGGAGCTATGCCTCTTTGGTCTCGATACTGAATGATGTGCCAGCCATACTGACTCCTGACGGGCTCGGATATCTGTCCGGGTACCGTCATGCTGAAGCATGCGTCCTCGAACTCGGGCACCATCTGTCCTCTGGAGAACCATCCGAGGTCGCCTCCTCGTTGTGCGCTACCGCGGTCGTCGGAGTTCTTGATGGCGAGGTCGCCGAAATGTGTGTCGGGCAGAGTAGCTATCTGATACAGAGAGTCGATGCGTTGCTTAGCGACAGCAGAGAGAGAGTCGTTGCCTTGAGGAACCATCTTCATGATGTGTGCAGCGTTAACCTCTTTGTGCTCTTCCATTTGTTCTACTCTGAGGAAATGGAAGCCGAAGGGTGTGCGGAACACTTCGCTCACTTCGCCTACGGGTGTGTTGTAGGCAGTGTTCTCGAAAGAGATGACGAAGCGGAAGGGTGTGAGCCATCCCACTAATCCTTGAGTGCGTTTGGCGCTCGGGTCGTCGCTCCGGTTGGTGGCTACATCAACGAAGTCAGCTACCTCATAAACGGTCTTTGCCTTCTTACCTTTGCCCACGGTTTTGGGTGTGCCTACGGTTACTTGTTGGCGGAGGAGGTTGATCTTCTCCAAGGCGGCGTTGACGGTAGAGTCGTTGGCGCTCATGGGGCATTGGACGGCTACATGACGCACCTTGAGGTCGTGTTGCATACGAGAGTAGAGCTCGCGAACAAGCTTGTCTTCGGCCTCTTTGTCGGTCATATATTTAGGGATGGCTTGTTTGCGATATTGGCTCAGCTCGCGTTTGAACGACTCGGAGGTGTCGATGCCTGCCTCTTTGGCGGCCTCTACCTTAAGCTTGAAGTTGATGAACATGTCAAGATATTCGTCGAGCGACTGCTCAGCTACGCCATCTTGTTGGTTCTTCTGATAGATATACATAAACTCGCTCACCGTCGCAGGGTTGTTGTTGATGGTGAGCAGCACGCGCTCATCCTCTTGAGCGCTCACAGAGAGGATTGCAGCCGCAAAAACTGCAAGGAAAAGTTGTCGTTTCATTGTTATATATCGTTTCATTATTTTGCAAAACACAAATAGCACGCAAAGTTACGATTTTTTTCTTAACTCAGCAAATTTTATGCCTATTCCACTATCTTTCCGTCAATGATATGGAAGACGTGTGTGTCGGCTTTGTTGTTGAGCAGTGCGACGAGGTGTTGTCGGTCGGTGTCGGTGATGAAGATCTGTCCGAAGCGTTCGGAGGTGACGAGTCGGATGATATTCTCTACTCGTTGTTGGTCTAAGCGGTCGAAGATATCATCAAGCAGGAGTATGGGT
>CAMHOK010000121.1 GCA_946186735.1 uncultured Bacteroidales bacterium
TACAAGGGTGCAGGAAAGACAGACTTGCTTGTAACATGGCTTTATAAATTGACTTATAAGAAGGCATTTGTTGAAGAGGTTAACAATCAGTTAACATACTATAAAGTTATAATCAATGAAATAGATAAAAAAGAAATATATCAACCATGAGACTCTCTATCATAACAATCAACTTCAACAACGCCGAATGACTCAGCAAGACGCGTGAAAAAAGCATATAACTTGATAATGGGCGCACAGAAAATATAATATATTTGCATTTTCTGTGCACAAAATAGAAGAAATGTTACCCATAGAGATATATCAATCATTACGTAATGTACCTATCGCAGCTCCTGCTTTAATAGCAGAGATTGGACGTTATACACCCAATGGAAACTACAAGTCTCCGGCAGCTAAGCTTAGTGCTTTGGAGAAACAGGGTGACATTATCCGCCTAAAGCGAGGATTGTATGTGCTTAATTGCACTGCTTATGGTTATCCTCCTTCAGCACCTATTTGTGCGCAGCATATTTATGGCCCTTCCTATCTATCCATGCAATGGGCTTTGTCTTATTATGGATTAATTCCGGAGAAAACGTACGTCTATACCGCTGTGACAACCAAGCGCACTCGACTTTTTGATACACCTCTTGGGCGTTTCAGTTATCATCAGGTAGCGTCAGACTATTATCCGATAGGTATCGCAATGCAGACGATAGATAATTGGAGATGTCTGGTTGCTTCGCCCGAAAAAGCACTGGCGGACGCCATCTTGATGGATATGTATGTTCCTTATAACTCCAGAAAGGCTTTAGCTGCCTATTTAGAGGAAGATTTACGTATGGACATGGATGCTCTGATGCGTATGGATACTTCTATTCTTCAAGCTTGTGCGCAATGCGGACGCAAGCAACAAACTCTGACTAACTTAATTCATTTGATAAATCATGACCGTCTTTGAGAACTTAGTCGAAGCCTATCATCCGCTTAATGACGAGCAGCGGACTTTTGCGCAACGTGAAACAATGCATAAGATTGCATTAGCGGGACTCACTCGTGGAGGTTTTTTTAACCATGCGGCTTTTTATGGCGGCACTTGCTTAAGACTATTACATGGACTCACCCGCTATTCCGAAGATATGGATTTCTCCCTTACAGAGAAGAATCCGAACATCCATTTGGAGAATTATTTCCCTGCTATTATTGAAGAATTTAAATTAGTTGGATTGGATGTGGAGCTTACCAAGAAAGAAAAGAAAATCTTTGGTCGTGTGGAATCCGCTTTTCTCAAGGAAGATACGGAGGCATATGACATCACTTTTCAGATGCGAAAGATGATGAAAGTCAAAATAGAACTGGATACAGACCCACCTTTAAGTTTCGAAACGGAGCAAAAATTGCTCACAGAACCTTATCCTTTTTATGTGACAAGTATGTCGTTGCCATGCTTGTTTGCGGGAAAGATACATGCTTTGGTTTATCGAGCATGGCAGCGGAGAGTAAAAGGCCGAGATTGGTATGATTTCGAATGGTATGTGCGAAAGAACATCCCCCTTTCGTTTACCCATTTAAGGGAACGTATACATGAATTCACCGGAGAATGGTTAGATCAGGCAGCGTTTATGCAACAACTGAATGACAAGCTGGCAAACACGTCAATAGATATGGTCAAGAAGGATGTGATGCCCTTCCTCTATGGACGTTCACCTCGTGAACTCGATTTCTGGTCTAATGAGTATTTCCTCGAATTATCATCACGGATTAAATGGCAAGCCTGACAATGCGAGAACTTGAATTCCGAATGAAATTAAATAGATGACACACCACTCGTAAATGTCCTATATGAAACTCTCCATCATAACCATCAATTACAACAACGCCACGGGCTTGCGTAAGACGCTCGAGTCGGTGAGTCTGCAAACATGTCAGGATTTTGAACATGTAATTGTGGATGGCGGCTCGACTGACGGCAGCCGTGAGCTGATTGTGCAATATGCTGAGGCTGCTAAATATCCGGTCAAATGGGTGTCAGAACCTGATACCGGAATCTATAACGCCATGAACAAAGGCATACGCATGGCTACAAGTGAGTACATCGAGATACTCAACTCCGCCGATTGGCTCTACGATGATGAGGTGGTGGAGAAGATGCTGCGGGCATTGGAAGAGAAACAGTACCCCGACATCATGTACGGGAACATGATCAAGGTATATCCCAATGGCAACAGAGTGGATACATGCGGGAGCAATCAATATACTCCTAAGTCGTTCCTGTATTTCTACAAAGGTACACTCAACCACAACTGCGCATACATAAGACGCTCGCTGTTTGAAAAGTACGGACTGTATGACGAGCAGATGAAGATATGCTCCGACTGGAAATGGTACGTCGATGCTATCGCACTCGGCGATGTGGTGCCCGTGTATGTGAACATCAATGTGACTTACTTTGATATGAACGGTGTGAGCGAGAGTGGGGGAAAGAACGCTGAACTGATACAGAAAGAACGCCGCGAATACCTTGAGAGAGTGCTACCTAAAACCATCCTTAACGACTATGACCAGTTTGCGTTCCCTGTTCTCCAATATCAACATTTAAAAAAATATCATCTGTGGGGATTGGTGTATTTTATGGAACGCGTGGTGTTCAAACTCGAGAAGTGGGGCATCCTGCGTTGAGCATCAAACAAAGTGTGATATCAAATTCAATTTTTGCCCACTTTGTGAAATTGTTAACCACGCAGAAAAGAGAAAAAGCAGTTTTTCGTTCAATTCGTTCAATTTGTGAAAGAAAGAAATAATCTGTTCAATTATAGTAATTGGTAGAAGAAAACAATCTGTAGAATTAGTAGTGAAGAAAGGAAGTAGTCAGGAAAAACAATCTAAGCAATCATGAAACTATCTATCATAGTACCGATATATAATGTTGAGCAGTATCTTGGCAGGTGCCTCGATTCGCTGCTCATGCAAGACCTCTCGCCTGAAGAGTATGAGATCATTCTTGTGGATGACGGTTCGAAAGACGGCAGCGGAACAATAGCTGACGAGTATGCAGCCGGACATAAGAACATCAGGGTCGTTCACCAAGCCAATAGCGGACTGAGCGAAGCACGCAATACAGGAATAAGCTTGGCAACAGGTAAGTATGTGATGTTCGTTGACTCCGACGATTATCTTGAGCCGAATGTAATAAAGGGCATTGTCGATAAGATGGATGCCGATCATCTGGATGTTCTCCGCTTCAATTATCAGAATGTGGACGAACAATATAATGTCTTCGAACCGAACAAAGTGAGTAAACCCTTCACCGATTATCGCGATGAGATATGCGATGGACAAACTTTTCTCAGCGAACGCTTAGGGGGCGGGTGTTATGCGTGTCAGTTCGCGCTCGCGCGCGAATTGCTACGCATAAGCTTTATGCGTGGCAGATATTTTGAAGACACACTATGGACCCCACGAATGCTCATGCAGGCCAAACGTGTCACATCGGTGAACACTATCGTGTATAACTACTTACTCAGGAAAGGTAGCATAACCCAAAGCATAGATATAGACAAACAACGCAAGGTGTTAGAAGATAAGCTGTTTCTGATAGAAGACTTCGTTAATCAACAGTCGCAATATCCTTCCATCCGTTGGTTCGATGGGATGATTGCTAACACGGTGATAGGGGTGCTCTCGACGGTGGCCAGGTCGTTCTATGCCGACCGACAGACCTATATCAGCCGACTCCGACAGCTCCGCGTCTTCCCTCTCAGCTCTTACATGCTCACACCTGCCGCCCGCCGCAAGAGGCTGCTCATCAACCTCTCTCCGCGTCTGTTCTGTTGCGCTATGAGGGCTTCTGCTGCTTTGCCCAAGTGAAAAGTGAGAGAGGTAGATGACAATAGCCGTCAGGGTGCTTGTCAAGATAGTCCTGATGATACTCATCCGCCGGATAGAAACAGCTCAGAGGCAACAGCTCCACCGCTAACTCTTCTGCGTACTTCGACTGCTCCTCCGCAAACACTTCTCTTATCTCATCCGCCTGCTGCTCAGAGGTGTAATAGACGCCCGTGCGGTAACGAGTACCGATGTCATGTCCCTGACGATTGACAGAGAGAGGGTCGATGGCGGCGAAGAACATGCTCACCAGAAAACGCAGACTCACACGCGTCTCATCATAGACCACATGCACTGTCTCGGCATAGCCCGTGGTGTCGGTATAGACCTGCTCATAAGTGGGCGAGGGTAGGTCAGCCCGACCATTGGCAAAACCTGTCTCGGTAGACACCACTCCTTCTATCTGTTTGAAGAAATGTTCTGTTCCCCAGAAACATCCCCCCGCGAAATAAACATCTTGCATAACTTATATTCGATTACTAAACAGTGTAATAAGCCAAGAAAAACGCAGTTTTTCGTTCAATCCGTTCAATTAGTGTACAAAGAAATAATCTGTGTAATTAGAGTAATTCGTAGAAGAAAGAGATATCTGTTTAATTGGAGTAATTTGTAGAAGAAAACAATCTGTAGAATCAATAGTGAATAAGAGTAAGTGGCCAGCAATCATAAAGAAAAAAATCTGTTTTATCTGCCCAATCTGTGTCATCTGTGTGAAGTTTCATTAACAATCAGAGAAACAGAAATCTGTATAAATCTATTTAAATCTGCCCAATCTGCGTTCAAAGAAATAATTTCACTCAACATTCTCTTTCTTTGAGGAGACGCATGTAAATGCGTCTCTACACAATACTGCCTCTCGTTGTTCCCCTCCTTAGATAAGGAGGGGTAGGGGTGGTTGGATATCCTTCCCCCATCTGTTTCATCTGCTCAATCTGTGTCATCTGTGTGAAGTTCCATTAACAATCAGAGAAACAGAAATCTGTATAAATCTATTTAAATCTGCCTAATCTGCGGTTAAAAATATCTGCGGTTAAAGAAACAATCTGCGGTAAAAGAAACATCTGCGGTAAAAGAAACATCTGCGGTAAAAGAAAGCATCTGCGGTTCAAGAAATATCTGCGGTTAAAAAGAACAATCTGCGGTTAAGAGACATGTTAAGCAGTCGGCTCTCGTAAAGCATCCTCGATGACCATACTCGCTAAGGTCAAGCCGAACATAGCAGTGATATGCATCATCGTGCCGTTAGGCTGACCCTTACTGATACCCTCAGGCGACTGCTCGGCATGCACAGACAGCTCCCCTGCCCCTTTGTTAGTCAACAACTCATCACTGTACACGCATAAGAACTTATGCTTAGGGAACACCTGCTGCTTACGGAAACGGCGGCGCAACGCTGCCCCGAGAGGACAACCGCTCACCTGCCAGAACTCCGCAGTATGGATATGCTTGGGGTCCATCTTCAGAGCTGCTCCCATCGACGAGAAGAGCTTAAGTCCGAGTCCCGTGGCATGAAGGATGAGGTCGGCCTTGTTCTGCAGACTGTCGATAGCATCGATGACATAGTCGTACTCCTCAAGATGAAAACTATCGGCAGTCTGTGCCGAATAGACCCGCTGCAGCGCTGTTATATGTGCCTCAGGATTGATGGCTAAGAGCCGCTCTCTCATCACCTCCACCTTGATGCACCCAATGGTCTGAGTGGTGGCGATAAGCTGACGGTTGATATTGCTCACACTCACACGGTCACAATCGACAAGGGTGAGGTCGGTGATACCGCTACGCACCAGGCACTCGGCACACCAACTGCCTACACCTCCCACACCGAAAAGGATGACACGCTTACTGCTCAGTCGGTTCAACGCTTCTGCACCGACAAGCAACTCTGTACGACTATAGATTGGGTTCGACATCTTTGTTCTTCATTTATTTTTTGCTGTACTAATCTCACGAATAACACTAATGCTCCTTCTACACGGATGCACACCGCTTGTTTCTGTTGTGCGAAAAAAGTGTTGTTCTTACTGCTCCTTTTCGCGGTGCAAAGTTAATAAATAATCTCCATACCCAAAACACCTACACTGAACTGATTACACGGATTGTTTATGTACGGATACTCACGGAAACCACGGAAGCTCTCTTCTACACGGAAACCACGGAAGGCTTTTTTCTGTACGAATC
>CAMHOK010000122.1 GCA_946186735.1 uncultured Bacteroidales bacterium
GTTGTTCGATATTACTCTTATCTTTGGCAGAGATGAAGATGCACTCGTCGCCTAATCGTGCCATCCATGTGTTCTTCAGCTCGTCCAGAGAGATATTCTCTTTGGTGGCTGGTGTGAGGTCGTCGTCATCTTTGTGTGTGTAGGTGAAGGCATCTATCTTGTTGAAGACCACTATCTGGGGTATGTCGGCAGAGGATGATTGGTTGTCGGTGCGTGTGATGTCGGCGATAGTCTGTTCGACCACCTGATATTGCTCTTCGAAGTTAGGGTGTGAGATGTCCACCACATGTATGAGCAGGTCGGCCTCTCTCACCTCATCGAGTGTCGATTTGAACGACTCGATAAGGTTGTGTGGCAGTTTGCGTATGAAACCCACGGTGTCGCTGAGGAGGAAGGGTAGGTTGTCGATGGTTACTTTTCTGACGGTGGTGTCGAGTGTGGCAAAGAGTTTGTTCTCGGCGAACACTTCTGATTTAGACAGTAGGTTCATCAGTGTTGACTTGCCCACATTGGTATATCCCACGAGTGCCACCCTGACCATCTTGCCTCTGTTCTGTCGTTGTGTGCTCATCTGTCGGTCGATTTTCTCGAGGTCTTGTTTGAGCAGTGCTATACGGTTGCGTATGATACGTTTGTCGGCCTCTATCTGTGTCTCTCCCATGCCTCGTGCCGTGGTGCCGCCGCCTCGTTGACGGTCGAGGTGGGTCCACATACGGGTGAGTCGGGGTAGCATATACTGCAGGTGAGCCATCTCTACTTGTGTCTTAGCGTATGAGGTCTGTGCACGCAGAAGGAAGATGTCGAGGATAAGGATGGTGCGGTCCATGATCTTGACGGAGAGCTCTTTCTCGATGTTCCTCAGTTGTCGGGGCGAGAGCTCGTCGTCGAAGATAACCAGATCGACCGTCGGGCAGTCGGGGTCTTCTTTGGCCATCTGTTGCCGCTGGTCGATATACTCTTTGATCTCTTTTATCTTCCCGCTTCCCACATAGGTGTTGGTGTCGGGTTGTGGCAGTCGCTGTGAGAAGCGTCGGATGGGTGTGATGTTGTCGGTGAGTGCAAGGAAAGCGAGTTCGTCGAGATATTCTTGTGTACGCTCTTCGCTTTGTTGGTCGGTGATGAGTCCTACTAAGATAGCGTTCATGTAGTCGTTGTTGTCTTGTTGTTGGTTAATAGTGTTGTTGATGGTTTGGTTGTTTGGTCAGTGTGCTTCTAACCAGTTGTGTCCTACTCCGGCATCGGCGATGAGTGGTACGCTGAGAGTGATGATGTTCTCCATCTCGCTGACCACTATCTGTCGGACGGTGTCTATCTCTTTCTCCGGCACATTGAAGCATAGCTCATCATGTATCTGCATTATCATGGTGGCTGCGAGATGAGAGTCTCTGAGCCGGTTGAAGATGCGTATCATAGCCATCTTGATGATGTCGGCGGCCGTTCCTTGTATGGGTGCGTTGACGGCATTTCGTTCGGCATAGTTTCTCAGGTTAGGGTTGCGAGAGTTGATGTCGGGCAGGTAGCGTCGTCGTCCCATAAGGGTCTGCACATAGCCATCCTCGTGAGCTTTCTGCTTGACTCTCTCTATGTAGTCAACGATGGCGGGAAAAGAGAGGAAGTAGTTGTCGATGAACTCTTTAGCTTCGGTCCTTGAGCAGTTGAGTTGTTGTGCCAGTCCGAAAGCAGAGATGCCGTAGATGATGCCGAAGTTAGCGGTCTTAGCTTTGCGTCGCATGTCGGGCGTGACCTCGCTCAGGTCCACAGAGAAGATTTTTGCGGCGGTGGCGGCGTGTATGTCTTGTGCTTGTCGGAAAGCGTTGATGAGGTGTTGGTCTTGCGAGAAGTGCGCCATGAGTCGCAGTTCGATCTGCGAGTAGTCGGCGCTGAGGAAGAGGCAACCCGGGTCAGCCACTACGGCTCGTCGGATGTCGCGTCCTTTCTCTGAGCGTATGGGCAGGTTCTGCAGGTTAGGGTTAGAGGACGATAGTCGGCCGGTGGCAGTGATGGTCTGGTTGTAGGTGGTGTGGACCTTGCCTGTGAGGGGATTGGTGAGCTCAGGCAGTTGTTCGAAATAAGTGTTAAGCAGTTTCTTGAGCTCTCTATACTCGAGCAGGAGAGGAATGATAGGGTGTCGGTCGGCTATAGCGAGCAGGGTCTCTTCGGATGTGACATACTGTCCGCCTTTGGTCTTCTTGGCCTTAGGGTCGAGCTGCAGATGCTCGAAGAGCACCTCGCCCACTTGTCGTGGTGAGTTGACATTAAAATCGACGCCGGCGAGCGAGATGATATGTTTCTCTACCTCTGCTGCTTCTTGTTTGATCTTCTCGGCTCCTTGTGTGAGCACTTGGTTGTCGAACCTGACACCTGCCATCTCCATCTGTGCGAGGACGGGGATGAGTTGCATCTCCATGTCGAGGAGCTGTTGTTCGGCCTTAGGCATACGGTCGCGAAGCATCATGGCTGCCGCCACTTTCTGTTCCTTGCTTTTCTCGCACGAGAGCCGGAGGTATTGTTCGCTGAGCAGCTCGATGTCGTGTTTGTTCTCGGGTTGTAAGAGATAGTGAGCAACGGTGAGGTCGAAGAGTGGTCCTTGCAGACTAACGCCTGCCGTCAGGAGCTTCTTGATGTCGTTCTTGAGATCGAACCCGACCTTCTCTATCTGTCTGTTCTCGAGCAGCTGTCGGATAGCGGGTGTGAGTTCGGAGCAGAGCACGCGGTTGTCGGCGAAAGCGAGGACGACTCTGAGCTTATCTTCCTCGGGTTGAGCAAAGAGGTCGAGTTGTGGTTGACTGATCTTCTCTATGCTCAAGGCTATGCGTGTGATGTCAGAGGGTATGGTGTTGGTTTTTCTGACTGTCAGCTCTTCTATCTTCTCGGCAACAGGCAGTTGGTCTTGTGTGTTTGTGTGCTCGGAAGCGGAGTCGTCAGTTGTGGTGGCGTTCTCAGCGGGTGTGAGTCGTCGGAGCAGACTGCGGAACTCCAGCTCGCGGTAGATGGTAGTCAGTTGAGCGATGTCGGCGGGCTGTCGGAGCAGTTGTTGTTCGGTCCATTTGACGGGCACATCTGTTCGTATGGTGGCAAGGAAACGGGAGAAGCGGATGTCGTCGGTATGTGCCTCCACCTTGCTCTTGAGTGCTCCTTTGAGTTGGTCGGTATGAGCGAGCAGGTTGTCGATAGAGCCGAACTCTTGCAGCAGCTTGACAGCCGTCTTCTCTCCCACTCCCGGACAGCCGGGTATGTTGTCGCTGGCATCGCCCATCAGTCCGAGCAGGTCGATGACTTGGTTTTGATGCTCAAGGTCGTATTTGAGACAGACCTCCTTGGGCCCCATCTTCTCATAGCCGCCGTTATGGCGCGGACGGAAGATGAAGATGTGCTCGCTCACCAACTGCCCGTAGTCTTTGTCGGGCGTTGCCATATAGACCTCGAACTGTTGTTGCTCGGCTTGCTTGGCCACGGTGCCTATCACATCGTCTGCCTCGAACCCCTCCTGTTCCATCGTGGTGATGTTCATGGCAGAGAGTATGGACTTGATGTAAGGTACGGCATTGTGTATATCTTCGGGAGCCTCAGGTCGTTGTGCTTTATACTGTTCGTATGCCTCGTGTCTGAAAGTCTTACCCTTAGGGTCGAAAGCGACGGCAATATGGGTGGGTTGGAGCAGGCGCAGCAGCTCTTCTAAGGCGATGATGAAACCATAGATAGCGGCGGTGTTCATACCTTTGGAGGTGGTCATCGGAGCCTTGAAGAAGGCATAGTAGGCGCGGTAGATGAACGCGTATGCATCGATGAGCAGGAGTCGTTTCATAATCCTATTCTGTTTCTTGAATGACGGAAGTTCTCGTATTTGTAGGGTAGGTGATACTTATCGTTGAGGGTGTTGTAGAGGTCGAGTGTGGGTATGTTCCTCACATCTATATATCCTAAGTTCTGATAGAGGAGCAGCTGATTGAGGAGTCGTGTGGCTGTCTGTGATGCCAATCGTTCGATCTGTGTGTCTATCTCGTCCATCTGTGCATTGCTCAGCTTGGAGTTGGAGATATAAGGGAAATGGCTGTAGGTCCAGCTCACATCTTCGGCTTCTGTATCTTTAGCGAAGCGGTCGGTGGTGGCAGTCTGAGGTATGATGAGACTATTCTGATTGTCGTGAATGTCGTTGTAAACAAGGTTGCCCTGTACGTTGAATACTTTCTCGCTCATAGTGAAAAAACGGAATGATGGGTTGTGTTGATATGTTCAAATAACTGTGGCAAAGATACAAAATATTTTGGAAACAGCCAAGTCCTTTCAGTTTTATTCTTATTCTTCTTTTTTGTTTGTTCACTGCGATATGTAAGCGATAAGAATAGTTGCATAAGCGGTTATAAAAATAGACTAATTGTAGATTATGAGCTTCATATATGTATTTTTTTTAATCGATAAAAAGTGCTATCTTTGTGGCCGAATTAACCGAGAATCGTTAACTATGACTCATATAAACCACACATTATGTTACAAGAGATTATCAACAAGAAAGATATGTCGGCGGCTGTCCGTCTGATCAGTCAAGCATCGTCTGTTGCCATTGTAGCTCACATGTCTCCCGATGGTGATGCTATGGGCTCAAGTTTAGCAATGAGTATCTTCATGCAGGTGCTCCGTAAGTCGCCTGTGGCGGTGGTGATGCCTAACCGTTGTCCGCAGTTCCTCAGTTGGATGCCGGGTTGTGATGCCGTGGTCTATTATGATAGTCAGCAGCAGGAGGCCGATGTGATACTGCGCGAGGCAGACCTCATCCTCTGCTTGGATTTTAACACAGCTAAGCGAGTGGGACAGATGGAGAAAGCACTGCTGGAGTCACCGGCAAAAAAAGTGCTGATAGATCATCATATCGAACCCGATGATTTTGCTGATGTGGTGATCTCGCATCCCGAGGCTTCGTCAACCTCCGAGTTGGTCTTCCGTTTTATCTGTCAGTCAGGACATTTCAGTGATATAAGTCTGACAATGGCTCAGTGTATATATACGGGTATGATGACCGACACCGGCAATTTCTCGTACAACTCGCAGAACCCCGAGCTGTATAACATAGTGGCTGAGCTGATGCGTATAGGTATCAACAAAGATGAGATATACGATAAGGTGTTCAATACCTATTCACCCGACCGCTTGCGTTTTGTGGGCTATTGCCTGTATATGAAGATGAAGCTGTATAAGATCGACAAGGTGCAGAAAGTGGCATTGATAGCTCTGTCGCGACAAGAGCTGATGCGCTTTAATTTTCAGTCGGGTGACGCTGAGGGCATAGTCAACATGCCTATGCAGATAGGCTCAGTGGTCTATTCGTGCTTCATGCGTGAGGATGTGGATAAGATAAAGATATCGTTCCGCTCGCAAGGCGACAGACCGGTCAATGAGTTTGCACAAGATTATTTCAATGGTGGCGGACACAAGAACGCTGCCGGAGGCGAGTTTTACGGTAAGTTGGAAGATGCTGTCAACCTGTTCGAACAGAACTTTAGGAAGAGCTTCACCTGAAACACGGATGCCCCCCTGCACGGAGCTTTTTTAACGAACACGGATGTTCACGGAGGTTGCACGGATGTTCTCTTTCTGCACGGATGGCTTTTTTTCTGTACTAATCTCACGAATTACACGAATCTCTTTTTCTACACTGCTTCTCTTTCTTAACGAACACGGATGTTCACGGAGGTTGCACGGATGTTCTCTTTCTGCACGGATGGCTTTTTTTCTGTACTAATCTCACGAATTACACGAATCTCTTTTTCTACACTGCTTCTCTTTCTTAACGAACACGGATGTTCACGGAAAACACGGAAGGTCTTTCTACACGGAGCTTTTTTAACGAACACGGATGTTCACGGAAGTTGCACGGATGTTCTCTTTCTACACGGATGGCTTTTTTTCTGTACTAATCTCACGAATTACACGAATCTCTTTTTCT
>CAMHOK010000123.1 GCA_946186735.1 uncultured Bacteroidales bacterium
CGCCCGACCCCCACGTCCCGAACGTGGTGCGCTACCAACTGCGCTACTTCTCGCTGCCATTAATAGACAATAGCCTTCAGAATAACATTGCCTCGGAATAGACAATAGCTTTTTCTCGAAAGCGGGTGCAAAGGTACAACATTTATTTCAAACAAACAAAAAAATATTTAGAGATTTAACGAAAATCCCTACGGGATAATTTCTGTCGCGAAGGTTTTTGCGTCTCCCATCCCTACCCATACTTATCAAGGAAAAGTGTTTTTCCGGTAGAAAATTTCGTTTAATAGCAATTCATTGGCTCTATCGCAAACAAAAAACAACCTTATTTTTGCGAGATTATAAAAAAAACACTAAATTTGCAGCCGTCTTTTGGAACGCGGTCGTCCCCGCCCGCAACCAAACGACACTATCACAACACGACTAATCAAAAAAAACAGATATACTATGACAATCAACGATTACAAGTTTGCCGGTAAGAAGGCAATCGTACGCGTGGACTTCAATGTTCCACTCAATGAAAATGGTCAGATAACCGACGACACCCGTATCCGCGGTGCTCTGCCTACCCTCAAGAAGATCCTCAACGATGGTGGTGCTCTCATCATCATGAGTCACATGGGCAAGCCTAAGGGCAAGGTCAACATGAAGATGTCGCTCTCGCAGATCAAAGACGCTGTAGCTCAGGCTCTCGGAGTAGACGTAAAATTCGCTCCCGACTGCGCTAAAGCAGCCGATGCTGCCGCTGCCCTCAAACCCGGAGAAGTGTTGCTCCTCGAGAACCTCCGCTTCTATCCCGAAGAGGAAGGTAAGCCCGTAGGTATCGACAAGGAAGATCCTCAGTATGAGGAGGCAAAGAAGCAGATGAAGGCCTCGCAGAAAGAGTTCGCCAAGACCCTCGCTTCCTACGCCGACTGCTATGTCAACGACGCTTTCGGTACCGCTCACCGCAAGCACGCTTCAACGGCTGTCATCGCCGACTATTTCGACAAAGACAATAAGATGCTCGGCTACCTGATGGAGAAAGAGGTAGAAGCTGTTGACAACATCCTCAAGAACATACGCCACCCATTCACCGCTATCATGGGTGGCTCAAAAGTGTCAACCAAGATAGGTATCATCGAGAACCTCATGGACAAGGTTGACAACCTCATCCTCTGTGGCGGTATGACCTACACCTTCGCTAAGGCTCAAGGAGGAAAGATAGGCAACTCTATCTGCGAAGATGACAAACTCCAGCTCGCTCTCGACATCATCGAGCAAGCTAAGGCTAAGGGCGTTAACCTCGTCCTCGGCTCTGACTGCGTGGCTGCCGACAACTTCTCTAACGATGCTAACACTCAGGTGGTTGAGGCTAACAACATACCGGACGGTTGGGAGGGTATGGATGCCGGACCTAAGACACAAGCTGCTTTTGCTGAGGTTATCGAAGGTGCAAAGACCATCCTATGGAATGGTCCTGCAGGCGTCTTCGAGTTCGATAAGTTCACTGCCGGCTCCAAGGCTATAGCTAAAGCCATCGCTAAAGCTACTGCTAACGGTGCTTATTCGCTCATAGGCGGCGGCGACTCGGTGGCTTGCATCAATAAGTTCGGTATGGCCGACCAAGTAAGCTATATCTCTACCGGTGGCGGAGCTCTGCTCGAGGCTATCGAAGGCAAAGTGCTACCAGGCGTTGCAGCTATCAAAGGTGAATAAATAACAAAACAAAAACAAGAAACAATGGAGATACAAGGTAAGATTATTCAAGTCCTTCCGCTGCAGCAAGGTACCAGTCAACGCACCGGTAACCCATGGGCTCTGCAGTCGTATGTGTTAGAAACGATAGAACAATATCCTCGTAAGGTCTGCTTCGAAGTGTTCGGTAGCGATCGCATCCAGCAGTTCGCTTGCAAAGAGGGCGATGAGGTAACAGTGAGCTTCGACATCGAGAGTCGTGAGTTCAATGGCCGTTGGTACACCAGCATCCGCGCATGGCGTGTACAACACGGCTTGGTAGCCGCCACTACTCCGACACCGACAGCTACTACTACAGCAACTGCCACAACGACGACAACAGCTACTCCGACTACTCAGCAACAAACGGCAGCCTCCGCTGCTCCTGCAGCAGCCAACACCTCGTTTGACAGCGTGGACGGCGACAACGAAGATCTGCCGTTCTAAAAAGACAACGACTAACCGAACGACATGAACAGAAGAAAAAAAATAACTTCTTCTATCCTACTATTACTCCTGCTCGCAGCAGGAGTAATAGTATGTGTTCTTCGGTGGAACGCGTGGTTCGGCAACCTGCCGGAAGAGGCCTACGAGGTGCCAAGCATACCTCACAACATCATGCTCACCTACGGTGACCGAGCAGACTCACGACTAACCCTCTCATGGCGCGCCGACACCATCCTCCGTCCTTCTTTCGCCATACTGACAAAAGACAACACCATCTTCGACACTTTCTCTGCCAAAGGTGAGATGGTCAGCTCCAGGGCCGGCAAAGCCGCTTACTACTCCGTCCGCCTGACCAACCTCACACCAAGCGATTATACCGTAATGTTCAAGAGCGGACAAGAGGTGAGTGAGCCTTATCATTTCTCTGTTGCCGACATGGCCGACTCGCTCTCTTTCGTCATCTTAGGCGACATACAAGACCTTGACGGACAGTGGTCGAAGCAGCTCTTTGCTTTTGTCAACGAGCACTACCCTGCCACTCCTATCATGCAGGTGGGCGACCTGATAGAGCGACCTATGGACAGCTATTGGCAGCTGTTCTTCAGCACCTATGAGAGCGAGCGTCTCCATCCCTTCATCGCTGCCACCGGCAATCATGAGTACCTCAAAGGGGTCGTCAAGCATCTGGACTCGCGCTGGACCCATATCTTCCGCAACCCTCACAACGGCTACTCCAGAGCCTTAGGCACATCCTACTTCCTTGACTTCCCCCTCTGCCGAGTCATAGTGCTCGACACCGATGGACTGTGGCGACTCTCCGACTACACCCGTGCCGCCACGTGGCTCACACGCGCCTTACAAGACGCCGGCGACAGACATAAGATAGTGATGATGCACCACCCCGTCTATGCTGCAGGCATGGGAAGAGACAACCCTATCATCAAAATCACTTTTGCACACCTGCTCCGGCAAGCCGACCTCGTCATCGCCGGACACGATCATAGCTATGCCAGACGCATAGTCAGACAACCTATCAACAAGCACGACGACTATGTGAGCGTCATCACATCCACCTCGAAGAAAGAGTATCTGAGTAAGGTCAACGACAAGGACGACCGACTATGCAGCGGACACCCTATGCTCTGCCACCTGAGTATGGACAGTACGAAGATGGTCTTCAGCGCTTTCGTGCTCAAAGAGGACAGCAACAACTTGCAAGAGCAACTATATGATCAGGTCATCATCTACCCCGATACCGTCATCGACCACTACTCACATTCAGAAGAGATACTCGACCTGCCCGAGCGATATAAGGGCAAGGATAGTCGTAAGGTTCGCTCGTTCAACGAGCGTGTGAGCAAACGCCAACTCATGCCCTGATATGAACCAATCAACCCATAACCGGCAACGATGGGCAAAGCGGCTCTTCAACATCGCGATAGTGGTAGTGGCCTACGGATACCTCATCTACAAACTCTCCACTTTCGACGACTACACCACCCTCGCCCATAGTCTGAGCACAGCCACACCATGGCAGTGGTGGTGTCTTCTGCTTGCCATCGCTATCTTCCCGCTCAACATCTTCTTCGACGCATGGAAATGGCAATACCTGCTTCGCAAGGTCGAACCGATGACACTCAGCGAGGCTCAACGGCAGACTTATTTCGGTTTCGTAGGCGCTTTCCTTACCCCCGGACGCTTAGGCGACTACCCCACACGGGTAACGCTGCTCAAAGATAAGAAGAACGCCATCACCGCCATCGCTCTGGGTTTCGTCGGCACCTTCGCTCTCTCATCGCTACAGATAATAGCAGGTATGCCTGCCGCTATGCACACCCTCAGCTCCGACACCTTCTCCCTACCATGGTATGCCTACCTCATCTCGCTCTTCTTCATCGGCGGGTTCGTCTTTTCACCGATGATAGCAAGACAACTGAGAAAGAGAGAGATCAAGAAAGAGTCGCTGAGGATAACCGTTGACGCCCTTGCCGATTTTCATCTGCCTCAGCTTTTAGTGGTGTTCGCCATGAGCGGACTTAGATATATAGTCTATTGCGCTCAGATGTGGTTAGTGATGATCTTCTGCGGCATCTCTCTCACACCTGTGGACATGATGCTCGCTATATGCACCTATTACCTGCTCGTCACCGTCACACCGTCTGTCCCCGTGGCTGACGCTGCTGTGAGAGGCAGCTGGGCTATTGTGGTCTTCAGCAAATATACCGCCAACGAACCCGCCATAGCCTTATCTGCCATCATCGTTTGGATACTCAACACCATCCTGCCTATGATAGTGGGAACGATGGTGAAGAAGAATAACCATTCAACCCCTCCATCACCTGACTCCGTAACCTCTCAACCGTCAACCCCTCAACCCGTAACCCCTCAACCATCATGATAGAAGTCAAAGACATACACCACCGTTTCGGTCAATTAGAAGTGCTCAGAGGCGTCAACCTGACCATCGACAAAGGCGAGATAGTAGCTATCGTAGGCAAGAGCGGTGCGGGCAAGACCACCTTGCTGCAGATCATAGGTACTCTCTTGCGCCCCGCTTCCGGACAAGTGTTGATCAATAATATCGACCCTTTCTCGCTAAACGAGAAGCAGATAAGTCTCTTCCGCAACCAAAACATAGGCTTTATCTTTCAATTCCATCAGCTCCTGCCTGAGTTCACCGCCTTGGAGAACGTGATGATGCCCGCCCTCATCGCCAAGCAGGACTTCTCTCAAGCCGAGCAGCGAGCCCGTGAGCTCATCTCTTACTTAGGTCTGACAGAGCGCTTACAACATAAGCCCTCGGAGCTGTCGGGCGGAGAGAAACAGCGCATAGCCGTAGCACGAGCCATGATGATGAACCCTGAGATCATCCTTGCTGACGAGCCCTCCGGCAGTCTCGACTCGCACAACAAACAAGAGCTGCACCGGCTCTTGCTCGACATACGCAACCGCTACGGACACACTATCGTCATCGTCACTCACGACCGCGAGCTAAGCCGCATAGCCGACCGAGTGGTGGAGATGGCGGACGGCAAGATACTATAAGAAAGAACGGCAAGATACTATAAGAAAAAAACGGGTTGGCTTCGTGCCAACCCGTTCTTTTTATCACTCCTCGGACCTTACTCGGCCTTAGGCAGTTCAATGACTGCCATACCGGCATGAGGAGCAGCGGTGAGGATAAGCAACTTACCGTTCTTCTCGGCAACACCAGTGATAGCCACACAAGCCGCCGAGATAGTACCGGAGTCGAAGACATACTGATAAGTAGGTACATAAGGCAGGTAGTTAGGCATGGTAGGATCTTCCGATTCGGGATCGACAGGCTTCGACAGCTCCATGTTCTTCAGAGCCTCAGCGTTGGTCATACCCTCGGTGATGTCGTAGAGGCAGAGAGCCTCAGGAGCATACCATGCATAACGGCGAGCATTGGTTCCTAAGAGGTAACGAGCACGGTTGAAGTTGACTATACGATAGTCGGTAGCGTTACCGCCATCTTTACCACCATCGAAAGCAACAGAGCCGAGCTTGGTGCCCTCAGCATCCAAGAGCCACAGAGTGGCGTTGAACACCGACTTGCATACATACTCGTTGTCGCCGCACTTGTTGTACATGCCATAGTAGTTGGCCACTGCCGGCAACTGGATCTTAAACGGCTCCGACCATTCGGTGAAGTTCCTTACGGTGAAGCGGA
>CAMHOK010000124.1 GCA_946186735.1 uncultured Bacteroidales bacterium
TTACCGCAGATTTCTGAGATTGTAACAGATTCTGACAGATTTTTCTTGTTCTTTCGCCGCGGATGGTGTAATGGAATTTCACACAGATGACGCAGATTATTCAGATGACGCAGATTTCTCTTTTCACCGCGGATGATTATTTTACCACGGATGGTCTGTTTCACCGCGGATGGTGTAATGGAATTTCACGCAGATGACGCAGATTGTTCAGATGACGCAGATTTCTCTTTTCACCGCGGATGATTATTTTACCGCAGATTTCTGAGATTGTAACAGATTCTGACAGATTTTTCTTGTTCTTTCACTGCGGATGGTGTAATGGAATTTCACACAGATGACGCAGATTGTTCAGATGAAACAGATTACGAGCTGCATTACCTCCCGCCCCCTCACCCCCTCCCTCCAGGGGAGGGCGGGGGAGACCATGCGGCGTGAACTCCCCTCCTTAGTAAGGAGGGGTGGGGGTGTTTGGGGGCTATTTAACGAAAATCCCTATGGGATAGGTTGGGGTATGATGTGCTTGTGTTCTATTTAACGAAAATCCCAACGGGATAGGTTGTGGTATAATGTGCTTGTGTTCTATTTAACGAAAATCATTACGGGATAGGTCGGGTACGATGTGCTTGTGTTCTATTTAACGAAAATCCCTACGGGATAGGTCGGGTACGATGTGCTTGTGTTCTCGTTATTAGGGAGACGCATTCACATGCGTCTCTACACAGGGAATCTGACAGCGAAGCGGTCTGACAATGAAATGGTCTAACCTCTCACAGCGCAGCGGTCTCACAGCGTAGCGGTCTCACAGCGTAGCGGTCTAAACTCTAAACTCTCACTTCACCAGCGTTGGGGGTGGAGGAGGCCGCCGAGGCAGCAGATGATGATATAGATGGGATAGAGTAGGCTCAGGAGGGTGGCGGTCCATGACCAGTGACTAAGGAACCGACTCTCGATGAACATTTTAGGGATGAACAAGAGCGGGCAAAGAAGGCATAGAATATTAAAGATGATGACGATAGCTCCTACACGGCGTATGTCGTGGTCGGTGTAGTGCGGTCCCTTGCCCGCCCAGCGCATGCGCTGTCGGAGAAAGAGTCGGAGCGAGGGCACAGCACGGACTGACGCCAAAGCATTGAGAGCATCTGAAAATTCGTAGTTCCCTGCGCTCTCTGTGCTCTCTGCTTTCTCTGTTGATTTTGAGTTTTCTGAGTTCCCTGCGTTCTCTGTGCTCTCTGTGGATTTTGCGTTCCTTGCGTTCTCTGCGTTCTCTGTTGATTTTGAGTTTTCTGCGTTCCCTGCGCTCTCTGTTGATTTTGAGTTTCCTGCGTTCCCTGCGTTCTCTGCGTTCTCTGTGGATTTTGAGTTCCCGAAGTAAGATGATGAGCTTAAGGTGCTTATCTTATAGCCTTTGCGTTTGAAGGCTTCGAGCATGAACATGTCGTCTCCGCTTGGGAGGTCGGGGTGTGCGTCGTTGAAGCAGTCGAGCCATCGTTTTCGTCGGACGATGAGGTTAGCTCCTGAGCAGAGGATAGGGTGGTTATGCTCGGTGGCACGGATGGTGAGGTTCTGTATGGCCTCATACTCAACGGCTTGTAGTCGTTCGATGAGCGTGTTGCCATGCTCCATGAGGAGAGGGAGGATATACATGTCGGCAGTCTCGTCGCGGAGCAGACTGTTGAGGAAGCAGGGGTAGGCGGTGCGAGCAACGTCGTCATCGGTGAGCCATACGTACTCGGTAGGTGCGTTGAGTATGCCTTTGAGGAGTGCCTGTTTCTTCCCTTTGCCCTCATCGCTGACGAGCCAGACATGGTCGGGCAGAGCGTCAGCGAGCTTGCTGTCGTAGGTGTGTTGTCGTGTGGGTATGATGAAGGTGAGGCAGCGGAGCTGTTGGAGCAGTGTGGGGAACGACTTGCTGAGGCAGTCGGTGTTGTCCACGAGGAAGCCGGCGGCGAGCATAGCCATAGCTATGCGGTGGTCGTTATGCGAATGGAGGAGTGGTGTGCGAGTGGTATAGGAGCTCAGATGACTGATGATGTTGAAGTTATCTTGTAGTGCTGCTATGCGGTCCGACTCTTTGAGTCGGAGGCTGTCGATGCCGGTGAGGTGTAGGGGCAGGTGCAGCAGGTGTGCCGTGGTCATGATAGCCGGCACTATGTCGGGGAAGGGTTGGCAGTCGATAGTGTCGGGACAAGGCTCCGGCTCAGCGGGTGAGAGGATGACGGCATCGTTGGTGACGGTGGTCTTGACGCCGAAGTGACGGAAGATATGTGTCAGAGCCACATCGGCTTGCGTGGTGTTGATGTTGAGCTGTGGCAGTCGGTAGGTCTCATGGAAGAGTGCCACTCGCTCGTAGAAGAAAGCGGCAGCCGACCAGTCGCGTTCGATATCGAGACAGGTGTCGGGTGTAGAGAGCATGACCTGTCGTGTGAGGTCGATATATGGCGAGACGATGTTGGTGTTGACCTCTTGGCGTATGAGCAAGAGGGCTGTGATGAACTGCGTGCTGAGGGGGTCGTTGAGTGTGATGGTGTGGTGCTTGAGTCGTTGACCGCGGATGAGCAGTGGCAGACTCGAGCCCGGTTGCTCGTAGGTGATGTCGGCACCTACGGAGCGTAGTGCGTCAACGAGTTGGCTGAGTGGTCGTTGAGTGAGTCGTGGCGTGCCTGTGAGACGCACCTGAGCACCCTCTTCTTGTGCGAAGAAAGCGGTGAGGAGTCGCATGGCGGTGCCGTTGTCGTGCAGGTCGTAGTGGAGGGTAGGAGAGGGTGTGGCAGAGGCGGAGGCAGGGGCTGTGGGTCGGTGGGTGAGGTAGTGTTGTAGGATATGGTGCATGAGTTGCACATCGTGGCAACTATCAAAGGGAATATCAGCGATATTCCCTTTGATAGCGTTGAGTATGAGCACTCGTTGTGCTATGCTCTTGGATATAGGCAACTCGATGGTTATCATCAGTTGAAGGATGGCAGGGGTGAGTAGTCGCGTGAGTAGCGCAGGTGCTGCTCAGCGTAGCCTTCGGTATAGTCGAGCACCACATCCACCACCTCACCATCTTTGTTAGTGAGGAGTGTATAGACGGGATTGACGAAGCATTTGTAAGGTGCGATATTGAGTTTTTGGTATCTGAGCAGCATCTCTTGGTGCAGTGTCTGATCGACCTTAACGGCGTAGGTCTCAACTATCTCTTTAGCTTTCTGATAATTGCCTGTGGATGTGATGTCTTGTATGATTGCGAGCAGTTGTCCGAAGAGTTGTCGGAGTCCTTCGTAGTCGTTGATACGCATATAATGTTTGCCGTTCTTGAGAATGATCTCAGCCTCGGGTTTGTCGGGGTTGGTGTGAGCGAGTACCCAGTTGGCTATGAGTTGTCGGTTGCGCATGTGTGCCTCTTCGATATCTTTGCCGGGTTCGATGCGTACGAGTTGGGTCATGGCGCCGTTCATCATCTGTCGGTAGTACTCGGCTTTGTAGGCATCTTTGTTAGGCATGATGCCGAGCTCAACCATCTTCGGGTCGGCTATGTAATAGAGTCCGAAGAGGTCGGCTCTGGCCTCTTCGATAGTGGAGCCGTGCTCTTTGAGGTCATCCTTGGTGACTCCCGGCAGCAGTTTGCCGGAGCCGTGTCCGAGGCACTCGTGGAGGTCGGTGTGGCAGTTGTCGTCGAGGGTGCCGTAGAGCCGTGCCATCTCTATCTCTTCGTCGGAGAGCATGAACTCCTCGTTGAAGCCATTGCCTTGTGCTGCTTTGTCGTAGGCGTCGGTGATGTTCTGTATGGTGACCGACTTAGAGCCGTACTCTTTGCGTATCCAGTTGGCGTTAGGCAGGTTGATACCGATAGGTGTTGAGGGGTAGCTGTCGCCGGCGAGGATAGCGGCGTTGATGACCTTGGCGCTCACTCCCTTGACCTGCTCTTTCTTATAGGCGGGGTTGGTGGGCGAGTTGTCTTCGAACCATTGTGCGTTCTGAGCGAGGATAGTGGTGCGTTTGGTAGCTTCGATATTCTTGAAGTTAACCATAGCTTCCCATGCTCCTGTTATGCCGAGCGGGTCGCCATAGACCTCGGTGAAGCCGTTGATGAAGTCCACGCGCGAGTTGAGGTCTTGTACCCATGCTATGCAGTAGTCGTTGAACTCCTGCAGGTCGCCGTTGAGGTTGAAAGCGATGAGCTTCTCGATGACTCTCTTCTGTTCGTCGTTCTCAGCCACCTCGCGTGCTTTGTCGAGCCAGTAGATGACGCGTTTGATGGCCTCGCTGTACATGCCTATGGCAGAGAAAGTGCGCTCTTCTATCTGTCCTTGTTCGTTCTTGACGAGCTTAGAGTTGAGACCTATCCAGAGGGGCTCGGCTGAGTTGTCGCGGTGCTCGGCATACCACTGCTCGGCTTCGGCCTGGGTGAGACCTTCGTAGTAGTTGCAGGCGGAGGTGAGCAGCAGGTCAACACCGGCGGCCTGGTTCACTTTCTTAGACATGACGGCGGGGTCGAACATGACGGGCAGGAGCTCTTGGAAGAGAGCGGTGAGGTCGTCGGTCTCTCGTCCGCTGTTGATGAGCTCGAGGTCGGTCTGAGGTATGCAGCGGGTAGCCGCGGTGAACCACTCTTGGGTGAACTCAGGCAAGAACTTATCCTCGGAATAGTGGTGATGGATACCGTTGGAGAACCATACGCGCTTGAGGTACTTCTCCATGAGCAGGTATTGCGGGTCTTGCTTGTCGGGGTAGTTGAGGTAGATACTCTCGAGGGTGCGGCGGATGGCGAGGTTGTAACGGCAGTTCTGGTCGTAGAGGATGTCGCGTCCTTGCAGGGCTGCCTCAGTGAGATAATAGACAAGGGTCTTCTGCTGAAGGGTAAGCGTGTTGAAGTCAGGTACCTCGTACCTAAGCACTTCGAGGTCATAGAATTTGTCCACGTTGTAATTGATTTCTTGTGTTTTGTTGTCCCGGCACGAGAGGGTGAAGAGTGCCAGAGCGGAGAGTAAAAAGACTTTTTTCATGGTTATGTTGTTGTGTTGGTTAGCGTTGATAGGTTTTATGTTTTTATTTGTTTGCGCAAAGGTACTAATTTTTTTGCAATCGGACAAGAGTTGAAAAAAACCTTTCAATTTTAGTTGGTTATTATGATGTTTTTGTTCCTTTTTACTATCTCGTTACAGAAATCATCAGGTTCTTTTATTGTGATGGTGTAAGTTTGTTGGTCTTCAGTATTGATATCGATATAATTTAGAGTGCCCCAAAAATTCTCTTCCTTATACATGTTAATACTTAATATGGAGCGAATTAATATGTGTCTTCTTGGTAGTATTAGTAAGTTATCGGATGTCAAAATGATATCATGTGTTGAGTTGGTATATGCTATGTAAATTGTAGTTGATAAATATAGAAGAGTTAGAGCTATGATTACCCAAACAATAGATAAGTTATTAAAATGTGTTTTAATATATATGATAGATATTGTGCAAATTAGTAGTGCATAAACTATTTTCATAGAAGACAATAGTAGTGTATTCAACCATTTAGGTTCGATATAGTAATCTATTTCGAAATATGTATGAGTAATTTGTTTCATAGTATAAAATAAATAGCAGAACATAAACTTATAAAATCGATAATTAAAAATCTTTCTACGTTATAATTTTTCCTGTGTGTTAAGTATTTATAGGTAGATATAGAGAGCGTGATTATGCTTCCGATTGCCCCTATAAGAGTTATAATAACAGATAAAATGTTAATAAAACTATAGAAGAAAAATAAAGTGTTGAATAAACATAGTAGAAGTATAAAATAGCAAACCACTTGCCCGACGATAAG
>CAMHOK010000125.1 GCA_946186735.1 uncultured Bacteroidales bacterium
TAATAATAGATTAATATACCTTGTTAAGGTATATAAAACATGTGTCCGCTAAAAAAATGTGTCGACTTTGTCGACTTTGTCCACTTTTGTACGAACCACCAAGCCGACATTAAGCCAGCATTAAGTATAACTATATGGAAATGATAACAATATATGAGGGCAGCGGCTCAGGCTCGTTTCAAGGCTCAGACGAAATACCCGACCTTGCGAGGCTTCTTGGTAGCCGAATACATACGAACAACTAATTATGGTTGTCCCGTTAGGTAACGGTAGGAGAGCAATCTCCTGCCGTTTTTTATCCCCCTGCAAAACAAAAAAAGTCAACAAACTCGACAAGTTCGACACATTTTTTGTGCTCGCACTATTCGCCTTTGCCTCTACATTTCCGCCTAAATCGGAATATTTATTTGCATATCTCAAAAAAATATCGTTTCTAAAATATATGCAAAATAATGCATTTTACTGCTCATAAAATTGCAAAATAATGCATTTTAATTTGCTCGTTTTTTGCACAATAATGCATTTAGCGAGTAAAAAAAGTACCGCAAACTATTGTATAATTGAAGAAAAAGCACAAATATTTGTGTTGTTCGCAAAATTTTTATAAATTTGCGCCCGCTATTCACCGTGTTCGGTGAAGAATAGTGAGACTAAATGAATAAACAATCAAACTAATATTAACTTTAAAAATCTTAAATTGTATGAAGACACGTTTACTCTTTGCTGCTCTTCTTGCAGCAACGTTCTCGTTTTCAGCATTTGCTCAATCGGACAAACCAACCACCGCTCCTCCTGCTCCTACGCATGATGCTACAGCGGTAAAGGCTCTGTATTGCAATGCTTATTCAAGCAACAACCTTAACTTCAACGTACTTGGTTGGGGTGGTGTTACAACTTGGGAGACACTGACCATCGACAACACCAACATCCTCTACTGCCAAGACATGAAGTATGAGTTCTTGACCAACTGGGATGCTGCGTCTTACGACATGAGCGAATTTGAGAAATTACATTTCGATGTATGGGTTCCTAAGCGCTCGCACATCAAATTCACTATCGAAGCTCTTGGTGTTGGCGACGGCGGAAGCGGATTCAAGCATGGTGTTGATTTCACCCTCAATGAAGGTTGGAACACTATCGATGCAGACCCCGTTTGGTGGAACTACAACGATGGTGAGAAAGATATAGTTTACGATTGGAAAGATGTGAAGTATATCTGCTTTGAAGGCTATACCTATGACGACGCCGAAAAGACAAGTGCAGAAGGTACTCCTTTCGCTTTCACCAACATCTATTTCTTCAAGAACATAACCACCGGCGACAAGCCCGAGACTGTTCCTGCCGCTCCTGCTCACAAGGCAGAGAATGTCCTGCCTCTGTATTCTACAGCATACAACGCAGCTGCCATGACAGCCAAAGAGTGGGGCTCTAAATGGGAGAAGCTGACTATCGACGGAACGGACGTTATCTATACCTCAGCTTTAGATTGGGACGCTTTCTCTGTTGCTCCGGAAGATGCTACCATCGACGCCAGTGCTTTCGAGAAACTGCATGTTGACCTCTGGGTTCCGCAAGCTTCGAAGTTGAACATAAAGATAGAAGGAACTACATTCAAAAACAGTATCTCTTTCAACCTTAACGAAGGTTGGAACACTATTGACTGCGATCCTGTATGGTGGGACACTGAAGAGGTGAAGTACGATTGGAAAGATGTGAAGTTCATTATCTTCGAAAACTACTTGCTTGCTGACGAGACTTCAGCCATAGGCAACCCGTTCGCATTCACCAATGTCTATTTCTGGAAGGCTCCTACAGTGGAACTGCCTAAGACTAATCCTGCCGTTCCTACCTTGGCAGAGAATGGTGTCATAGCACTCTTCAGCGGCAAATATAAGACCAACACCTTCGGCTTTACCGGTCAAGCATGGGGTGATACACCTGCATGGCAAGTTGTTAACGAAGGCGAAGATACCGAATATTTCTTCACTGCCGGCCTCAAATGGGATGCATTTACCAACTGGGATGCCGACCACTATGAGATACCCGAGACCTACGACACTTTCCACGCTGATATCTATGTAACGGTAGATGCAAAGATGAAGTTCAATTTCGAAGCTCTTAGCGCGAACGATGGTGGTTCAGGTTGGAAGAACGGACTCGTAGTTGAGAACCTCAAAGCCAATGAGTGGAACTCGGTTAACATCGACCTGTTGAATGCACCTTTCATTGACTATCAGTTCAAGGATGTACGCTATCTTATTCTCGATGGTTTCAAGACTATGAATGACGAGAGTGCAGAAGGCACACCTGTAGGTGTTGCTAATGCTTACTTCTACGACTCGGCTACCGTCGGTGTAGAGAATATAAGCGAGGACAACGTACAAGTAAAGAAATATGTTGAAGACGGACAGATCGTTATCGAGCGTAACGGCATCCGCTACAATGTACTCGGAGCAGAACTTTAAACACTAAACTCTTTCCCCCTCTTGCTATGGGCAAGAGGGGGTTTGTTGTATCTTAATAAGGCCTCTTTATATGAAAAGATTTTTAATGTCCTGTCTGCTTTTGTTGCCTTTCTTTTTACTATCAGCACAGCAGACTCTTCAAGGTGTCGTTATCGATTCTTCAGGCGAACCTATCATTGGAGCCTCGATATTGGTAGTGGGCACAACGAATGGAACCATAACCGATCTTGACGGCAATTTTGCGCTTTCTGATGTTCCTCAAGGAGCCAATGTGGAAGTTTCTTATTTAGGCTATCTGACTCAGACTCTCAAGGTTCAGGATGGCACAATGCGTATCATACTCAAAGAAGATGTGCAGAACTTGGAGGAAGTGGTGGTGGTAGGTTACGGAGCATCGAAGATCAAAGACCTCACTTCTCCTATTGAGATTGTGAAAGGTGAGGAGCTGGTGTCCACCCCTACCTCAAGCCCTATGGCTGCTTTGCAAGGTAAGGTGTCGGGCGTCAACGTGGTCAATTCAGGTGTGCCGGGCGCCGGTCCGACAGTGCAGATACGAGGTATAGGCTCGTTCAGCAACAACACACCTCTCTATGTGGTTGACGGTATGTTCTACGACAATATCAACTTCCTTAACAACGGCGATATAGAAGAGATCTCGGTGATGAAAGATGCCTCGGCTGCCGCTATCTATGGTGTGCGTGCCGCCAATGGCGTAGTCATCATCACTACCAAGCGAGGCAAGAACAACCAACGAGCCGAGATAACTTACGACGGATATGTGGGAGTGCAGACAGTGAGCAACCTGATTGACATGTGCTCGTCGGACCAATATGCCGAGATGTTGCTCGAAGTGAGCAAACGCTCATATACCCGTATGTTCCGCAACAGCATGAACGCCTACGGAGGCAACTATGACTCTGCTACCGGCATGTTCTCTAATCTGCAGAACACCAACTGGTACAAAGAGCTGCTCCGCCCCGCCGTCATAACCAATCATAGCCTGAACATCAACGGCGGCTCAGAGAAAGCAACCTACGGGGTAGGCATAAGTTATATCTATCAGAACGGTATAATGAACAGCGCCAACAGCTACAACCGCATGAACATCAGAGGTAATGTGGAGTATAAACCATTCAAATGGTTCACCGTGGGAATGAACAGTATCCTTGTGCGTAGCGACCAGCAGTTCCCCAACAATGCGGCTTGGCAGCAGGCTTATAACATGCCCGGTATCTTCCCCGTATATGACCCTGCTACAGCCGACCTCTACACCGACGGTTTTGCTTCACCCGCTACACTCGGACTGACAAGCAACTTCTATAACCCTGTAGCCACTGCCAAGTATTATGACGCGCGTAACAGAAACACGCAGATGATGGCAAACATATATGCGCAGTTTAACTTCATACCCGACAAACTCAATCTCCGCACTTCTTACAACTATGACTACACAGGTATGCAGGCTACCACCTATATCCCCGAGTACTTCGTTAGTAATGTGCAGAAGAACGAGACCTCTAACCTGACCAAGAGCACCACCTCGTTTAATAACTGGATATGGGACAACACCCTTACTTATTCCGACCAGTGGGGAGATCACGCTTTCAAAGCTATGTTAGGTCTCAGTATGCGCGAAGAGAGAACATATAACCTATGGAGTGTGGCGCAAGATGTGCCGGCAGGCAAAGAGAGTTATAAGTATATCAACCTTGGTAGCACCGAAGGCCGTGTGAGCGGTGATGGTGGCGACCGTTTCCGAGCTCTCTCTTATTTCGGTCGTATCAACTATACCTACAGCGATCGTTATATGGTGATGTTTACTCTCCGTCGTGACGGTAGTAGCAAGTATAACGAGAAATGGGGTACCTTCCCCTCTGTGGGCTTGGCATGGACACTGACCAACGAAGAGTGGGCACAACATGTTGAGAACGTTGACTACTTTAAGGTACGCGCTTCATGGGGTATGCTCGGTAACGACAAGATTGGTGCCTCCTATGGTACCACCAGCAGCAACACCGCACGAGCCGTCTTCGGTGAGAATACGGCACTGAGCGGATACATCAACTCCAGCAACTTCTCGTGGCTCAGCTGGGAGAAAGTGAACGAGACCAATGTGGGTGTTAACTATGCCTTCTTCAAGAACCGTCTGACAGGTGATATCGACTGGTATTATCGACTCACGCAGAACGCAGTTATCTCCCCCACTTTGCCAATGCAGAACGAGACGGTGGCAGGCAACTGGGGAGAGATACTCAATATGGGTGTGGATGTGAACCTCAACTGGGAGCATAAGATCGACAAAGACTGGACCTACTTCATAGGCGGTAATGTGTCGTGGCTCCATAACAGAGTACAATCGCTGCGCGACAACCTGCAGATGGTACGCGGAGGTAAGACAGTACAGAAAGTGGGCGAGAAGATGAACAGTTACTATGGTTTCAAGGTCGTAGGTATCTATCAGACCGACGAAGAGTGCGCTACCGATCCTATAGCTGTTGCCAATGGTCTGCAACCAGGTGACTTCCGTTACGAAGATGTTAATGGCGATAATCAGATTGACGAGAGCGATAAGCAAGTGCTGGGTTCGTATGTGCCTGATGTGACATACGGTATCAACATGGGCTTCCGCTATAAAGGCTTCGACCTCTCGGTGGTCTTCACCGGTCAGGCAGGAGGCGAGATATGGAACCGCAAACGCGCCCTGCGTTATGCCAGCAATACCTATAACTTCGACCTCGATCAATACCTCCTACGCTGGCATGGAGAAGGCACTTCTAACACCAACCCCTCGGCAGCGGCACTCATGCGCTCGTGGAACATAGGAGACAGCCAGAACGCAAGCTACTTCGTCGAGAAAGCCGACTATTTCCGTATTCAGAACATCACACTCTCATATACCTTCACCAATGTGGGAGCCGGCGAGTATAAGATGCCAAGCATAAGAATGAGTCTGAGCGCAGAGAAACCACTCACCGTGTTCGGAGCACATTCGATGACACCGGAGATAAGCGACCCGGAGGGATGGGATACCGAAGTATATCCGTTAACCTCTACATGGTCGTTTGCCGTACAGATGAAGTTCTGATGAAGATGATGGTTGAACAAAAGTTATATTTGAAGATTATGAAAAAGATATATTTATTTCTGCTTGCTTTGTGCAGCATGACTGCTTGCTCCTTTCTTGATATCGATACGGAAAACAAGATCGCCACTTCAGCTGTTGACTACACTAAGATCTCTGAGATGTATCAGCCTGTCATAGGTGCTTATCAGCAAC
>CAMHOK010000126.1 GCA_946186735.1 uncultured Bacteroidales bacterium
TTCCTACTTCAGGAGCTACATCAGCACCTGATATTACTGTTTGACCTACTTGCAGTCCATTAGGTGCAAGAATGTAACGTTTCTCTCCGTCAGCATAGAAGAGCAATGCAATACGAGCCGAACGGTTCGGATCGTATTCAATCGACTTCACTGTTGCGGGTACACCATCTTTGTTACGCTTAAAGTCAATTACTCTGTACTTACGCTTGTGTCCGCCACCAATATAACGCATGGTCATCTTTCCTTCGTTGTTGCGACCACCCGTCTTGTTAGCACCATATACAAGCGACTTCTCTGGAGCGCTCGCGGTAATTGTCTCGAACGCACCAATAATCTTGTGTCTTTGCCCCGGTGTAGAGGGTTTTAGTTTTCTAACAGCCATCTTAATTAAATATTGCTATAAAAATCAATTGTTTCACCTTCTTTCAATGTTACGATAGCCTTCTTGTAAGCACTCGTCTGACCCTCGATAATGCCGCTACGGGTGTAACGTGACTTAACCTTGGGGTTAACAATGAGTGTGTTCACATCAACTACCTGTACATTGTACATTTCTTCAACCGCTTTCTTGATCTCTACCTTGTTGGCACGACGGTCAACTTGAAAACCATAACGGTTTAACTTCTCGCCTTGCGAGGTCATCTTCTCTGTTACGATGGGTTTTATAATGATTGACATAACTTAACCTCCTTACGCGTTAAAAGTGCCCTCGATTGCCTTTACTGCCTCTTCAGGCATTACAAGAACATTCGAGTTCATGATTATGTATGTATTTAACTCGTTTACCGTAACCACTTTTGCCTTCTCAAGGTTACGAGCCGACAAAAGTACAAAATTATTTTGAACCGGCAAAATAATTAACGCCTTTTTGTCAGAAATGTTCAAATTATTAAGCAATTCTACCATTTTTTTGGTCTTAGGAGCATCGAACGACAACTCATCTACTACCACTATCTGGTTCTGCTGAGCGCGAAGCGAGAGAGCCGACTTGCGGGCAAGTTGCTTAACTTTCTTGTTCAATTTGAAGCTATAATCGCGAGGTACGGGACCGAAGATACGACCACCACCTACTCTTACCGGCGACTTGATATCACCCGGACGAGCACCTCCGCCGCCTTTCTGACGACCGAGCTTGCGGGTCGAACCCTGAATCTCTGAACGCTGCTTGGACTTGCTGGTGCCTTGACGATTGTTTGCCAGATATTGCTTTACATCCAAATAAATGGCATGGTCGTTAGGCTCAATTGCGAAAACGGAATCTTGGAGAACTACTTTTCTTCCGGTCTCCTCACCCTTGATGTTATAAATACTAAGTTCCATGACTAATTATTTGTTGATGATTACTATTGAATTTTTAGCACCCGGTACCGAACCCTTAACCATGATAAGGTTGTACTCAGGAATAACTTTCAGAACAACAAGGTTCTGTACGGTTACGCGGTCTTGACCCATGTGACCTGCCATACGCATGCCCGGGAAGACGCGTGAAGGATACGACGATGCACCCATCGAACCGGGAGCACGAAGGCGGTCGTCCTGACCGTGAGTCTGCTGTCCGACACCACCAAAACCGTGACGCTTAACAACACCCTGGAAACCTTTACCCTTGCTCGTTCCTACAACATCGACAAAAGTGTTCTCCTTGAACATGTCAACGGTGAATACATCACCAAGCTTTACTTCACCTTCAAAACCATCGAACTCCACAAGGTGTTTCATAGGAGTTACACCGGCTGCCTTGAAGTGACCTGCCTCTGCCTTGTTGGTGTGCTTCTCGTTCTTAGGCATAAAACCTACTTGAACAGCCTCATAACCGTCAGTCTCGACAGTCTTAATCTGAGTAACAACACAAGGACCGGCCTCAATAACAGTGCATGGGATATTCTTACCATCAGCACTGAAAACGGAAGTCATTCCGATTTTTTTACCAATTAATCCTGGCATCTTGAAAAATGTTTATTTGTTTAACTTTGAGCCGTTCTCGCCGAAGGTTATCCTTTTTGCCCGCAAAGAGCCGACACAGACTTGCGTCCGGCCTGACTCCAGCAGGGCTGAAGGCCGACAGAGCCTTCGGAAACAGCCCGATAATAATTATTGTATCTTCACTCTTATACCTTGATCTCTACTTCAACACCCGAAGCCAGCTCGAGCTTCATGAGAGCCTCTACGGTCTTAGCGTTCGACGAATAGATGTCGATAAGACGCTTGTAAGACGACAGCTCAAACTGCTCACGGCTTTTCTTGTTAACGAAAGTCGAACGGTTGACTGTGAAAATTCTTTTGTGAGTAGGCAATGGTATCGGACCACTGACCTGCGCACCCGTTGCTTTAACGGTCTTTACGATCTTCTCGGCTGACTTGTCAACCAAGTTGTGATCATAACTCTTAAGTTTGATTCTGATTTTCTGACTTTGACTCATCTCAGTTAGTTTTTTGTTTGTTAATAAATGTCTCGGGTAAAGAGTCATTCGCTCACCCGAGCTCTTTTGTCTTTCTTTTGTTTTACACGAGGTCGGCTCTGCCGCCTGCCTCTGTGAGCACTGCCTTAGCTATCGACGAGCTCACCTCTGCATAATGCGAGAACTCCATAGAGCTGGTAGCACGACCCGAGGTGATTGTTCTCAGGGCTGTTACATAGCCGAACATCTCGCTCAGAGGCACATGTGCTTTCACTATGCGGGCACCCGTGCGGGCTGTCTCCATACCCTCTATCTGACCACGACGCTTGTTCAAGTCGCCGATAACATCGCCCATGTTCTCTTCGGGTGTTACCACCTCTATCTTCATGATAGGCTCCATGAGCACAGGCTTGGCTTTCTGGCATGCGTTCTTGAAAGCTATCTGAGCGCATATCTCGAACGAGAGCTGGTCGGAGTCAACGGGGTGATACGAGCCGTCTAAGACGGTTACCTTGAGCTTGTCCATCGGGAAACCGGCAAGCACACCGTTGCGCATAGCGCTCTGGAAGCCTTTCTCTATAGCCGGGATATACTCCTTAGGAATATTGCCGCCCTTAACCTCATCGGCGAACTGCAGCGAGCCCTCGAAACCTTCGTCGGCAGGCTCCACACGCACGATCATGTCGGCATACTTACCACGACCACCCGTCTGTTTCTTATAGGTCTCACGCAGCTCCACTGCCTTGGTGATAGCCTCGCGATAAGCCACTTGCGGACGACCCTGGTTGCACTCTACCTTGAACTCACGACGCAGACGGTCGATGATGATCTCAAGGTGCAACTCACCCATACCCGAGATGACGGTCTGACCCGTCTGCTCGTCGGTACGAACGGTGAAAGTGGGGTCTTCTTCTGCCAACTTAGCAAGACCTACGCCTAAGCGGTCGAGGTCGCTCTGGCTCTTAGGCTCAACAGAGATACCTATCACCGGATCGGGGAACTCCATCGACTCCAGAACGATAGGATGGTCCTCAGAGCATAAGGTGTCGCCGGTGCGGATATCCTTAAAGCCCACACCTGCTCCTATATCACCTGCCAAGATGACATCAACGGGGTTCTGGTGGTTGCTGTGCATCTGGAAGATACGCGAGATACGCTCTTTCTTGCCCGAACGGGTGTTATACACATACGAACCGGCATCCAGCTTACCCGAATACACTCTGAAGTAGCACAGACGACCAACGTAGGGATCGGTAGCAATCTTGAAGGCCAAAGCACACAGAGGTTCTTCGTCATTAGGCTTGCGCACGATCTCATTGCCGGTGCGAGGGTCGGTACCCTTGATCTCATCGGTATCAAGAGGAGAAGGCAGGTAGGCACAAACGGCGTCTAACATAGTCTGAACACCTTTGTTCTTGAACGAACTGCCGCAGATGACGGGGTAGATATGCATGCCCAGCGTACCCTTGCGGATAGCTGCGCGTATCTCGTCGTCACTGATGGTGGACGGGTCGTCGAAATACTTCTCCATCACCACATCGTCGAACTCAGCACAGGTCTCCAGCATCTTGTCGCGCCACTCTTGAGCCTCGGCAAGCAGGTCCTGAGGAATCTGCTCCTCCTGATACTCTGCGCCCATGGTCTCATCGTGCCAGATGATAGCCTTCATCTTGATAAGGTCAACAACACCACGGAATGTCTCTTCTGCACCTATAGGTATCTGAATAGGACAAGGAGTAGCTCCCAGCACATCTTTGATCTGACGAACAACCTCGAAGAAATCAGCTCCCGAACGGTCCATCTTGTTAACATAGCATATACGCGGCACATTATACTTGTCCGCCTGACGCCATACGGTCTCGGACTGAGGCTCCACGCCGCCTACGGCGCAGAAAGCTGCTACAGCCCCGTCTAATATACGGAGCGAGCGCTCCACCTCTACTGTGAAATCAACGTGACCCGGAGTGTCAATGAGATTGATCTTGTACTTGTCGCCTTTATATGTCCAATATGTAGTAGTAGCGGCAGAGGTGATGGTTATACCACGCTCCTGCTCCTGCTCCATCCAGTCCATGGTGGCTGCACCATCATGAACCTCACCTATCTTATGAGTAAGACCGGTGTAAAACAATATACGCTCTGAAGTAGTAGTCTTACCGGCATCGATGTGAGCCATGATACCGATATTCCTATTATATTTCAAATCGTGCTTTGCCATTTGTTGTTACCTTATTTATATACCTTAATTATTAAACAGACTTTTTACCTTTGCGCCCGCTTGTGCGCAGTGTTTATAAAACAAATCCCTCACCTCCCCTGAGGGGAGATGCGGGATACATTTTTAGAAGCGGAAATGTGCGAATGCACGGTTGGCCTCGGCCATACGGTGCATATCTTCCTTACGCTTGAATGCACCACCCTGATTGTTGTATGCATCCATAATCTCAGCCGCCAGCTTCTCTGCCATCGAATGGCCGCCACGCTTGCGAGCAAACTGAATCATGTTCTTCATCGAGATCGACTCCTTGCGGTCAGCACGGATCTCGGTAGGCACCTGGAAGGTAGCACCACCGATACGACGAGACTTAACCTCTACCAGAGGAGTGATGTTCTGAAGAGCCTGCTTCCAAATGTCAAGAGGAGCCTTGTCTTCCGACTTCATCTTCTGACCAACGATGTCAAGTGAGGTATAGAACACACCGTAAGCTGTGTTCTTCTTACCATCCAACATCAGATGGTTCACAAACTTAGCAACCATAACCTCTCCGAAAATCGGATCGGGCAGGATGACGCGTTTCTTTGGTTTTGCTTTTCTCATTGTTGTAATGTTTTTTTTAATTTCTCGGCACTTAGGAGACTTGCTCCTTGCCGACTTTTGGTTGTCCTTGGTCGCTTCCTCCTCATCAGGGAGTACTCAACCTTCAACCCTTTGTTCATCATGCAGGCACGTAGCCCGCGTTAGTTAGATTTCTTAGAGAATTACTTCTTAGCTTTCGGACGCTTAGCACCGTATTTCGAACGACGCTGCAGACGGTTCTGTACTCCTGCTGTATCCAGCTTACCGCGAACGATGTGATAACGAACACCCGGAAGGTCCTTTACACGACCACCACGAATCATCACGATCGAGTGCTCCTGAAGGTTATGACCCTCACCCGGAATGTAAGCGTTAACCTCTTTCTGGTTGGTCAGACGAACACGTGCCACCTTACGCATTGCCGAGTTAGGCTTTTTAGGGGTGGTGGTGTAAACACGCACACATACTCCACGACGCTGAGGGCAACTGTCCAATGCCGGAGATTTCGACTTGTCTTGAAGTTCTGCTCTTCCTTTTCTAA
>CAMHOK010000127.1 GCA_946186735.1 uncultured Bacteroidales bacterium
GGATAGTCATGTTCAGAGCTTCTAACAGCAGTGCTTTCTTATAAGCCACCTTAGCGTTACCCACTCCACAATAGCGGGTCCAGCCTGCCTCTTTGCCGTTCTCCTCGAAGCTCACAGCACCGCCCGCCAACGAGATGATACGCACCTGGTCGTGGTTGCCGGAGATGTTACCCATGGTGTGGTGCGAACCGTAGGCTTTCTGGCTCTCTTCAATAACACGGTTGACCTCACGCATGTCGCCATCGGCATCGATGATAGCATGGATAGCTGTGAAATAGACATTAAAGTCGAACTGAGCATCAAGCATACCTGTCTTCACATACGACCCTATCAGCTCCGGACTGCCGTAGGTCTCACCTATCATCCATAGCTGACGGTTAGGGAAACGCTGTTTCATCTTCTGAGTCAGCGTACGCCAATAGACCTCAGGTATGTGCTTGCAAGCATCATGACGGAAACCGTCGAAATCGAAATGCTCGATCCAATAGAGTGCGGAGTCGGTCATCGGCTCATACACCTCTTCTCTCTCAAGGTCGAGTGTGGGTATGTGAGCATCGAACCATGTGGTGAGTCGTGCCTCGTCCCACAGTTCGAAGTTACGCCGTCCGTCGGGTAAGATACTGTCGGTTATCCAATCGGGGTGTTGCTGAATGGTAGGCGAATGTATATGCAGGTGGTTGGCCACATAGTCAAGAATAACATTGAGCTCGTGCTTATGAGCCACCGAGAGCATCTCTTTGAGCTCTTGGTCTGTTCCTAAGCGTGTATCCACCTTAGTTGAATATATGGGCCAATAGCCATGATAGCCTGAGAAGCGTGTGTACGACATTGAGGGGTCGTACTTGTTGTTGAACGAGCCGTCGTCGTTATCTTGGAAGATATACTTACCCCAAGCGTCCCATGGGTTCTGTGTGATAGGCGATATCCATATAGTGGTTATGCCCAGATCGTTGAAGAAGCCGTCTTCTATACGCTTGGTTATACCTTTGAGGTCGCCTCCCTGATAGTCCACTATGTCGAGCACCTCAGGTGAGTTCATCTTCCAGTTGTTCTTCGTGTTACCATCTTCGAAGCGATCAACCATGAGTGAGTAGAGCACTTGCGACTGAGGGTCATGACGCGTCAGTCGTTTGGCATCGCGGATGGGCTTCATGTTGTCAAGAGGAAGGAGAAGGTCGTTGCAGATGTACTCATCGGTCATAGCATACACGCGCACGAAAGAGCGCCCGGCCTTATGACAATCGGTGGGGAAAGGAACGACGAAGGTCTTCTCATCGACAGCCGTTGCCTCACGCGACACCTCTTTGTTCTGCCACATAACGAGGAACTGCGGTTGTTTAGGTTCCTCAGTAAAGGTAATGGTGATGCCGGTTCTCGAAGCCTCTTGGATATACATCACTTGTTTGTGAGGCGCATCTTGCGGCAGAGCTACCACTGAGAGCACATCTTCGCCCTTACGGAAACTAAGAAGAGGCACTTGTTTCGACGACATCAAGACGAGCATCTGAGACATTGGGTCTAACACAACGCTCTTCTTCTCTGCATCAAGAACGAAACTGTCGAGCATCACTCGGTCGAAGTTCATGTTCATCAGTGTGGGTATGTAATCGACAAACTCGACGGTCTGACTCTCTCCTGAGAAAGATAACATGAGCGGTTTGATAGGCTCACTCTGAATCACTTGCTCGAATGGAGTGAGTTCATGCTTACAAGCAATAAACAAAGCTGAAATCAAAATCAGCAAAAGAGAAAATCTTTTCATAACACTATTAGATTTATTCGGGTTGAGCTCTCGGGCGCTCTTGCTCTTGAGCTCTTCCCTGTAGGTTAACTAACTGATTTGTGTCTTGGTTACATTGTCATTGCAAGTGTGCCAATGCCATTTATTTGATGCCGAGTTTCTTTTTTATGTCCTTGGGTATGGCATCTTTATGAACAAGTATATCGTTGGTCTTATACTCCATGAAAGCTCTTGACACATACCATATACCTTTATAGTCGCTTCTGAGTGTTCCCCACGAGTTCTTCACCATATAGTATAGCTTGCCGTTCTGGTCGTTAGCTATACCGAAGATCTGCATACCATGGTCGTCGGTTGTCTCCCAGTTGTCGTAAGCTTCTTGTCGCATCTCTTGTGTGATGGTCATCTCAGGCAGAGGTTTGGAGGTCAGCTCTTTCTTCTTATTGTCGGCAGACAGTCCGAGCCAACGCGCCATGTCAGAGCCGGTGAGGTCGGCACCTTTGTCGGCATCGGGCATGACGCCTATACCTTTGCGGGTGAAGCCTATCTCGCTCACATCGGCACCCCATGCCATAGTATAACCTTTGTCGATAGCATTATCGATGATAGCCATCAGGTCGGCAAGCGGCACGTTATACATCATGTCCAAGCGCCAGTTGTCGGGCACCTCAAGGGCAAAACGTGTGTAGAAAGGATGGTGAGTATAAGAGGTGATGGACACATAGTCGTCAGGATTAAGACCGAGCATCTGAGCAAAACTCATGGGAGTGTATGTCACTCCGTTATACACGAACTCCTTGGGGCACTCACCAAGATAAGTGTTGTATATAGCCTCTAAACCTTTTTGCCACACCTTAGTCAGTTTCTTTAGTTTGCTGCTTGCCAGTGCTTTGACATAACCGCCTGCCACCAAGTCGAGCTCAGTGTGCACCGGCAGAGTGTCGCCATACATGATACCCGGCATAGCCTCTTGCGGCACTATGCCGTAGTTCTTGATGCAGTACATCACGTCGTAAGCCGAGCCACCCGGGGCAAACGAACTCTCACCATGAAAACGGACATAGTTGACAGCACGGTCCATCATCGTGTGATGAACAACGAACATCTCACTCAAGTCGTACTCGCCCTTACCCATACGGATAAGCTCCGATTCGATGAACGAGATAGTGGAATACGACCAACATGTTCCCGAACGGTTCTGGTCTTTCACCGAGGTGATAGGCAGTTGCTTCACCGTGGTGAAAACGAAGCCCGAATCTTTCTTCGATTCTTCTTGAGCTTCTTGCGCCCATGCTACCGACAGTAGGCAACAAAAGGCAAAAAGAGTCATTAGTCTTTTCATATCGTTGTTGTTTTGTTGAATAATCTTTATCTCAATCGTGCTCCGAACTTATCTTCAAACACTTTCTGCAGACGAGCCATCACATTCTCTATCTGCTTATCTTTGAGTGTGTTGTTAGGGTCTTGAAGGATGAACGAGAGAGCATACGATTTCTTTCCTGCCTCAAGGTTCTTGCCTTCATACACATCGAACAGATACACCTGTTTGAGCAGTTTGCGTTCGGTGTCGAGAGCTGCTTTCTTGAGGTCGGCGAAGCATACCTGCTTGTCAACGAGCAGAGCCAGGTCTCTCTTCACCTCGGGGAAGCGCGGCAGGTCTTCGATGACGGGCTTATACTGTTTGTTCAGTCGGAGCAGCACTTGCCAATCGAGGTCGGCATAATAGACAGGGTTATCTATATCAAACTGCTTGAGCAGTTTCTTATCTACCACAGCCATCACTCCTATACGCTTGCCGTTGCGTGCTTTGAGTGCGAGTCCGTCGGCGAAGAGTTCGTTCTGATACTCTTCCGTCTCAACCGACTCGGGGTCAACGCCTAAGCGTTTGAGAATGTTATTAACGAAAGCGTGCAGGCGATAGAAAGAGGTCTTCTCCTCTTTTCTCACCCACGACTGCGGCTCTTTATTGCCTGTGAGCCAGAGGGCAAGGTGCATCTCTTCTGAGTAAGCCTTGAGCGGCGACTGCGCACCTAACTCGCTGTCCTCAAGCTTATGATAATGATAGCAGTTGCCGAACTCATAGAAACAGAGGTCTTGGTGCTTACGGTTGACATTACGCTCTATGCTTTCCAACCCGCCGAACAGCAGAGTCTGACGCATCAGAGCAAGGTCGTTGGATAGCGGGTTCTTTATCTTCACTGCCTGAGCAAGCGGATAAGTGGTGAGTTGCTCGTAATAGCTCGTCTTGGTGAGCGAGTTGTTGAGTATCTCGTTGAAGCCTTGAGCCGTCAACTGCTCACTTATACGACGCTGCAAGAAGACAGGATCGGGGTGCTTAGAGTAAGACAGGTTACTGTTGAGCTTCTCAGGGAACTCGATATTGTTGTAGCCGTAGATACGCAGTATGTCTTCTACCACATCACATTCTCTTTCTACATCCACCCTATAGCGCGGCACCTGAAGATGCCACTCGTCTGCCGTCCGCTCTTCAACCTTCACCTCTAAAGCCTCTAAGATAGTCTTCACCGTCTGCTCACCTATCTCCTTTCCCATCAGCGAGTAAGCACGACTGAGCGAGAAATCTACGCTAAAGGGAGCAAAGGGCTGTTCTGCACTCGACTCTTTGCCGTCAACGATGTCGGTCACCGGCATGGCTATCTCTCCGCCTGCCACTTGCTGGATGAGCAGGGCGCAACGCTTGAGCACATAGAGCGTATTGTTAGGGTCGCAACCGCGCTCATAGCGGAAAGAAGCATCGGTGGACAGACCATGACGGCGAGCTGTCTTGCGTATGCTCACGGGATTGAAATAAGCCGACTCAAGGAAGATATTATGCGTCTGGTCGGTAACACCCGAGTTGAGTCCGCCGAACACACCGGCTATACACATCGGCTCTTTGAGGTTACATATCATCAGGTCTTGGTCGCTGAGCTTACGCTCCACCTCATCGAGAGTACGGAACAGAGTGCCGGCAGGCACCGTCTGCACCTTCACCACGCCTCCTTCTATCTTGTCGGCATCGAAAGCATGCAGAGCCTGCCCCATCTCATGAAGCACATAGTTGGTGGCGTCCACCACATTGTTGATCGGTCGCAGACCTATCGTCCTGAGCGCGTTCTGCAGCCAATCAGGCGACTCTTTAACCTCCACACCTTTGATGGTTACGCCCGTATAACGCGGACAAGCTTTCTCGTTCTCTACAACCACCTTGATGGGCAGAGCATTGCTGTCCACCTTGAAAGCAGCCACCGAAGGCTTGACTAAGTCCAAGGACTCGCCATGTGCCTTATAGTAAGCATACAAGTCGCGAGCCACTCCATAGTGAGAGCAAGCGTCAGCACGGTTGGGCGTTATGTCAACCTCGATGAGATAGTCATCTTCTACATGATAATACTCTTTGGCAGGCATACCCACAGGTGCGTCCTCAGGTAAGACGATGATACCGTCATGACTCGTGCCTATACCTATTTCGTCCTCAGCGCAGAGCATACCAAAACTCTCCACCCCGCGTATCTTCGATTTCTTTATCGTGAAGCTCTCGTCGCCAGAATACAGGACCGTTCCGAGGGTGGCACACACCACTTTCTGCCCTGCAGCCACATTGGGAGCACCGCATACTATCTGAACAGGCTCTGCACCTTCTTGCAGCTCCACCGTTGTTATATGAAGATGATCGGAGTTAGGATGAGCCTCACACGTAAGCACACGGGCTATCACTAACCCCTCTAAACCACCTTTGATCGTTTGTACTTTCTCTACAGTACCCACCTCAAGACCTATAGAGGTCAAGTGTTTGGCAACCTCAGCAGCATCTTCAGTGAGATTGATGTACTGCTTCAACCATTTATAAGAAATATTCATTGTTTATTATGTATTTAAAATTGTTTTCTCTGTTTGTATGCTCCGGCCGCTCCTTTATTGCCACAGCCACACATATATGCGGTGCA
>CAMHOK010000128.1 GCA_946186735.1 uncultured Bacteroidales bacterium
CGGCTTCGTTCATTGTGTTCGGATACTATCCGAACAATGTTTTTTCTGTACGAATTACACGAATTACACGAATGGTGTTTATGTACGGAACTCACGGAACTCACGGAAGCTCTCTACACTGTTTCTTTGTACATGTGGTTTTACCTATTATTCGCTACAAAGATACGAATAATTTCTGAAATAATAGATAAGATAGTTATTTTATCGAAAAAAAATAGTAATTTTGCAGTGCGGAGTGGTCGGACCTTATTGCGTAGTGGTCGGACCTTATTCAACCCTTCAACTATTCAACCCTTCAACCCTTCAACTATTCAACCCTTCAACTATTCAACCCTTCAACTATTATGTCAAACTTTGTTCAGCGCACATTGTCAGGAGCGGTATATGTAGCTCTTGTAGTATGTTCAATCATTTTCTTCGAGCAGTGTCCTTGGCTGTTCGGAGTGTTGTTTATAGTGGTGAGTATATGGGCGTTAACGGAGTATCATACTCTTGCCGGTTCGTCTTTCCTTACCAAGATGGCTGGTGCCGTCTTGTCGGGCTGGCTGTTCCTGACGGCTTTTGCATCGACGCTGCCTATGGACACCCTCTGTGTCAACGACAGACTCATCTGTGTCAACGACAGACTCAATATCGGCGTCTATTGTTTGTTGCTCATCGTCGCTTTGGTGGCTCAGCTGTTCAGACAAGGTATCAATGCTCGTTCGGAGTGGGCAGACCTGTTGACGGGTCAGGTGATGATAGCCTTACCTTTTGCTCTGAGCTGTCTGATAGTGGGTTACGATAAGTTGATCTTGTTGGCTCTGTATGTCATCATCTGGGTTAACGACACGGGTGCTTACTGCACCGGTTCGCTCATCGGCAAGCATAAGATGTTCCCTCGTGTCAGTCCGGGTAAGACCTGGGAGGGCTTGGCAGGCGGAGTGCTGTTCTCGCTGATAGCCGGTTATCTGTTTGCCCGGTTGTCGGGCTCGGAGACGATGACAACAGGTATGTGGATATGTCTGAGTGCAGTCATTGCAGCAGCGGGCACCTTAGGCGACCTGATGGAAAGCTTGATGAAGCGTACGATAGGGGTGAAAGACTCGGGCTCATTCTTGCCCGGTCATGGCGGCGTGTTAGACCGTTTCGACTCTTTCCTACTGGCTTGTCCTGCCGTCTGCCTCGTGTTGTGGCTGATATTATAAGGAGTACTCTCGGAGACGCATTTACATGCGTCTCTACACATCGCGGACATGCGTTTGCGGAAATTTACCTATTCATCTATTTCTTTTCAGCCTTCTGTTCGTTAGCTTTCCAGTAGGCTACCGGCAGCATCGTAACGACGAGCGGTAGGGTGAAGATAGTGCCGAAGCAGATGACCACTCCCATGGGCATCCATAGGTTGGTGTGTGCTATGATCATCGGCATGACGCCGAGTGCGGTGGTGGCAGAGGTGAGGAAGATGGGTCGCATACGTCTCAGTCCTGCCTGATAGGCTGCTTCTCTGACGCTCATCTTCATCGGTCCGAACCGCAGCTCTTCGGCATACTCGTACATGATGATAGCGTTGCGGACGATGATACCGATGAGGCTGACGAGTCCGAGCAGTGCGGTGATAGAGAAATCGAGGTCGAAGAGCCATAGCCCGAGGCAAGCGCCGAAGAGGCAGAGCAGGCTCATTGAGAGTGAGAGAATGGCTATGCGTATCTTCGAGAAATGGTAGATGAGCAGAGCAAACATGACGAGCAAGGCAGCCACCACCGACCACACCAGTTGCGGGATGACGGCATCGTTCTGTGCGGTGAGTCCGCCGTAGCTGATGCGTATGTTCGGAGGCAGGGTGGGACTCACTTGTTTTTCTATATAGTTTTTGATGCGTTTCTGAAGTAGCGGTTGTGAGGTGCGTCCTCTGAGGTCGGCACCGATAGTGAGGGTGGGTATGTTGTTGCGGTGAGTGATAGAGGTGTGGTGCCATTCGGGCACTATGTCTGCCACTTGTCGGAGCGGAACCCAGACGCCGGGCATGGCGGTAGGTACCATGAGGTTACGCAACCGGTCGATATCCTGCTCTTCATCGTCGAAGCAATAGACGACGATAGGCACCTTATAATCATCTTCCCATAGTGCTGACATGGTCTGTCCGGAGAGCACTGAGCTGAGGTAGAGCGAGAGTGTGGCTTGTGTCACGCCGAGTTGTTCTGCCTCTTCTGCTTTGAGTCGGACGCTGAGCATGGGTGCTATGTCGTCGTAGTCGGAATGGACCCATGTGAGCTCATCTTGTCGGTTCATGTAAGCGACGATGTCGTCGGCTATCAAGAGCATGCTGTCGAGTGGTGCTCCCTGCAGATAGACCTCTATGGGGTTCTTGACAGCCTGGTAGTCCATCTGTTTGAAGCGTATGTATGCCTCAGGGAAAGCGTTCTCATAGAGGAGGGAGTAGTGTCGGAGCAGTCGGATGGTGGCATCGTTGTCGGTGGTGTTGACGATGAGTTGTGCGTAGTTGGCGGCAGGCATGTGTGGGGTGTAGGTGGCATGGAAGCGTGGTGAGCCTGAGCCGATGAAAGCTGTCACGTTCTTCACCGCAGGTTCGTGGTTGAGCACTCGTGCTATGGAGTCGGCTATGAGTTGTGTGCGGTGTGTGTCGGCGGCGGGTTGGAGGTGTATCTCCACGGCGAAGCACGAGCGCTCCGCTTTGGGCATCATCTGCACATTGAGTCGTGTGAAGATGAACAGTCCGAGAAGGACGAGTGAGAGTGTGGCGGTGATGGTGAGCCAAGGGTGCCGGAAACAGCGAGTGAGGAGGGCTTGGTAGAGTCGCTGGAGGTAGTCGAAGAAGCGTTGTTGTCCTTTCTCGAAGAGGGTGGTGTTCTCGCTCTTACGGTGTATGAACTGCGTGGCGAGGTAGGGTATGACCCATGCGGCATAGAAGATGCTGGCGGTGAGTGCGAAAGCTACCGCCCACGGGAAGCGTTGCACGAACTCGCCGAGCGGTCCGGTGATGATCTTTGTCATGGGGAAGAACATGCCGGAGATGGCGCATGTGGCTATGGTCATGGGCACGAACAGCTGAGAGGTGCTCACCGAGGCGGCGTACCATCGTGAGTGGTTCTTCTCAAGGAGGTTAGTGTATCCGTCGATGACGATGACCGAGTCGTCCACTATCATGCCGAGCACGACGATGAGGGCGGCGAGGGTGACGGTGTTGAGCTCGATGCCTGTTATCCACATCAGTCCCAAGCATATAGCCGTGCATACGGGGACGCCGGTGGACGCCACTAAGGCTGTGCGTAGCGGGAAGAGCATGAGCATGACGGCTATGACCACGATGATAGAGAGCAGCAGGTCGCGCAGGAAAGACATGACCGACTCGTTGACCACCTTTGGTTGGTCGGTGATACGGTGGAAACGGATGTCGTCTGGGAAAGAGGAGCGTGCCTCAGTGAGTATGTCGTCCACCTTATCACCGAAAGCGACGATGTTGTTGCCCGGGTACATCTCCATGTTGATGATGAGGCAGGCGTTATCGTCGGAGATCTGTTCTCCTTCGTAGTACGCCACATACCTCTCGTTCTTTTGGTATCGTCGCTCTATGGTGCACACATCCTTGAGGCGTATGGTGTTAGAGTTGACGGGGTCGGTATAGATGATCTGCTGTTGCAGCTCGTACTCGCTCTGATAGGGTATGTCCACATGCAGTAGCATGTGCTCATGGTCTTGGTCGATAGTGCCCGCCGTGGTACGGAACCCTTGCATGGCGAGCTGTGAGATGATGGTGGCTTGGTTGATGCCATACTGCGAGAGGCGTGCGGTGTTGAGCCGGATAGCCACCTCTTCGTTCCTCTCGCCGAGAATACTGAGGTTGCCCATCTGCGGTATGGTGCGCAGTCGGTCGCTGAGTCGGAGGGCATAGTCGCGCAACTCACGCGGGGTGCGGCGGTCGCTCTCGATGGCGAGCAGAAGGCTGGAGGTGTTGCCAAAATTGTCGATGACGGTGGTGGCAACCACACCCTTGGGCAGGTCGGTCTGACGGAAGAGCTCTATGCCGTCGCGTATCTTACTCCACACCTCGTCCTTGTCTCTGACCTGCACTCTGAGGTCGGCGAAGATATAAGCTATGCCGTCCTCGGTGGTGGAGTAGGTGTTTGACTTGTTGATCTCCTGATAGGTGAACAAGAAACGCTCGAGGGGTAGTGTGACCTGCTGTTCTACCTCATGTGCCGTAGCTCCGGGATAGACAGCTACTACCACTCCTTGGCGGATGGTGAACTGCGGGAACTCATCTTTGTTGAGTCTGGGCAGACTCGTGATACCGAACACGAGCAACATCGCCACAACAAAAAAGACGATGCTGTGGTTGCGCATGGCGCTCTCTATGTGGTTGCGTTGGCTCATGTGAGGTGGTTAGCGGCTCAGGTGGTGAGTGGGGTAGCGGTGAGTCTATTGTATCTTGATAGGGCAGTCTTCGTACATCTTTTGGCAGCCTTCGATGATGATAGTGTCGCCTTGTCGGAGTCCGCTGCTCACTGCCACTCCGTGTCGTTGATACGAGTCGATGGTGATGTATCGGAGCTGTGCTCTGCCCTCGTGTGCTACCCATAATGCCGTTCCTTTAGGTCGTGTATGGATAGCGGTGGCAGGTATGATGACGGGTCCGGCCTTTGGGTTGTAATAGGCGGTTACCTGACAGACCATGCCCGGCATGATGTCGGCATGAGTGTCTTGGAGGTCGGCACTGATGGTGTAGGAGTGAGAGAGCGGGTTAGCCAGCATGTTCTTTTCGCGTATGACGGCTCGGGCTCGGTGGTTGCCGGCAAGGATACGAACATCCACTTGTTGGCCGTTCTTGATATTGGTTATCTCGTTCTCTGCCACCGCGAACTCCACACGGAGTCGTGAGGGGTCCACCAGGGTGAGCACTGTCTGCTGAGGTATCATGTCCTGTCCGACGACGGCAGAGGTGGAGCCCACCACTAATCCGCTCTTCTTAGGTGCGCGTATGAAGCAGTTGTCAAGCTCTCTGCGTGCAATGTTGACCATAGCTTGTGCTTGAGTGAGCTTGGTCTCAACCTCTACCCATTGTATGTCGTTGACGGCACCGCGGTCGTGTACCATCTTGACCCTTTGGTAAGAGTCCTCGGCCTGTCGCAGAGTAGCTAAAGCCGACGCTAATGCGTTGTGAGCGTTGGTGGTATCGACATGAGCCAAGATACTGTTAGGGGCTACACGGTCGCCCACCTTGACCAAGACCGACTCTAAACGCCCGCCGAGAGGAAAACCCAGAGGGAGGGTGTAGTCGGAGATGATAGTGCCCGAATAGGTGCGCTCCGACTGATAGGTGATGGTGTCGGCAAGCATGACACGGACAGGCAGACGCTTGTCGAGATGACTGAAGTCTTCAGGCTTCTTCCGACAAGAGAGCAGGCTCAGACTCAGCAAGACGGAGACGATGATGTAGAAGGCAGTGCGGGACATGGGTGAATAGTTGAATTTAGCATGCAAAGGTATGCATTTTTTTTTGTATGGCAAAATGCGTGCCCTTTTGTTGCGGGTATGAAGAATTTTTGCTAACTTTGCACCGCAAAGATGATTAACTTTTAAAAGATATATAAGATGCAA
>CAMHOK010000129.1 GCA_946186735.1 uncultured Bacteroidales bacterium
ACAACCCCGCTCCACCGCATGAGCAATCAACAGACCCACACCATAAGTGTCGGCCAACAAGGGGTTGCGCTCCTCTTCACGCAACAGCGTCAGACCGGCAGCACGCGCCGACTCTATCACAGCCGTCGTGCCTATACGCAGGTAAGACGCACGCAAACTGCGACGCAAAGGGTCGCAACAGTCAACCTCCACCTCCTCACCGCCTAACGACAGACGGAAAGCATCCAACCAACCCTCGCCGCCATCACTCATAGCCAACTCCGTAACAGCGTTAGCCTCCGACAGACGACGACAACAGTCGCCTGCCGACCTGTTGGCCTCCGACGACATCAGACAACCCTTGAAAGAGTCGAAACATAGAAGGATATTCATAGGTACCAACGATTGAAATTATTGAAGATCTATCTCACCGGCAACACTCCTCGGCAACTGTTCTTGCCCACAAGCACCATAGCTCCGGCACGCTCATTATAGTAAGTATCAGCATAACACATAAGCATGTTCCTCAGGCACGAACAATCGCCCCACGATGCCATGTCGTAAGGGTTACCGAAATAGAGCACACTCACCTTTGTCTCTTCTGCATAGTGCTTGAAGAGTTGTATATGCTCCTGAGGCACACCAAGCATCTGATGAGCATGCTGTGCTCCGTCATGGAAGCCTATCACCACCTCGTCATAACCGCGCAAACGGCTCAGCAACAGTCGTATCTCTTCTAACGACGGCTCGTCAGAAGTGGGGAAATAATCGACCGTCACACCTTCCTCCATCAGTGTCTTTACCGCCGTCACTGCACCCGTACTGTCTATACCTGAGAAAGCAGCATAACCCGACAGTCCCTCTAAGTCGCCATAACGACGCACATACGGGTGATAGACAGCCCTATAGCCTATATATGCCACTCGTCTTCCCGTAAGAGGTATCACCTCGCCTTTGATATCCGTAACCGAGGCCTCCGACAACTTCGTATTGAGCCGCTCCACTCTATCCTTATCGAGCATGTAGTCTGACAAGTTTTCGTCGGTGATAACACTACGATGGAAGTCTTTCTTGAGTAACCCGTAGCGCTGCTTAAGTCGGAGTATCTTCTTCACTCGTCGGTCCAACTCCTCTTCTGTCTCCTCACCGCTCTCTATCAGCCGGACTATCTCATCTATTGCCTGTTCTGCCTGCCGAGGCATGAGCAGCAACTCCACACCGGCCCTATAAGCCTTCACCACAGCCTCAGCGTACATAGTGTCTTTCACTAATCCGCGCATCGTCAACGCGTCACTCACCACTATGCCGTCGAAACCCAAACGCTGTTGTAACAAATCCTTGATGATGACACGCGAATGAGTGGTAGGTACGCTATCATAGGCAGGCACCAAGAGATGCCCCAGCATCACCAGATCGACACCATCTCTTATCAGCCGACGGAAAGGGACGAGCTCCACGCTATCCATACGCTCACGGCTCAACTCCAAGCAAGGCAGAGCACGATGAGAGTCCACCTCGGTGTCGCCATGACCGGGGAAATGTTTGGCTGTCGCACTGATGCCACCCGCCTGCATACCCCGCATATAAGCACTCGCCAACGCTGCCACACGCTCACTGTTCGCTCCGAAAGAGCGACTATTGATGGCAGGATTGCGAGGATTGATATTGACATCAACCACCGGCGCAAAATTGATGTTCACACCAATCAGTCGGCACTGCTCGCCTACCGCACGGCCCATCTCATAGATAAGACTATCGTCCTCAATAGCACCCAGTTGGAGCTGACGCGGGAAGAAAGGCAACTCTGCAAAACGCATAGCCGGTCCCCACTCCCCGTCTATACCCACCAACAACGGCAAGCCGGACATACTGTCAAGATGAGCCAACATAGCCGAGGCACGGGTCAAGCGGTCGTTGGTGAAGATGATACCACCCACACCTATGTCTCTGACCAAGTGCTCTTTCTGCGCCTTGGCATGAGGCTTCGCGTAAGAGTCGGCACTGATCATCATTAGTTGTGCCACTTTCTCGCTAACACTCATCCCCGACACCAACGCGTCTATCTCACGCTCAGAAGCACTCTTGCATGACATAAATGCCAAGCATACCGCCAACAACCACGCTAACACTCTTATCTTCATCGCTCACACGGTCTTACGGTCAACAAACAGTCTATAGAGGTTGCAACCGATGAAGTTGCCAACGATGATACCGCCGTACAAGAGCCAGAAGTCTGCTTGTGCCCAGCACGAAGGCGAGCAGCACAGATAATAGAAACTGTCGGCTATGCAGTGCGGAAAACCACAGAAGATGAACATCGGCACTCCGAAAAGCAACGGCAACCAGTCGGCAAACTCTTTCGACTTACGAGCAAAAGTGACAGCTGTGGTCATCAAGAAACCGCAACCTATCGACAACAACGCCGAACGCCACCAGCCGTTGCTCAAGCGTTTCTCTAACACCTGCTCAGCAGCCGACTGCAAGTCCAACGCACTGCAACGCGACAACAAAGCTACCAACAGACAGCCTATCACATTGCCGCCAAGGATGATCAACAGGTCCACAAGGTCGCTCTTCTTCTCCACAAAACCTGCGGTGCCCGTGAACAGCTTGAGCTTGTAATGAACAACAGTGGCAAGACCAAAAGCAAAAAGGAACATGCCTATCTTAGCATCTACCAAGTAACCAAAACCGGCTACTCCTATCGACACTCCTGCAAAGATAGCAGAACGAAAAATATTAAAACGAGACATAATATAGTTGAATAGTTGAATAGTTGAATTCGCGTTGTGTAAGCGGCTCAACAGCCTTTCCACACCGCAAAGATACATCTTTTCTTTCAAACACACAACACTCGTGCCTCATTCACCCCACCTAACCCTCTCACTTGTCCTCCATTGCAATTTATTCTTTATTTAACCTCAGAAACACCTTGCCCATTAAAAAAATATTCGTACCTTTGCGCACCTAATTCGACTATTCTATACCCCTTAATAACCACCATCTGATATGACCCTTTTCAGCATACTCCGACGCTTCATCCCTCCTTATAGGAAAGAAGTGGTGCTCAACATCTTCTTCAACCTGCTCAGCACCGTGCTCAGTCTCTTCTCTTTTGCTGCTATCATACCCGTGCTGCAGATCCTCTTCGGCATTGCCGACACTCAGTTAGCCTCTCCCGACTGGGACTCGGTCAACACCCTTCAAGATTATCTTAACGCCGCCAAAGAACAGATATTCTACTTCATAGGCGTGCAGATCAACCAAGGAGGCTCCGGCTGGGTGCTGTTCCTGCTCGGTCTGTTCCTCGTCTTCATGACCCTGCTCAAGTGCGCCACCACCTGGCTCGCCTCTTACTTCATGATTCCCATCCGCACCGGCGTGCTCAGAGACCTCCGTCACCAACTCTACGAGAAGATAGTGTCGCTGCCTATCGGCTTCTTCACCGAAGAGAAGAAAGGCGATATCATGTCGCGTATGTCGTCCGATGTCAACGAGGTGGAGAACAGCATCATGGCTTCGCTCGACATGATCTTCAAAGACCCTATCATGATCATTATCTACCTCGCCACTCTCTTCGCACTCTCTTGGCAACTCACTCTCTTCGTCCTCATCCTCCTCCCGCTGAGCGGATGGCTCATCGGGAAGATAGGCAAGAGCCTCAAACGACGCTCCAACAAAGGACAAGAACAGACAGGCGAGATACTCACACAGATTGAAGAGACCCTCGGCGGACTACGCGTGGTCAAAGCTTTCAACGCACAAGACAAACTCATCAACCGCTTCGACCGTCTCATCAACGACACCCGACTCACTTTCAACCGTATCTACCGCCGATACATGCTCGCACACCCCGTCTCCGAGTTCCTCGGGACAGTGCTCATAGCCATACTCCTATGGTACGGAGGCTCACTCATACTCGCTGACCACTCCACCATCAGCGCTCCGGAGTTCATCTATTACCTCGTCATCTTCTACAGCATCATCAACCCCGCCAAAGACCTCAGCAAAGCAACGTACAGCATACGCAAAGGTATAGCATCGCTCGAACGTATCGATAAGATCCTCCTCACACCTAACAACATCGCCGAACCCGCCTCACCCGCCACCCTCGACCTCAACAACCTAACGGCTGACCAACCACTCATCAGATACGACAATGTCAGCTTCCACTACCAGCCCGACCGACCTGTGCTCCGACATATCAACCTCAACATCTACAAAGGACAGACCATCGCTTTCGTCGGACAGTCAGGCTCAGGCAAGACCACGCTCGTTGACCTCCTGCCACGCTTCTGGGATGTCATCGAAGGGAAGATAGAGGTGGCAGGCATCGACATACGACAACTGCTCACACACGACCTCAGAGCCGTCATGGGCAATGTCAACCAAGACGCCATACTCTTCAACGACTCGTTCTACAACAACATCACCTTCGGCGTCGAACATGCTACCATGGAACAAGTCATCGCTGCCGCAAAGATTGCCAACGCACACGACTTCATCATGGCTACACCCGAACAATATCAAACGAACATAGGCGACCGCGGCTCACGACTCAGCGGAGGACAACGACAACGCATCTCTATCGCCCGAGCCATACTCAAGAACCCGCCCATACTCATCCTCGACGAAGCCACCTCAGCCCTCGACACCGAGTCAGAGAAACTCGTGCAAGAGGCGCTCGATAACCTCATGCGCAACCGCACCACCCTCGTCGTCGCGCACCGACTATCCACCATACGCAACGCCGACCTCATCTGCGTACTGCAAGACGGACAGATAGTCGAACAAGGAACACACCAACAACTGCTCCAACTCAACGGCATATACACCAAACTGACACAGATGCAGAATACGTAAGTTTTTAGACCGCTACGCTGTTAGAACGCTGCGCTGTTAGATTTTAGAACGCAAAAAACATTACCTTATGGAATTTACTCACCTTCACGTCCACTCTCACTACTCCGTCCTCGACGGCATGTCTAAGGTACCCGACCTCATCGACAAATGTATGCGAACAGGCATGCACGCCATGGCGCTCACCGACCATGGTGCTATGTTCGGCATCAAAGAGTTCCTCGACTATGCCAAGAAAGTCAACTCTAAGCCCAAGAACAAAGTCAAGGAGTGTAAAGAGCTCATAGCCAAAACCAAGGAGCAGATAGCCGCCATACCCGAATGGGAGGCACAGCTGTCGGTCGAGCAGAACGAACATGAGCGCGACACCCTCCAACAGCGCATCAAAGATGCCCGTGAGGCTCAAGCTAACCTACCCTCATTAGAGGCTCAGCTGCCCGAGCTCGAACAAGCACTCGCCGCTTTCCAACCCTTCAAGCCTATAGTGGGAGTAGAGGCTTATTGTGCACGACGAAACCGACTGCTCAAAGATAAGAACGTGAAGGCCACCAACGGCGAAGGCAAAGAGATCATCGTGGACCGGAGCGGTTGGCACCTCATCCTCCTCGCTAAGAACATGACAGGCTATCGCAACCTCTGTAAGATAGTCAGTCAGGCATATATCGACGGCTTCTACGACCGACCGCGTATCGACAAACAGCTGCTCGAACAGTATCACGAAGGTATCATCGTCTCCTCCGCATG